>QHVJ01000252.1 GCA_003222275.1 Acidobacteriota bacterium | reverse complement strand
TGCCGTTCCGCGCGCGCGGACCCGCGGGCAGCTCTCGCTCTTCGATCACCAAGAGGGCGCGGCGCCCGCCGCCGGCGCACCTCAGCGCCTCGCCACCACGCAAGACCGCCTCCTCGAGACGCGGCGGATGTTCCACCGCGCCCTCGGCCAGGCGACCGAACGGCTGATCCTGTCCTATCCTCGCGCCGACCCCCGCACCGGCCGCGAGCGCCTGCCGTCGCTCTTCCTCGTGGCCGCCGCGTCGGCGCTCGAGGGGCGGCCGGTGGGAGCGGCCGACCTCGACGCGCTCGTCGGCGAGGACGACCTCGATGCTCTCCCCCTCGAAGACGCGCTCGACGCTTCGGAGCGCGATCGCATCCGGGTGCGCCGCGGAGGTGACGAAGCGGCGGAGGCCATCGCCGGCGGCTCGCTCTTCTTCCGAGGCGCGCGCCAGGCGTTGAGGGCGCGCTGGTCGAACCGGCTCACCGCCTACGACGGGCTCGTGGCCTTTCCCGCGGAGCACCCCAAAGCCGCGCGCTTTGCGGCCGAGATCCGTCCCCGCCTGGACCCCGTCCGCTCCGGCTGGCCGCTCTCGGCCAGCCGCCTGGCCACGTTTGCGCAGTGCGGCTTCCGCTACCTGCTCCAGCACGTGATCGGACTGGACGCCGTGCTCGAGCCGGAGGAGCGGCGGCGGCTCGAGCCCCTGGAGCGAGGCAGCTTGTTCCACGCCGTCGCGGAGCGCTTCCTGCGCGAGCGACGAGACCGGGCGGAGCTGCCGGTGCGCGACAGCGCCGAGACGCGCCGCCGCCTGATGGAGATGGCCGACGAGGCGCTCGACTCCCTCGTCGCCGGCAGCCCGCCCCGCTTCACGATGCTTTGGCAGCGCGAGCGATCGCGCTTCCGCGACGGCCTCGGCTCTTGGCTGGAGCGGGAGGCGGCGGGCGCCAACCGCGCCACCCCCGCCCATTTCGAGGTGGCCTTCGGGCTTTCGCGCGAGGTGGGGAGCGCGGAGCCGCACATGGCAGAGCCGCTCGTGGTCGACCTCGGCGACGGCCGCACGCTGCGTGTCTCGGGGCGGATCGACCGCATCGACCGCCGGCCCGACGGCACCCTCGTCCTCCGAGACTACAAGACCGGCCGGGCGCCCCGCGACGACGGGGGAATGTTCCGAGGCGGGCGGCAGCTGCAGATCCCGTTCTACGTCCTGGCCGCGGCCCGGATCTTTCCTGACCAGCCGGTGGTGGAGGCCTTTCTCGACTTCGTGGACGGCGGCCGCCAGGTGAGCTTCGATCCCGAGCGGGTGCGGGGGCGCGAGTTCCAGGACCTGCTCCGGGGCCTCGTCGACGCGATCGCCGAGGGCTCCTTCGTCCAGGAGCCCACCGCCTGCGACTGGTGTGATTTCACCGCCGTGTGCGGGCCGAAGGGGCTCATCGACGCCCGGCGGCGGCACAAGCTCTCCGATTTGCGGATACAGCGCGTCCTTCGGCTGCGCGACGTCGTCTGAAAGGCCGTCCGGCGGGACGGATCACCTTGACAGCCCGCCGCCCGGGGCGTAAAAACCCGTCAGATTCCCCCTGTCCCGGGTCAGAGAAGGAGAGAGGTCCATGAAGGTGCGCCAAGTCAGGCTGCTCTTGGCCGTCGGAGCGTGCGCGCTCGCGTTGGGTGCGGCGCCCGTGGCTTACGCGCAGAAGATCACAGGTGACATCACAGGAACGGTCAACGACTCCACCGGCGGTGCGCTGACCGGCGCCGACGTCACCGCACTCTGCGTGGCCACCGGGCTCTCGCGCTCTGCGACCACCGACAGCGCGGGCGGGTTCCGTCTGGCTGAGCTGCCCGTCTGCGTGTACACGGTCACCGCGACGCTGCAGGGCTTCAAGACCACCAGCCGCAGTGTCCAGGTGGCGGTGAACAACATGACCAAGGCCGACTTCCGCCTGCAGGTCGGGAACAAGTCGGAGTCGGTGACGGTCGAGGCGACCACGCCCGTGATCGAGTTCTCCGACAAGCTCAACAGCTACGTGGACCGCGAGCGCATCGCCGAGATGCCCCTGAACGGCCGCGACTTCCAGGCCCTGCTCAGCACGGTGCCCGGGGTGCAGCGCTCGCCGGGGGGCGGCTTCTTGTCGATCAACATCAGCGGCCAGCGCAACACCTCGAACAACTTCATGGTGGACGGGATCTCGAACAACGACCGCTACTACGGCGACGTCGCCTTCGGCACGCCCGGTGTGGTCGGCCTCGTGTCCACCGTGATCCCCTCCGACGCCATCCAGGAGTTCACGGTCCAACAGACGCCGGGCGCCGAGTTCGGCGTGAAAGGGGGCGCCGCCATCAACATCGTGATGAGGAGCGGCACCAACGACTTCCACGGCTCGACCTACTACTTCCGGCACGACGACTGGATGGACGCCAAGAACTACTTCACCCAGACCTGCTTCGATGCCAACTCAAAGACCAGGAAAGACTGCATTCCGCCCAACCCGAAGACGCCGCTCAAGAACCAGCAGTTCGGCGTCACGTTCGGCGGGCCGATCGTGAAGGATCGGACCTTCTTCTTCGGCTACTACGAAGGCCAGCGCATCCAGGTCGGAACGCCCTACCGCGCGTTCGTGCCCACTCCCGGCCAGGTGTCCCAGGCCCGGGCCCGCATCACGGCCGCCGGCCTCAGCACGACCAAGGCGGGCGAGAGCCTGCTGGGCTTCTACCCCACGGATCCGAGCGGCGAGATCGCGGTCAACACACCGCTCGTGGGCACCTCCGACAACTTCTCGCTCAAGCTCGACCACAAGCTGAACGACAAGAACCAGCTCAGCTTGCGCGGGATGTACGGGCGCAGCCACCAGTCGGTGTCGGGGGGCTCGAGCTTTGTCGCCCCCGCCGCCCCCAACCCGCCCGACATGTGGAACTCCGTGACCGACCCGCGGGTTGCGCTGGTGGGCGGGACCTGGACCTCCACCCTCGCCCCCAACAAGATCCTCGAGACCCACGTGGGCTACAACCGCTTCTCCCAGGTCCTCGGCATCAACAACAAGGTCGACCCCAAGAGCCTGGGCATCGACACCGGTCCCCTCGACCCGCTCGACTTCGGCGTCCCCTACGTGGACTACTTCTCGAGCTTCGGCTATATCGGCGGCATCGGTGGCTACCCCATCACCACCGCTCCCAACGCCAACACCGACGTCTCCTCGAGCTTCACCTGGATCGGGGGCAAGCACACGTTGAAGGTCGGGGGCAACTACCAGAACGCGACCACCTATAGCGTGCGCAACCGCGCCCGCACGACCCTGGAGTTCACGGCGGGGACGGGGGACCCGGTGGACTCGATCGTGGCCATGCTCCTCGGCCGCGCCGACTTTGCCGGGCGCACGTTCGGCAGCACCGTCCGCCACCTGCGCCAGAACTCGTTCGGCGCCTACGTGAGCGACGACTGGAAGCTCTCGCCGCGATTCACCCTCACCCTCGGCCTGCGCTACGACGTCAGCCTTCCGCTCGGGGAGCGGGACAACCTGGCCGCGAGATTCTTCCCCGACCGCGGCCTGGTGAACCTCGGCACCGGTGGCGTGAGCTCGCTCCATGAGACCGACAAGAACAACCTCGGCCCGCGCGCGGGCTTCGCCTGGGACATCACCGGCGACGGCAAGACCGCACTCCGCGGCGGGTACGCCTTGACCTACGACGTGGGCAACTTCGCCGCGCTGCACGCGCCCTACAACATCAACGGGGCGCGCACCGGCGCCTTCACCAACCCCACCCTGGGGGTCTTCGGGGTCAGCCTGCTCGGGGACCTGGGCCTCCAGGCGGACGATCCCGATGCCACCTGCCTGAACCCCGACACGGGCGCCAACGGCGACTACGTCTGCATCCAGCCCGGCAAGCCCATCTTCGGCAGCTCGCCCACCGGCCAGCCCCCCTTCAACGTCTTCGCGATCGACCCTCACCTGCAGACGCCGTACTTCCACCTCTATCACCTGAGCCTGCAGCGGGAGATCTTCAAGAGCAACGTGATCACGCTGAGCTACGTGGGCTCTCGCGGCCGGGACCAGCTCATGGTACGTGACCTGAACGCGCCGCCCCTCGGCACCGACTACCGTACTCCCCAGCCGAACCGTCCTTTCGCAAAGCAGTTCCCGACCTACAAGCACATCGTCGAGCTCGTCAACGACGGCCGGAGCTGGTACGACAGCCTCCAGGTCACCTGGCGCCAGGCGAATTGGCACGGGATCAACACCCAGTACAACCTGACCTGGTCGAAGTGCACCGACTACAACTCGGTGAACCGGGGCGGTGGGGGCCAGGCCGGCCAGAACCAGAACCCCTACAACCCCGCCGCCAACAAGGGGCCGTGCGACCATGACGTGCCGCTGAACTTCGGCGTGGGCGGCGTCTACAAGATTCCCGAGCTGGGCGCGGGACAGTTAGGCGCGGGCTGGGAGTTCTCGACGATCTTCAACGCGTTCGCGGGGCGTCCCTACACGCCGAACGTGGCCCGCGACCGCTCGGGCCAGGACTTCGACCGCACGCGGGCGAACTGCAGCAGTACCGACATCCGCTACAACCCCCGCGACGCGGACAAGTACATCGCGAACCCCGAGATCTTCTCGATCCCGGCCAACGGCACGGTCGGAAACTGCGGGCGCAACATCATCCGGGGCCCGGGCTTCGCGCAGTGGGATCTGGGGCTCGTGAAGAACACGAAGATCAACGACCGGTTCAACGTGCAGCTCCGCATCGAGGGCTTCAACCTGCTCAACCGGGCGAACTTCGGCGCGCCGACGAGCAACATCCGCAACAGCGCGTTCGGCAAGTTCAGCACGACCCCCGACGTCGACCAGGGCAACCCGGTGATCTCGCAGGGCGGGCCCCGCGCCTTCCAGTGGGCGCTCCGCCTGCAGTTCTAGGAAGCAGTCCCCGCCCGTCGCGGAGGTCCTGAGGGGGAGTGGGGTAGAATCCTGCTCCCCTGTTTCCTTTCATGCGGTACTGGGCCCTCCTTCTCCTCACCGCGCTCCCCGCCGCCGCCGCGGAGCGACCGAACATCGTCCTCGTCACCCTCGACACGACGCGGGCCGACCGCATGGGCTTCCTCGGCTCGACTCGCGGCCTGACGCCGGCGCTGGACGCGCTCGCGCGCCAGGGCACCGTCTTCGCGAACGCCTTCGCGCAGGCCCCGATCACGACGGTGGCCCACGCGACGATCCTCAGCGGCACCTACCCGCAGTTCCATCGCGTGAACGATTTCGGCGTGCCGCTGCCCGCCTCCGTTCCGTGGCTTCCCGACCTGCTGCGGGCGCAGGGCTACCGCACCGCCGCCTTCGTGGGCGCGCTGATCCTCGATCCGCGCGGCGGGCTCGCCCCCGGCTTCGACCGCGGCTTCGACACTTACGACGCCGGCTTCAAGATCAAGCGCGGCAAGGAGGATCGCTACGCCACGATGGAGCGCCGCGGAGGCGAGGTGGTGTCTCGCGCGCTCGTCTGGCTCGGCCAGCGCCCCCCCGGGCCCTTCTTCCTCTGGGTCCACCTCTATGACGCCCACGATCCCTACGAGGCGCCGGAGCCGTTCCGCTCGCGTTTCGCGAAGACGCCCTACGACGCGGAGATCGCCTACGTGGATGCGCAGGTCGGCAAGCTGATCGCCGGGTTGCGAGCGGCGGAGCTGCTGGACGGCACGGCCGTGGCGGTCATCGCCGATCACGGGGAGAGCCTGGGCGAGCACGGCGAGTCCACCCACGGAGTGTTCCTCTACGATCCGACGATCCACGTTCCCCTGCTGCTCAAGCGGCCGGCGGGCCGGGATGCCGGACGGCGGGTCGCGGCGAGGGTCAGCGCCGTGGACCTGGCGCCGACGCTGCTGGAGCTGGCGGGCGTCGCGGTACCGCCCGCGACGCAGGGCCAGTCGCTCCTGCCGCTGCTTTCGGCGCCGCGGGCCGCCGACCGCCCCGCCTACGCCGAGACCGACTACCCGCGCCGCGCGTTCGGCTGGAGCAGCCTGGCGGCATGGCGCGGGGATCGCTTCCTCTACGTGAAGGCGCCGCGGCGCGAGCTGTACGACCTGGCCGTCGATCCGGCCGCCGCCCGCAACGTCGCCGAGGAGCGGAAGGCCGTGGCCGACGGCGTCGCTCGGATCCTCGAGGAGTTCCGGCGCCGGACCGCCGGCGAAGGCGGTGGCGGGCCGACGGGCCCCGCGGCGGATCCGCAGCTCGCCGAGAAGCTGGCCAGCCTCGGCTACGTGTCCACCGGCGTCGCCGCGCGTTCGGCGACGGGAATCGATCCCAAGGACAAGGTGGCGGTGGCCAACACGCTGCACGACGCGATCCTGTCGCTGGAGAACGGCGAGACGTCGCGGGCGAGCGCCCTGCTCGAGCGCGTGCTCGCGACCGATCCGCAGATCCCGATGGCGCAGCTCCAGCTCGGAGTGGCCCGCTGCCGGGAGCGGAAGTACGCGCAGGCGATCGCGCCGCTGCGCCGCGCCATCGAGCTGCAGCCCGATGCGGTGATGGCCCACTACGAGATGGGGATCGCGCTCTTCGAGACGGGTGATTGGAAGACGGCGGCCGGGCATTTCGAGATCGTCGCCTCGAAGCTGCCGAAGTTCGCCGACGCCCGCTTCTCGCTCGGCTCCGTCTACGCGCGCATCGACCGCGTGGGCGAGGCGGTCACCGAGCTGAAGGCCGCGCTCGAGCTGGAGCCGCGGCACTACCGGGCCAACCTGCTGCTGGGGCGGATCCTCACCCTCCAGGGCCAGGCCGGGGCCGGGGTGCCCTACCTGCAGAGGGCGGCCGAGGCGCAGCCGTCATCGGTGGAGGCGCAGACGTTCCTGGCCGACGCGTACCAGGCGCTGGGCCGCGCGGCCGACGCCGCGCAGGCGCGGGCCCGGGCCCAGCAGCTCCGAAAGCCCTAGAACGGGAGGTACAAGCATGCGAGGCAGCCGGCGCCGCTTCCTCGGGGCCATCGGGACGGGAGCGATGGGGCTGAGCGTGGCTCCACGCGTGGACGTGCGCGATCTGGACCGTGCGGCGGCGGCGCCGGTGCTCCGGCTCGATGGCCTCATCTCGCCGGTGATCATCGAGTCACTCCGGCTTCTGAAGAAGGATGGCGAGCACTTCGTCCACGTGCGCTCCAAGGACGGGGCAGAAGGTGTGTCGGTCGCGAACCCACCCCGGCCGGAGTACCTGGACAAGATCCTCAAGCAACTCGTGATGCCGTTCTTCGTCGGCAAGGATGCGCGCGACCTCGAGAACCTCCTGTGGGAGCTGTACCGGTGGCGCGACAACTACAAGCTCCAAGGGCTGGCGCTGTGGAGCCCGCAAGCCTGGGTCGAGTTCGCGGTCCTGGACATGCTCGGTCGAATCGCGCGCAAGCCGATGGGGGCGCTGCTGGGAGACGTCGTGCGCCAGGAGGTGGCGTGCTACGTCGCGAGCGGACGCCGGGACACCACACCGGAAGAGGAGATCAGACACCTGCGCAAGCTCCTGGAAGAGTCCGGAGCCCGCGCGGTGAAGTTCCGCGTCGGCGGGCGGATGAGCCGCAACGCGGACGCGAGCCTCGGCCGGACGGAGAAGCTCATCCCGCTGGTGCGCAAGACCTTCGGGGACACGATCGACATCCACGCCGACGCCAACAGCTCGTACGACCCGCCGCAGGCGATCAGGGTGGGACGAATGCTGGAAGAGGTGGGTGCGGTCTACTTCGAGGAGCCGTGCCCGTTCGATCACCTGGAAGACACCAAGGTCGTCGCGGATGCGCTGACGATCCCGGTGGCCGGCGGCGAGCAGGAGTACAGCGACTGGCGCTTCCGCTGGATGATCGCCAACCGGGGCGTCGACATCGTGCAGCCGGATCTGCATTACTACGGCGGGATGATCCGCTCCGTGCGGGTCGCGCGCATGGCGGCCCTCGCGAAGATGCCGACGACCGTGCACATCTCGGGAGGGTTCGGGTTCATCTACATGCTGCACTTCGCCTCGTGCGTGCCCGACATCGGGCGCTACCAGGAGTACAAGCTGGGGAGGGAGACCTACGATTGGTTCGATCCTCCCCTCAAGGTCAAGGACGGCAAGATGACAGTGCCGGCCGGCCCGGGCGTGGGCATCCGGGACGTGGCGGGCGTGTTGAAGGGGGCGGTGGAGGTGTAACCGCAACGAGCGAAGCGGGATTTACTCCCGCGGAGCGAGCGGGGGTTCAAGGGGGCGCGCCGCTAGCGCCCCCTTGCTCAATGACGCCGCTACTCTTCCCACGGCGGGACGAGGTCGGTCTGCGAGAACACCGGCCGCCGCTCCAGGTACTCCTCGCGCCGCGCCTGCCAGGACTCGAGCTCCCGCCGCGCAGCGTCCCTGGGCCCCGGCACTGCGGCCAGCGCCTCCCACAGGATCGGGTGGATCCGGTGGCGGTGCCATTCCATGGGATCGCTGGCCCGCGCCGCCGGTCGGGGATCGACGGTCGCCGCCTGCTCGACGCGCTCGACGAACGCGGTCACGATCTCGCGCGCGACCGCCGCCTTCTCTCGCTTGGGGAGCGCCCGCCATGCCGCCCACAACAGCGTCTCCGGCTCGATCCAGTCGTCCTTGATGCGCCCCGATGACTCCTCCCGGTTCCAGGCGCGCGCGGCCCGGTGCAGCTTGGCCAGCGCCCGGGGCCCGGCGTGCTTCTTCACCGTGTCCTCCCCGTCGGCCAGGAGCTGGTCCTGCAGGATCGACGCCCTAACGGCCACGTGCGGGTGCGCCTGGAGGTAGCGAGCGCGGTGGACGTCGAGAAGCAGCGCCTCCACGTAGTCGCGCGCGCTGGTGCGTCCCATCTGCGCGCGATTCTCCCAGCTCGCCTCTCCGGTGAGCATGCCCGGCTCGAGCGGATCGCGGAGCGCGGGCACGCGCTCGGGGTCGAGCACCTTCGCGCTCTTCACGTGGAGCTCGCCGGCGACCTGCAGGCGATTCAGGTTTCCTTCGCTGTACCGCATGATCTGGTCGGGCTGGTAACCCTCGCTCTTCGGGTGCGCCGACTGCCAATAGCCGGGGTGGACGTTCTGGGCCTGCATGCGGACAGCGCGGCCGAAGGCGAAGTTCGTCTGGAACACTGCGCGCCGGTCGCCCTTGGGGCCGCGCTCTTTGTCCATCACGCCCTTGGGCGGGTTGGCCGCGGGGCCGAAGCCGCGCTCGAGGTAGCAGTTCTCCGGCGTGAGCACGCCCAGGGCGGCGGGGTGGAACGCCCCGGCCCAGTAGCTCTCCAGCACCCGGCGGAACGCGGCCGCCCGCTCGCGCGTGGCGCGGAACGCGCGGTCGTCGGGGTTGGGCCAATCCATGATCCACTGGGACAGCTCGGGGTGGTTGAGCTTGTCGGCGATGTCGTCGGCGAGGAGGCTCCCCTGGAGGAACGTCTTGGCGGAGAGCGAGAACTGCGCCCCGCCATGCGCAATCGACGGCGTCAGGCCCAGCTTGGGCGGCGTCTTCCACAGGAATTCCTGGAGGAAGGCGACGAAGCGCTCGTCGTAGAACCAGGCGAGCGGCACGGGCTTGATGCTGAATTCGAAGGTCTCCGGGTCGAGGGTGAAGCGCACCTCGAACGCCTCCAGCTCCTCGTCCGCCCACTTGAACTTCAGGTTCTGACGAAGCACCTTCCACTGGTCGGGCCCCTCTTTCACACGCACGCGGCGGAACATGCACGCCTCGTCGCCGCCCTCGCGCTTCGCGCGGTAGCGCTTTACGATCGCTTTGGCGACGGCGCGCTGGGTGCGCAGCATGTATTCGTCGTCGAAGTAGTCGTCCTCGCCGCCCTTGACCTCGGACATCCGTTCCCACTTGCGCACTGACTTCTTGCTCTGGAAGGTGGGCTCCATCCCCACCCAGGCATTCCTCCAATCCGGGCGGTCCTGGCGACGAAACGTCGCGAGGACCGCCGTCATCGGATCTGCTTGGAGCTTCGTCAAGGATCGTAGCGGCCCCGTGTTACGTGCGTGGTTGCCAGCGCGGCCACGAGCGCGGTGACCGCCACCACCGCGGCGGTCTCGTGCTCCTGCCCGTACGAGAGGGCCAGCTCCTCGGCGCGGCGGACCAGGCGGCGCACCAGCGCGCGCGTGCGCTCGGGAAAGTGCCCGGTCCAGCGGTAGACCTGGGCGGTGAGCTCACGCTCCAGCCGCCGCAGCAACGCGGCGGCGAAGGCTTGCCCCTCGCCGGGCCGCGGCGCCAGGCCGGCGAACACGTCGCGGAGCGCGCCGTCGATCCCGCTCGGGAGCGCCTGCTCGTCGGGGTCGTCCTCCTGGTCGCGGTAGAACTCGCCGAGAGTGTAGGCGATCTCTCCCACGTCTTCATCGAGTTCTTCGTCGGTGACCAGCGGCTCGCGATCACCGACACGCCTCATCGCCTCGTCGCAGTATGCGAGCTTGGCCAGCGCCGGCGGCCACTCCGCGTACTGACGGCGCCAATCGCTTCCGGGCGTCAGCCACACCGCGAATGTCTCGGCCCAATCTTCCTCGGGATGCTTTTGCGCATACCAGCCGGGAAGATGGCGTACGAACTTCCTGGAGAACGCCTTCGGCCGGTACTCCTCCCGGTACCGCTTGTCGAAGCGGCCGAAGAGCTTCGTCCAGCGCTCCTCGGTGTGGAGCTTGTAGGCGTAGCTCACCACGTGCCCCATCTCGTGACGAAGGTACCGGAGGATGTCGGCGGCGTCGAAGCCCTCCAGGTGGCCGGCGCGCCGCACGTGCAGCTCCGTGAGCTCCGGGTGCGCGAGGTAGAAGGGCATCGCCACCGCGATGGTGTCCTGTGGCACGCCCCACTCGGTGGACAGGTAGAAGCGCGGACGCAAGCGGCGGATGCCGGCGGCCACGACCTCCTGCATCAGGGTTTCGACGATCGACTCCAGCGGCGTGCCCGCGATGGTCAGTCCCAGATCGCGAATCGGCTTGCCGAGCGCGGCCTCGCTGAACTCATCCGCCATCCCATTCGATCATACGCCGCGCCGCGTGCGGGCCAGGCGCGAAAGAGCCCCAGCCAAAGCTGCGAGCGGAGCGGGATTCACTCCCGCGGAGCGAGCGGGGGGTCTGGGGGGCGCGCCGCTAGCACCCCCCGGCTCAATGACGAGCGGAGCGGGATTCACTCCCGCGGAGCGAGCGGGGGGTCTGGGGGGCGCGCCGCTAGCACCCCCCAGCTCAATGACGAGCGGAGCGGGATTCACTCCCGCGGAGCGAGCGGGGGGTCTGGGGGGCGCGCCGCTAGCGCCCCCCAGCTCAATGCGATCACCCGCTCGATCCTGCGGACGGACTCGTCGTTCACCGTCCGGCGCGCGGGGTCGGCGTCGAACCAGGCGATCGAGCGAGCCATCCCTTCGGCGAAGGTCGTTCGGGCGCGGAACTCGGGGACGAAGCGCCGGATCTTCGCGTTGTCGAAGACGACGCTCCAGGCCTTGTCCCCGAGCAGGCTCCCGCCGCGCTCGGGGTAGAGCGACGCGATCAGGTCCGACGGGACGTGGACCAGCTTCAGCTCCGCCCCCGCCGCCCGCGCGATCACGCCGTAGATCGCCTCCCACGTCAGCACCTCGTCGCTCGTGATGTGGAACGACTCTCCCACGGCCCGGGGGTTGCCCAGCAGGCCCAGGAGGCCGACCGCGAAGTCGGATGCGGCGGTCATCACCCAGAGCGACGTTCCGTCCCCGTGACAGACGATGGGACGGCCGCGGCGCATGCGGTCCACCACGGTGTAGTCCTGCCCCCCGAAACCGGAGGGGATCCAGGTCGGACCGTAGGTGTACGAAGGACGGACCACCGTGAACGGAAACGCCGATTCCTGCCTCGCCCGCCGCAGGCGCTCTTCGCAGGCGATCTTCTGGCGGGCGTACTCCCAGAAGGGATTCCGGACGGGCGTCGCTTCCGTGATGACGTAGTGGACGACCGGCTTCTCGTAGACGGCGGCGGTGGAGATGAACACGTACTGCGAGGTCCGCCCCGTGAAGGCCTCGATCGCCGTCTCCACTTGCTCGGGTCGATAGCCGAGGAAGTCCACCACACTGTCGAAGCGGGTGCCCTCCGCCAGCCGACGCAGCAGGCCGCCGTCGTCGCGCTCTCCGACCACGGCCCGGACAGGCGCGCGGAGCCGCGAAGGGCTGCGGCCGCGGTTCAGGATCGTCACGTCGTGGCCTCGCTCGACGGCCAGCTCGACGCACGCGGTGCTGATGTTCCCGGTGCCGCCCAGGAAAAGCAGCTTCACGCGCCGGCGCGGCCGAGCGCCGCCAGCAGCTCGCGATCGAAGGCGGCGAGCAGGCTCTCCTGCACCGCATAGGGCCCGGGCGTGTAGGCGCGCGACGAGACCCCCTGCTGCGCCAGCTCGCACACGCGCCAGTCCTGGCGGTTCGTACGGTCCCAGAACGCCACCGCATCCTCGGGGCCGGCCGCGGGCGGCCGCGCCGCACCCGGGGCGAACAGCCACTCGCAGACGACTCGCGTGCGGTCCGGCGCCACCGGCCACAGCGTGTGCCACATCGCGTAGTCCGGGAGCAGCGTGAGGAACAGGTTCGGGAAGATCGAGTAGTAGTAGACGCGGCGGCGATCGTCGTCGCTCAACGGTCCCACCGGCTGCGGGCACGCGGCCTCGCCGCTCAAGGTCAGGCTGTCGCCCGGCGGGTCGAGCGTCATGTAGCCGCCGAGGATGGGCCCTTCGGTGAGGTCGTTGGCGCCGCTGCGGTAGTGCGAGAGCCGGGTCAGCTCGGGGTGGATGCGCGGGCAGTGGTAGCACTCCGAGAAGTTCTGGAAGAGGAGCTTCCAGTTGGCGCGCACGTCGTACTCGATGCGTCGGAACGCCCGCAGCTCGGCCAATCGCCACGCGGCGAATTTTCCGGCGACGGGGGCGAGGGCGGCCTCGAGCGCGGGCGGCGGCGGCTCCAGCTTCGCGAACAGGAACCCATCCCACGCGCCGAGGGCCGCGGCGTGGAGCGGGAAATCGGCCGGGTCGAAGCCGTCCGTCTCGCTCATGTGCGGCGCGCCCCGCAGCCGGCCGTCGAGCCCGTAGGTCCAGCCGTGATACGGGCACTGGATCGTGCCGTTCAGCCGCCCGGAGGGCTCTTCGCAGAGCCGCGTGCCACGGTGCCGGCAGACGTTGAAGAACGCGCGCGGTCCTTCCTGCTTGTCGCGCACCACGATCAGGCTCTCGCCGGCCACCTCGGCGAGGAAGTAATCGCCCGGCTCCGCGACCTGCTCGGCGCGGCCGACGCACACCCAGCGCCGAGCGAAGATGCGATCGGCCTCCTCGCGGTAGACCTCCTCCGACGTGTAGTAGGCCTGCGGCAGCGTCCGGACCTGGCCCGGCAGGGCATGCCCTCGGTAGCTGGGTGTCCCGCTCACGGCGCGACTTCGCGCCGGAGCGCGCGGCCCGGACGCCGGCCGCTGGCCGCGCCCGCCTCGTACACCACGGCCCCGTTGACCCACAGGCGCTGGATGCCGGCCGACAGCGCCTGCGGATCACGGGTGGTCGCGCGATCGATGACGGTCGCGGGGTCGAAGAGCACGAGGTCGGCGAAGGCGCCGGGCCGGATCGCACCTCGGTCGCGCAGGCCGACGTTGTGGGCGGCGAGGCTCGTCATCTTGCGCACCGCCTCCTCGAGGCTCACGACCTTGCGCTCCCGCACGTAGCGTCCGAGCACGCGGGGGTAGGTGCCGAACCCGCGCGGGTGCCGGCCGTCCAGCTCGCCGTCCGTGCAGATGTTCGCGTAGGGCCACGCGAGCAGCCGCTCCAGGTCGGGCTCGCTCATGCT
Organism: Acidobacteriota bacterium; assembly: GCA_003222275.1. Taxonomy (GTDB): domain Bacteria; phylum Acidobacteriota; class Vicinamibacteria; order Fen-336; family Fen-336; genus AA32. The sequence continues at coordinate 4,999 of QHVJ01000252.1, read as the reverse complement.
GGTGCCGATCACGCTCTCGACGTCGTCGTCGTCCTTGTGGCTGGCCTCGTAGGCGAGCGCCTCCTTGATGAGCGCCATCAGCGTCGCCGGGGGATCGGTGCCGCGCTGCCGCGCGATCTCGGCCACCGTCTTTCCGGTGTAAGACGGCTCGGGCGCGAAGCGTCCGAGCAGCAGGTCGTCCGGAGTCGAGATCTCGCGCAGGACGAACTCGGCCGTCTGGCGGTTGGCGAAATCGCGCTCCGGAAAGAGCACGGTCAGCGTCGACTGCCAATATAGATAAGGATAGATGTCGGCGGTGATGTCGACGCCGGCCGCGCGCGCCTCGTCCAGCGTACGCAGGAGGCGGTCGGCCTGGCCCCAGAGGCTGTGCATGGCCAGCTTCACGTGCGACACCTGCACGGGGAGCTTCGCCTCGCGGCCGATGGCGACGATCTCGTCGATCGCGTCCCAGAAGGAGCGGTCCTCGCTGCGGACGTGGCTGATGTAGCGTCCGCCCGAAGTGGCGGCGACGCGTGCCAGTTCCAGGACCTCCGAGCGCGCGGAGAAGATGCCGGGGTCGTACTCGAGCCCGCTCGACAGACCGAGCGCGCCCGCCTTCATCTCCTGGGCGAGCAACTCACGCATCCGTGTGACTTCGTCCGGCCGGGCGTGGCGCCGGAAGTCCTCGCCCATCACCTTCCCGCGCAGGAGGCCGTGCCCGGCATACGCGGCCACGTTGATCGCCACCGGCTCGCGGTCCAGGCGGGCGAAGAAATCGGCGAGGGGCCAGGGCGAGCCGCCGTCCTGACCCACCACGATCGTGGAGATCCCCTGGCTCACCGCGGCCAACGCGTCGGCGTGCTCGAACAGGCCGCGGTCGCCGTGGCTGTGGGTGTCGATGAAGCCCGGGGCCAGGACGAGGCCTTTCGCGTCGACGACGGTCTCGCCGGGCGCGGGCGAAAGCGCGCCCACCTCCGCGATGCGGTCGCCCCGCACGCGCACCGCGGCCGGACACCGCGGCGCGCCCGTGCCGTCGATCACGACGGCATTGACGATCAGCAGGGACGCCGCCAGGATCGGGAGCATGGTTGGGCGGCAGCGTACGCCGGCCCCTGCGCGAAGGTCAAGGTCGGGCGGTGTTGCTTGGTAATATCGCGACGTGGGAAACGACTCCTTCCGTCCGGTGGACCACGAGGACCGGGAGCGGGCCCGCCGCGAGCACGGCACCAGCTTCGTGCTGGAAGCGGGCGCCGGAACGGGCAAGACCACGCTCCTCGTAGACCGCATCGAGGCGCTCGTCCGCTCGGGGGCCGTGACGCTCGACCAGATCGCGGCCGTGACCTTCACCGAGAACGCGGCCACGACCATGAAGCTCCGGCTGCGGGAGCGGCTGGAGCGGGCCCGCACGGACGCGGGGGCGCGGGCCGTCGAGCGCGATCGCGCCGAGCAGGCGCTGCAGGTTCTGGAGCGCGCGCAGATCTCCACCCTCCACGCGCTCTGCGCCGCCATCCTCGGCGAGCGGCCCCTCGAGTGCGGCGTGGTGCCGGGCTTCCGGGTCGCCGACGAGGCCGAGGCCGACCTGCTCTTCGCCCGGGCCTGGGAGGAATGGCTGGCCGAGCGGCTCGTGGGCGGCGACGAGGTCCTGCTCGAGGCGCTCGAGCGCGGCATCCCCCTCGAGGGAGAGGGGCCGTGGGGCGAGCGTGGCTCGCTGCGCGGACTGGCCCGGACGCTGCTCGAACAGCGCGACCTGAAGCCGCTCGTGGCCGATGCGACGGTGGATGCCGCGGCGTGGCGATCGGAGCTGCTCGCCCAGGCCGGCGAGGCGCGCGCGCTGCTCTCCCGCGTCCAGGACGGCGACACGTTGGGATCGCGCCTCGCCGTCCTCGTGTCCTTCGCGGAGGAGAGCCGCGGCCTGGAGGGCGCCGTGCTCGTGGCCCATCTCCGCCGGCTGTCGGTCATTCCCCGAAACTTCGGCCACAAGCCGCGCTGGTCGACCGCGGAGTCGCTCGAGCAGGCGCGCCGCGTCGCGGCCTGGACCAAGGAGGCTTCCGAGCGCTGGACCGCGGCCCTGGGGGCGGTGCTTCACGGCCGGCTCGTGACCGGCCTGCTCGGGGTGACGACGATCTACGAGAGGATGAAGCGCGAGCTGGGCCGGCTCGACTACCTCGACCTGCTCCTGAAGGCCCGGGACGCGCTGCGGGGCAGCGAGTCCGTGCGCGCCAGCTTCCGCCGCCGCTTCCGGCTCGTCCTCATCGACGAGTTCCAGGACACGGACCCGCTGCAGGTGGAGATCGCCGAGCTGCTCACCGCCGGCGTGCCCGGCGCGCTCGTCGTGGTCGGCGACGCCAAGCAATCCATCTACCGGTTCCGCCGCGCGGAGGTCTCCCTCTTCCGGCGCGCCTCCGAGGCCGCGGCCACCCGGCCGGGCCACGCCGTGCTCCACCTCACCCAGAACTTCCGCTCCCGGCCCGCCGTCCTGCGCTTCATCAACCGCGTGTTCGCGCGCCTCCTCCAGGCCTCCGACGAGGCGGGCCAGCCGGCCTACGAGTCCATTGCGCCGCCCCCGGGTCTCCCCGAGGAACCCTCCGTCGTCGCCTTGCGCTTCCCCGCACCCTTTGCCGAAGGGGAGGACCTGCTGCGCGCGGAGGCGGCCGGGCTCGCCCGGTTCATCGCCCACACCGCCAAAGGGGCCTTCGAGGTGCGCGATCCGGTGACGCAGGCGGCGCGGCCGAGCCGCGCCGGCGACGTGATGGTCCTCGTCCGCCGCCTCTCCCAGGTCCGCCATCTCGAGGAGGCGCTGGAGGCGGCCGGGCTGCGCTTCATGGTCGAAGGAGGCAAGTCGTTCTTCGACCGCCAGGAGGTCCACGAGGCCCTCTCCGTGCTCGGCGCCATCGACGATCCCTCCGACCGGGTGTCGCTGGTGGCCGCGCTGCGCTCGTCGTTCTTCGGCGTGCGTGACCGCGACATCGCCTCCTACGCCCTCGCGCGGGGATCGTTGTGGCTCGGCGCCGCCGTGGACGAGACGAAGCCGGGCGGCGAGGCCCTGGCCCCGGCGCTGCGCCTGCTCCACGCGCTTCACGAGCGGCGCACGCGCGACAGCGTCGCCTCGCTCATCGAGCGGCTCTACGACGAGACGCGCGTGGTCTCCGCCCTCACCGGCACCCGCCGCGGCGAGGCCCAGATCGCGAACCTGGAGAAGGTGATCGCACTCGCGCGCCAGGCGGCCGCCCTGGGCGTGCTCACCCTGCGCGGCTTCACGTCGCTCCTCCAGGGAAGGATCGAGGAGGCGCGGGAGGAGCCGGACCTCCCCACGACGCGGCCGGGCGACGCCCACACCGTGCGCGTCCTCTCGATCCACAAGGCCAAGGGGCTCGAGGCGCCGATCGTGGTGCTCTACGACTCCGCCGACAGCCCGCGACTGCAGGCGGACGTGGTGCCCTTGTGGGAAGAGGCACGCATCGCGGTGGGCTTCCGGGGCGGGTGCCAGCCGCCGGGATGGGAGACGCTCAAGGCGCGGGAGGAAGGGCGGGCGGCGGCGGAGGCGCGCCGGCTGCTCTACGTGGCCTGCACGCGCGCCCGCGACATGCTCGTGATCCCGGTCCCCCCCAAGGACGCCCGCGCGGGCAGCTTCTGGCGCGACGTGGTGGCGCTGTTGCCTCCGGCCTCCGACGACGACGTGCGCTTGATCGACGCGGAGACGCTGCCGGGCGTGGAGCCGGCCGCCGCCCGCGACGACCTCAAGGCGCTCGGCCGCGCCGAGCGAGGCGACGCGGTCGCTCAGCGCTGGGACGACGAGCGCAAGGCACGGATCGAGGCCGCCGCGGAGAGGCCCTTCCTGCCCACCTCCGCGTCACGCGTCGCCGCCCGCACCGCTCCCGCCGCCGTGACGGCCGAAGGAAGCCAAGGGGGCCGCGACTTCGGCAGCCTGGTGCACCGCCTCCTGGAATGGATTCCCCTCGGTGATGCCGACGCGGACGCGGCGGCCGAGCGGGTCCGCTCCATGGCGAAGGCCCTCGCGCCGTCGTTCGGCCTCGATGCGGAAGGTGCCGCCCGGGCGGCAGAGGCGGCCATCCGCGCCCTCGCCCTGCCCGTGATGGCCCGCGCCCGCGGGGCATCCCGGATCTGGCGTGAGCTCGGCGTATGGTTCCCCGACGGCGGGGACCTCGTCGAGGGCAAGGTGGACCTCGTCTTCGAGGAGGACGGCGGCCTGGTCGTCGTGGATTACAAGACGGATCACCTGAGCGCCGAGCAGGCGCGAGCCCAGGCCGCTCACCATGCCCCCCAGCTCCAGCTCTACGGCCGCGGCCTGGCGCGGGCCACCGGCCTGCCCGTGCGCGAGCGCCTGGTCCTCTTCACGGCCCTCGGGGAGACGGTGCCCGTCTAGGCCCCCGCGGCCGCGTGCGAAGGACCGTCAAACCGGCTTAGAATCGAATTCTTGCCTCGAGGAGGGTTCCCATGCCCGTGCGGCTGCCCGCCAGCGTCCTTGCCGGTCTCACCGTCCTCGGCCCCGCGGCGTCCGCGCCGGGAGCGGTCACGAGCGCCCCGCCGCGCGTGGAGATCGGCTTCGAGAAGTACATGCTGCCCAACGGGTTGGAGGTGATCCTGCGCGAGGACCACCGCCTCCCCATCGTGGCCGTGAACCTCTGGTACCACGTCGGGCCCGCCAACGAGACCGCCGGCCGCACCGGCTTCGCCCACCTCTTCGAGCACATGATGTTCCAGGGCTCGGGCCACGTCGGCGACGACCAGCACTTCAAGCTGCTCGAGGGGGCCGGGGCCTCCATGATCAACGGCACCACCGACTTCGACCGCACCAACTACATGGAGGACATCCCCTCGAACCAGCTCGAGCTGGCGCTGTGGCTGGAGAGCGATCGCATGGGCTTCCTGCTCGACCGCCTCGACCAGCCCAAGCTCTCCAACCAGCAGGACGTCGTGCGCAACGAGCGGCGGCAGAGCGTCGAGAACCAGCCCTACGGCCTCGTCGAGGAGGAGCTGTTCCACCAGCTCTTTCCCCAGG
>QHVJ01000251.1:21757-23544 GCA_003222275.1 Acidobacteriota bacterium | reverse complement strand
TGATCAAGATCACCACCACGACCGTACCCTCGATCTTGTTCTGGTACGCGTAGTAGGGGTACTGCGGCTTCGGTTGCACCAGAATCTTGGGGGGCGAGTTGAACTGCTGTTCGTCGCTCAGACCACCGCCGTTCACGTGGGCCAGAGCCCAGGTCGCCCCTTCGCGCACAGGTTCGCTAGCATCGTCGTCGCGAGCCGTCACCAGGGCCTGTATGACTCCGGAATCGACTTCGCCAGCACCCGCGAGGGCCCACGCCGCGGATGCCCGGCTCGGCGCGTCCGGAGCCGTCAGCTGCGCTACGAGTTCGGCAACGGGACGAGGTGGTTTCGGAAGAGGGATCGCGTTCGGCTTAGAGCGGGGTTTACTTGCGCAGCCGAGAGCGAGCAACAGGCCAACAACGACACACGCTGCCTTCACGGTCTCCTTATCAAAAGGAAATGGTCACGGAGACGAGGTTCCGTGATCTCGACCGATGCGTCTCTGTCGAACGACCTTGATTCAGGGGAACGTGTTCCCAACGCTCTCCGGGAGGCACGGCAAGGCCAATCAGAGCACCAGCGGGAACCCCAAGAATGGCACCAATCGTAGCCTTGCCTTCTGCAGAGCAGGTGCCAACGGTGACGATAATATCTAGGCCGGTACACGTGTTGCCTCCGGCCAAACCGATTGCAACACCAGCGAGCAGACCCAGGCCCGCGCCACGGATGGCCCACCTGCCCCTTGAATGGCGGCCTCCGCTGCGATCGATGCGCGTCACCTCCTGTCGGCGGACGACTACGGCACTCGGGTGTCCTTCGGCCGCGAGGAACAACTTTTTCTCTTGCCACGACTGGAGCACTCCGACAAGAGGCTTGCTACCGAGGGTGCGTGCGAACACGCGAAGGCGAGTCCCGGGAGCAATGGCACCTGCGTCACCGCCTGGTGAGCGTGTCGCTCCCATCAGGAGCAACGCCGCCGCTACGACCCGCAGTGTGATCACGGGGAATCTCCCCTTCTGAAAACGAGCCCCGCAGTACTGTCGGGGTGCAAACCCGATCAGTCGATGAGCAGCAATCGTGCCGTTCCCAGAGACAGGATCGGTTTAGCGGGAAGTCATTGAAGAAACACCGGCGCCAGCAGCGAAAGCTCTTGGCCGCCTGACCGCGGGACCCTCGAGCGCCCAGCAACTGCGCATGTCGGCGCAGGCGCTGGGCGCGCTCGGTGGCTCGCAGTTGGACTCCTTCTGCCGAGCTTACGACGCTGGTGCCGCGTCGTTAACGATTTGCACTCGGTCCGGTCTCCTCTTGTGTCCCCTGGCACGATCGATGCTCTTCGCTATCGATATCGAAAGGAGGTGGAACGAGCGAAGCCGTCACCAAGGCGGCTGACGCGCTCGCCGGATTGCTCGGGGGTAGTGCGGTGGATTGACATGGGAAATGTGACGCGTCTCTCGCTAGGGTGGCCATCACGCCATAGAGTCCAGGAGCGAACGAATCGCGATCGACGCCTCGGTGCTCAACGCTTGACTCCGCCGTTCCGGCGCAGCTAAGCTCTCGCCCAACTCAACAGCTTGACCATGGAACCGCGGCCGCAACCCGCGTCCCACAGGTTCATCGTGCGGAGACCGCTGCTGGCCTCCGTGCTGCTCTTCGCGCTTCCTCCCTATTTGGTCGGCTGTACGGTGCGCAAGCTGAGGGAGGTCGCGCCGGTCGAGACCAAACCGAACGACCGCATCGTTGCGGTGACGACCAACGCGGGCCGCCATGTCGCCTTCCTCGGTGTCGGGGCCGTCGTTCGCAATGGGAAG
>QHVJ01000251.1:0-21744 GCA_003222275.1 Acidobacteriota bacterium | reverse complement strand
CGTCGACATCCCCGCCCAACAAATCAAGCAGGCGGTCCGAGGCAGCAACAACAGCATCGTCGAGGTCGCAACCGTCGACGGTGAGATCCTCAGGTTCGCGCCTGCGGGCGTGAACCTCGATTCCGCCGGCGCAGTGCATGGCATCGTGTCGTTTACGTATGAGGTCCCGGTGGCCGCCGTCCAGCGTCTCTGGGTGCAGCGGAAGACGGTCTCCAAGGGTCGTACGTGGGCGCTCGTCGCGCTGGTGGGCTTGGTGGTCATCGGCCTCTTGGTGCCAGACGAGCAGACGTCGCGTCCGCCGCCCGACTCGTGCCCATTCGTCTACTCCTGGGATGGAACTCAGTACGTCCTGGATGCCGAACCGTACGGCGGCGCTACGAGCCGAGGCCTGGAGCGCGATGACTACTCCGAGCTGGAGCATCTACGAGCAGACGGCGGAGCCTACCGGCTGATCGCCACGAACGAGGTGCCCGAGACGCAGTTCACGAATCTCATGGAGCTGATGGTCGCGGACCACCGCAAGGGCGTGCGGGTCGCCGCCGACGAGGGGGGGATCATCCACGCGCTGTCCGATCTGCGCCCGCCGCTCTCCGCCGTCGATCAGGAAGGCCGCAGTTCTGGGAGCCCGAAGCGGTGGCTGATTCCCGCGGCCAGCTCCGGCGCGAGCTCGTGCTGACCTTCCCTAGGCCCGCCGGCGTGAGAAACGTGAAGCTAGTGGCAAACGCGGCGACCGGGTTCTGGGGCGCACAGATGATCAGGGCCATGCTCGCACTGCACGGCCGCGAGGTGGACGCCTGGTATGCGACCCTCGATGGCAATCCGGGCGTGCGGGCGTTGCTCCACGCCTGGAACCTCCGCGAGGAGCTTTACGCGCTCAAGCTCGAGTTGGAAGAGCCGACAGGGTGGGAGGTGCGGGGAATCCTGCCGGGCGGCGGTCCCGTGCTCGCGGAAGACCGGGTGATCCCGCTCGACGTCAGCCGCGCCCTCGGCGACCGCCTCCGCATCCGCTTGCGTCCGCCCGCGGGATTCTGGGCCCTCAACTCGTTCGGCATGGAATACGGGGTCGATGCACCGGTGTCGGTGACGCGGGTGGCGCCCGTCGAAGCGCGCGACTCTCAAGACGTCAACGTGCTCGCGGAGCTGCTGGCCGCCGACGATCAGTATCAAATGATGGCGCACGTCGGCGAGCAGGTACAGTTGGTTTTCCCCGCTCCGGCCCCGCGCGACGGCATGGAACGGACGGTGTTCCTCCACAGCCGAGGCTACTATCGCCTGCACCTCGTTGAAGGCGGCGAGCCCGACCGCTCCACACTCCAGCAGATCGCGAATACGCCCGATGGACCCGTCCGGTTCGCGGCGGACCGTTTCGGCGAGTGGCGATCCAGTCGCCACCAGGAGAGGTAAGCTGAGTCCGGCCGCAAGCAAGAATGCGCCTATGGGCGAGCTCGGGACCGACGAACGGCCGTGGGCCCTGGTGACCGGGGGCAGCCGCGGGATCGGCCGCGCAGTGGCGGTGGATCTCGCCGCGCACGGCTGGAACGTCGTGGTTGCATACCTGCGCAACGATGCGGCGGCCGAGGACGCAGCCACGGCCGTCCGAGGCCACGGCGGTCGGGCTGTCGTGCATCGGTTGAACGTCGCCAACAGCGCCGAGTGCTCCGAGCTCGTGCGGCGGCTGGAAACCGAGACCCACGCCCTCCACGGCTTCGTCCATTGCGCAGCATTGGGTGCGCCTTCTTCGGTGCTGGCCACGCGGCCCGGCTGGTGGCGGCTGGCGTGGGAGACGCATGTGGGAGCGCTGGTGGAGCTCGTGCAGCAGGCTCGCTCGCTCATGCTGCCCGGAGCGGGAGTGGTGGCCCTGACCAGCCTGGGAACCCACCGCGTCATGCCAGGCTATGCCTCGATCGCTGCCGCGAAGGGAGCGCTGGAGACGCTTGTCCGGTATCTCACCGTCGAGCTCGCCGAGGCCCGGGTGAACGTGAATGCATTGTGTGGAGGACCCGTGGACACCGACTCGCTGCGATCGTTTCCTTTCTTTGCCGAGCTCGAGGCCGAGAGCCAGCGTCGCCTGCCCGGGCGGATCGGTCGTCCGGACGATCTCGCGCCCATCGTCCGTTTCCTTCTTAGTCCCGAGGCCCGGTGGATCCGCGGTCAGGTGATCGTCGCGGATGGCGGCTTCAGCCTGTATTGACGTGCGGCACTACTATGTGGACCGCGTCCTGGACCTTCGGCTGGGGGAGGCCGCGCGCGGCGTGAAGTGCGTGTCCCTCTCGGAAGATGTGTTCAACGACCACTTTCCCGGGAATCCCGTTCTACCCGGCGTGTACCTCGTGGAGGGCATGGCGCAGACGGCGGGTATCCTGCTCGAGCGTACGACCGGCGGCAAGCGCGTGGCGCTCATGGTCTCCATCGACCGGGCCCGGTTCCTGGGCTTCGCCCGGCCTGGCGATCAGGTCCAGTTCGAGGTCACGGTCGAGTCACTGCAGGACGATGCGTGCCGGGTCATGGCTTCGGCGAAGATCGCCGACCGCACGATCGCTTCGGCGCGCCTGTCCTTCAGCCTCGTGGAGAGGGGACGGCTGATTCCGCCTGGCTACGAGGCGTACTGGGAGCACACCCTCGCGACCTGGCGGGGCGAATACCTCGACCTGAAGGATGACTGAACGGGTTGCAGTGACGGGCGCCGGCGTGGTGGCTCCGACCGGCATAGGCGTCGAGGCCTTCGGTCAGGCGCTTCGTCGAGGCCGCTCCGGGACACGGCCGATCACCGCGTTTGCTTGCGACGGGCTGGACACGCGCATCGGCGCCCAGGTCGACGACGCCGCATTCGACCCGGCGGCCTTCGTCCACCCGCCCAAGCTCCTGAAGCTCATGAGCCGGCCGGCCACCTTCGCCGTGGCGGCGGCCGCCATGGCCCGTTCCAACGCGGCGCTCGGACCCGAAGACGTGGATCCGGACCGCCTGGGCGTGTGCCTGGGGGCCGGCGGAATGGGGCCGCTCGACCTCGACCTGCTCGCGGGCCAGGCCATGGCGGTCCTGGACGCGGCGTCTGACGCCGGCACGCCAGCGTTCGACGTGCCGTCCTTCGCCCGGGCGTTCCGCGCTCGCACCAACCCTCTGTCCATGTTGCGCGGGCTCCCCAACCTCGCCGCGGCCCATGTGGCGATCCAGCAAGGCGCGCGCGGTCCGAACACGACGGTGGCCACCGCCTGCACGGCGGGCACGCAGGCGATCGGCGACGCCCTGCGGACCATCCAGCGAGGCGAGGCGGACGTGATGCTGGCGGGGGGAGCGGATTCCATGATCAACCCCGTCGGCCTGCTCGGTTTCAGCATGCTCGGCACTCTCTCTTGCCGCAACGACGAAGCGGAGACGGCGTGCCGACCGTTCGACCGGGACCGGGACGGTTTCGTCATCGGCGAGGGCGCCGCGGTCATCGTGCTGGAGCGTGAGTCATTTGCGCGCGCTCGTGGAGCAACCGTCTGGGCCGAGCTGGCGGGGTGCTCCGCCACGTGTGACGCTTACCGCATCACGGACGAGCGGCCGGACGGCTCCGGGCCGGCGACGTCCATCCGGCGTTGCCTGCGCGACGCCGGAGCCGAGCCCGCCGACGTCGGCTACATCAATGCCCATGGCACTGGCACGCAGATGAACGACCGCATCGAGACACAGGCCATCAAGCGGGTCTTCGGCGATGCGGTCAGCATCCCGGTCAGCTCCACCAAGTCGATGACCGGCCATCTCCTCGCCGCCGCGGGCGCGGTGGAGCTCGTGGCGTGCCTGCTTGCCCTGCAGTCCGATTTCCTTCCCCCGACGATCAATTACCGGACTCCGGACCCCGAGTGCGACTTGGACTGCGTGCCCAATGCGGCACGGTTGGCTCGCTTCGATGCAGCCCTCAGCAACTCTTTCGGCTTCGGAGGACAGAACGCGTGCCTGATGATTCGTCGCTGGTAAGCCGCGAAGCGATCCCGGACCTGGTGCGCCGGATCGTGGCCGACGTCTTGATGGTCCCCCTCGACAAGGTCGGACCGCAGACCGCGCTCGTCGCCGAGCTGGGAGCTGAATCGATCGACTTCATCGATCTCGTTTTTCGACTGGAGCAAGGCCTCGGCCTGAAGATACCGCTCGCGCGGTGGGGAAGCTTCATCGAACAGCGGTTGGAGGGCCAGGATCTCGCACGAGCCATTACGACGGACGTCTTGCGGGAGTTCGCCGAACGCGAAGCCGGACTCGGCTGACCGGCGGTTCCGTCCCCTTTGGCCCAAGTAACGTGGGCCGAGGATTGCGATCCGCTCAGATTCCAGACGACCATGCTCCCTGCTCCTTGCGCAGGAGGGCGTCGAGCCCGCGGCTGATCTTCACGCAGCGCTCGGGAGCGTCGGCGTCGAGCAGCTTCTGCCGCGCGGTGGCCGCGATGGGCAGGTGCTGGCAGGCCAGGTTCACCCAGGCCATGGGCTCCTTGGAGCGCCGCTGCTGGTCGAGGAAGGAGCGCAGGTCGGCGTGGGCGTGCAGGTAGCGCGCCAGCGCCTCCACCGCCGGCCCCCAGTCGTCGCCGGGGTCGCCTTCGGGAAGCGGCGTCGCCTCGGCCACCCACGGGTCCATTCCCATGAGGGTCACGACGCGGGCGCGCCGCTGCCCGTCCAGCTCGACCCGGTGGCCGCCCTCGGAGAGGGCGAGGTCTTCGGCGAGCTGGGCGATCGTCCCCACCGCGTGCGTCTCGCGGGTGCCTTCGTCCTTCGTGCAGACGGCGAGCAGGCGGCCTCCGGTCCGCTGCGCGACCTCCACCGCCCTCAGTGCGGGGGCGGCGGCGGTCACCAGCGTGAGCGATGCCTCGGGGAAGAGGCAGATCTCGCGCAGGGGGAGGACGGGGAGCAGGAGGTTGCCCGAAGGCGCGTCGCCCGGCTCCATGGTGCGCGGCATGGTACTACGACCGGCCCCGGAAGCGCCGCGACCATTTGCGGGCGAGCACCGAGGTCAGGCGCTGACGGCCGTGGCCCGGGAGCAGCTCGACGTAGTCCTCGCCGATGCGCGCGATCCGCTCGAGATCGCCGCCGGGCCGCGTGATCGGCACCCCGGACACCTTGCCGCAGAACGCGGTGCGGTAGCCCGCCTCGCGCGCGATGCGGCGCGCCGTGCGCCCGCTGGCGTGCCAGGGGTAGCAAAGGTGGATGACCGCGTGCGGCGTGCGCTCCTCGAGCTCGCGACGCGCCTCGGTCAGCTCGAAGCGGATCGCCTCCTCCCGCTCCGTGGCCGTCTCCAGGCGACCCGCGATACGCCGGCCGCGCACGAGCTTCCACAACCGACGCTCCCAACCCGGCCGGGTGAAGAAGGACTCTCCGCCTTCCTCCGCCACCCGCCGCACGCACGCGGGACGGATGTCCGGATCCTCGCGGAAGCGGAGCGCCTCCGAGGTGCGCGGCTCCGACCGCAGGAGGGGTGTGCCGAGCGGCACGTCGGCCGCGAGAAGGTCGGCGCCCTTCTCGTCGATCAGGGGAACGTCCATGGCGGCGTAGCCCCGGCGCATCTCCGGCGTGAGGAAGCCGACCACTTCGGGCGCGGTGTGGATGCGGGCGTGGCGCTGCGTGTGGCTCTGGAACTCGAGGAGTCCCTTTCGCGCGAGGGCCGCGATCTCTTCCCAGGAGAGGAACGTGTCGTCTCCGGCGGGCAGACGGGGAGCGGAGCGGGAAGGCACGCGGCCGGGGACGACGAACACGATTCCCTTCATCCGGTGGCGCTCGAGAAGCGGCTGGCCGACCGTCCACACGCTGCCGCGCCCGTCGTCGAACGTGAGCACCACCGCCCGCTCGGGGGCGGGACGTGCTCCCGTCAGGACCTCCAGATACTCGGAGGACGAGAGCGTCTGGTAGCCGTTGTCGGCCAGGTAGTCGAGCTTGCGCCCGAACGAGTCCGCCTCGAGGCCGTGGAACACGAAGACCGGCACGTCGCCCCGTGGCAGCGGACCACCGGTCACGAAGGACGGATAACGCTTCAGCAGGATGTCGCGAGGAACTTCCCAGGACTCGCGGAGTTGCCGGCTGAACCCCGGCTTCATCGCGCCTTCTCGGCGAGGACCTCGTCGTAGAGGTCCTGCATCTGCGCGACGCAGGCCGCGATGTCGTAGCGAGCGGAGGCTTCGCGCGCCCGCTTCGCGAGCGAGGCGCGCAGCGCCGCGTCGTCCAGCGTCCGCAACAGCGCCGCCGCGAGAGCCTCGGGATCCCGAGGGGGCACCAGCAGCCCGGTGGCCCCGTCCTCCAGAACCTCGCGGCAACCGTCGACGGCGGTGGACACGATCGCCTTGCCGGCGGCCATCGCCTCGAAGAGCGCGAGCGGCGTTCCCTCGTAGGTCGACGAGATGCAGAACACGTCCAGCGCCCCCAGAAGCGCCGGAACGTCCGTGCGGTGACCGGCGAACGACACCGATGGTGCGATGCCCAGCGCACCGGCCTGCCGGCGCAGCGGCTCCATCTGGTCCCCATCCCCGACGATCAGGAAGCGCGTGTCGGGGCGGCGGCGGAGCACGCGCGCGGCGGCGTCGAGCAGATAGCGGTGGCCCTTCTGCTCGCTCAACCTGCTGATGGACCCCACTAGGGGCGCGTCCGCGGGCAGGCCCAGCGCACGGCGCGTGGCGAGGGCGGCGGCGGGAGTGACGGGAGCGAACTCGGCGAGGGGGGCGCCGTTCCAGATGAGGCGCACCCGTTTCGCGGGGACGTGGCGCTCGCGGACGAGGAAGTCACGCGTCGAGCCGCTCACGGCGATGGCCCGGTCCGTGAAGCGCGCGAGCATCCGGTCGGCCAGGCCCTGATAGGCCGGCATCCGCGGATCCGCGAAGTGCTCGTGGAGGACGAGGGCCGCCCCCACGCGCCGCGCGGCCAGGCGTCCGAAGTCGGCGGCCGCGTAGCCGTGGACGTGAAGGATCGCCGCGCGTCCCTCGCGCGCGACGCGGACGAGGTCGCCGAGAATGCGGGGGTCGAACCGCCCGCGGCCGAGATGGCGCACCGGGATGCCTTGCTCCTCCAGCAACCGCGACGCGGGCTCCGGACGCTTGAGCCCGCACAGGGAGACGGTGAAGCGCGCGGGGTCGTAGCGCGGGAACCACCACGAGAACAGCCGCGAGACGCCGTGGATGCTCGACCCGGCCACCCCGAACTTGTCGCAGACGTGAAGAACGCCGACCGGCATCGCTCAGGAGGACGGGGTCGGGTCGGTCGACGAGGTGCGGGAGCTCCACACGACCGCCCCCGACAAGGACAGGATCACGATGAGGCCGGCGGCGACGAGGCTGAACGCCAGGGCGCTGTCGCGCGACAGGCCGAGCTGCCGGAAGTAGACGATGTAGACGCTCTCCCGGATACCCCAGCCGTTGAAGGAGATGGGCACGGTCTGTACCAACGTGCAGAGGGGCACGACGAGGAAGCAGGCCGACAGGGGGAGTGGGATGCGCAGCGAGCGGGCCACCTCGTAGTAGTAGCAGACCACCAGCGCCTGCAGGGCCACGCTGGCGGCGAAGGCCATCCACACCGTCGCCACCTGCTCGCGGTACACGTGCACCGCGTCCTGCGCGACCTCGAAGCGCTCCCGGATCCACGGGAACGCGTCGAGGCGCGAGATCGACATGACCTTCCGCATGATGCCCGGCGTGACGTAGATGTAGCCCATCACGCCGAAGATGACGCCGAGCACGACGAGAGCGGGCAGCGCTCCCGCCAGACCCCGCACCGTCGGGCCTCCGAAGACGTAGGCCACGACGGCCAGGAGATAAAGCGCGCCGAGGCCGAGGATCCGGTCGATGGCCACGATCGCCAGCGAAGCGGTCGTGGACCCGGTCAGCCGCGAGCCGTCCCGCACCCGGATCACGTCTCCGCCCACATTGCTCGGCAAGAAGTTGTTGAAGAAGGTGGCCACGAGGTACGAGGCCGAGAGGTGTCCGATCGGGGCCTGGTAGCCCTGCGCTCGGAGCAGCAGCCGCCAGCGCCAGGTGGCGAGGGCGAGGACCAGCGCATAGAGAGCGAGAGCGCCGGCGAGGAGCAGCGGGTCCCCGGAGCGCACGCGCCGGACGAGGGCGGCGAGGTCCGTGGTCGAGAGCAGGTAGGCGAGCAAGGCCAGGCTCACCCCGACCTTGACGAACACGAGGGCGCCGCGCCTCACGGCTTCGTGATGTTGAGGATCTCGATGGCGTCGATGTCGGCGCCCTCGGTGATCGTGCCTCCGGCCAGGCAGGGATAGATCTCGCCGTCTTCGACCTTCAGGTAGCGCGCCTCGGTCAAGGCGGCGTCGCGCAGGTCGAAGTCGCAGGAGCGCTCGAAGTTCCCGAAGCCGGTCACCCGGTTGCCGCAGTCTTCGCGCAGCGCGACGAGCGTGAAGGGTCCCTGGGGGCTGCTGGCCGCGTAGAGCGTCACCGGCTCGGTTCCGGTGACTTGATAGACCCGGATGTCCGCGCCCTTCCCGTCGACGACGGTCTGCCCCATGTCCACGATCACGTATCCTCCCTGGCCCAGGCTCATGATGCCGCGATAGTCGTCCTTGTCGGCGAGCTTGACCGCGTCGGGACCGCCGAGGACCTGGCGGGGATCGTTGTAGCCGTTGTGCGTCAGCGAGCACTGCGGCAGCCACCAGTCGACGACCGACTGCGCGTACGACGCCGCGGCACCGGAGGGGGAGCTCGCCCGGGGTGGCGCCGCTCCCGTCGCGGGAGGATCGAGGCAGGAGGCGAGCAGGCGACGAGCGCGTTCGCTGCGCAGGAACGCGAGCAGGGTCCGGGCGCCGGCGGGATGGGGTGCGCCGGCGACGACGGCGGTGACGGCCATGAGCGGGCGCACGCCGGAAGGCCGCTGCTCGCCGGGACCCGCGAGCGAGCGGGGCACCAGCGCGTAGGGGGCCCGCCGCAGCTCGTCCGCGTCCCGGGACACCCGCATCCGCTCCGCCGGCATGCCCTGCAGCGACTCGCGCGCCGCCCGGCTCGCGCGGCCACCCATCACGGCCACGCGCTCCGGCGCCAGCGCGGAGAGCGCGCCGGCCGGCGAGCCGGCGGGCACGACCAGGACCCAGGGCAGGGAGCCGAGGTCGAACGAGGTCTCCAGCTCCGCGATCCCTCCCTCGAGAAGTCGCGTCAGCTCGGAGTCGTCGCCGATCAGCACGTCCGCCCCGCGCACCGGATCGAGATCGCCGACGTCCACGACGACGCTCAGGCCCGACTCGCGAGAGAAGGCCTGCAGCGCCGCCGCCAGACAGGGGCCGAACGCCTCGCTCGTGCGCAAGTGGAGGTCCCCGCTCTCGCCGCGGGCGTGGGCCATGGAGCCCGAGCTGGCCAGGAGCAGGGCCGCGGCCGCCGTCCACCGCCCGCCGGCCGTCAGGGCGGCGCGTCTCATCGCGTCCGGAGCGTAAAGGTGTGGTCGCGGGCGGAGCATGTGCCCCGGGCGCCTTCGTCTTCGAACGCGCGGCCGAGCGCGATGTAACCCATCAGGTTGCCCGTCGCCACCTCGCCGCGTCCATCGCTCGCCCGCGTCACCGGGCCGGTTCCGATCGCGTGCATCCACAATCTCGTGGCCTCGTTCGAGAGGACACCGTCGCCCGTCGTGCCGAGCCCGCCCCGCAGCGTGAGGTTCTCGGAGAGGAACTCCAGCTCGAGCTCGCCCGGATTTCCGTCGAGCACGACCTGGACTCCCGGATGCGGCGACGTGCCCGCCGCGGCGGCCACCATCGGGAACGAGAGCGGGGACCGGTCCATGCCGCATTCCGGCCCGGGCACGACCTGGAGGAGGTAGCGCCCGGCGACGGGGCCCGGCGGAGGCGTCGCCGTCGGCGTGGGCGTGGGGGAGGCGCTGGGTCCGCTCGGCGACCCGCAACCGGCGGCGAGAAGGCTGACGATGAGGGAGGCTGCAGATGGTCGAGGTCCCGAGATGCCCCGCAAACACGGCATGATACAGTAGCCGCCCGGAAAGGGTCAACGATTGGAGGAGCGACGGCCGATCGCCATCCAGCAGGCCATCCGTGACCCTCGACGCTCCGCCGTCGGCAAGTACCAGGACCTGGTGGTGGGTAGCCGCAGCGTCCTCCGCCTGCTCCTCCACGAGCTCGTGATCACGACGACGTCGTGGATTCCGGGCGCGCTCGGACTCGTCCTCCGGCGGATCTGCTATCCCTGGCTGCTCGGCGCCGTCGGCCGCAACGTGACGTTCGGCGCGGGCGTCGTGCTTCGCCACCCGGCCAAGATCAGGCTCGGCGACGACGTCGTCGTCGACGACCTGGTCGTGCTCGATGCGAAGGGCGAAACCAATCGGGGCATCAGCATCGGCAAGGGGGTGTTCCTCGGGCGGGGGACGATCCTCTCGTGCAAGGACGGTGACATCGTCCTCGGCGACCACGTGAACATCGGTTTCCACTCCGAGATCTTCTCCGGCTCGTCGGTGACCGTCGGCGCCTACGGTCTCTTCGCCGCCTACACGTACCTCGTCGGCGGCGGCCACGAGTTCGACGCGTCCGGCGTGCCGGTGGTGGAGCAGCCGCGGCGGTCGAAGGGCATCGCTCTCGGCGAGAACGTGTGGCTGGGGACGGGGGCGAAGGTCATGGACGGCGTGCGGATCGGCCGCGACGTGGTCGTCGGCGCGGGCGCGGTCGTCACCGAGGACCTCCCGGACCGCGTGGTGGCGGTGGGCGTGCCGGCGCGCGTGGTGCGGCGTCGCGACGAGGGCACCACCTCGGCATGAGCCAGCGCCGCGTCCTGGTGGTGACCTCCGGCGCGCTGTTCGTCCGCGGCGGGCATCTCACGATCGCCGAGGAAACCGCGGCCGCGATCCGGCGCGCGGGCCATCTCGCGGACGTGCTCGTCACTCCCCAGAACCGGTTCGGCCGCCAGCTTTCCGCGTATCTGGCAACCTGGCTCACCGACGTGGGGGAGACGGCGGACGGGCAGCCCGTCGACCAGGTCATCTCGCTGCGTTTCCCGTCCTACGCGGTGCGCCATCCGCGGCACGTCTGCTGGCTGAACCACCGGATGCGCGAGTACTACGACCTGTGGGAGCGCTTCGTGCGCGGCCTGGGACGCAAGGGACGCCTCAAGGAGGGCGTGCGGCGCCGGATGTTCCACACCGTCGATCGGTGGCTCCTGACGCACAACGTGACGCGGCTCGTGGCTCAGTCGCGGACGATCCAGGCCCGGCTGCAGCGCTTCGGGGGGATCCGGAGCGAGCTGCTCTATCCACCGCCGCCGGAGCGGGCGTACCGCACCGACGGCTACGGTGATTACGTCTTGGCCGTCTCGCGCCTCCATCCCCTCAAGCGGCTCGACCTGCTCGTCGAAGCGGCGGCGCTCGCCCGGGATCGCTCGCTGTCCTTCAAGATCGCGGGCGAGGGTGAGGAGGAGTCCCGGTTGAGGGAACGGATCCGGGCCCTGGGGCTCGAGGGCCGGGTCGAGCTGCTCGGGGCCGTGACCGATGCGCAGCTCGTGGACCACTACGCGCGCTGCCGGGCCGTCTACTTCGCGCCCTGGAACGAGGATTACGGCTTCGTGACGCTGGAGGCCTTCCGGTCGGGCAAGGCGGTCGTCACCGCCGCCGACAGCGGGGGCCCGGCGGAGCTCGTCCGCCACGGGGAGAACGGGCTCGTGAGCGCCCCGACCGCCGAGGCCCTCGCCACCGAGCTCGACGCGCTCGGGCGCGACCGCGGCCTGGCCGAGCGCCTGGGCGAGGCCGCTCGCCGCGACGCGGAGGCGTTCCGCTGGGAGCGAGCGGTGGAAGAACTCCTGAGGCCCGTTTAGAATCGGCGTAGGTGGGGCTCAAGGAAAAGGACACGCCGGTCGTGGCCGAGATGGTACGGCCTTCGCCGACCCACACGACCATCTCCGGCCGGCCCATCGAGGCGCTCTATCGTCCCGAGGACGTGGCGGACCTCGACTATTCGCGCGACCTCGGCGACCCGGGCGACTTCCCGTACACCCGCGGCATCCACCGCACGATGTACCGCGGCAAGGCCTGGACCATGCGGCAGTTCGCCGGGTTCGGCACCCCGCGCGAGACCAACGCCCGCTTCAAGTACCTCCTCGAGCACGGGGGCCATGGCCTCTCGGTGGCCTTCGACCTGCCGACGCTGATGGGCCGCGATCCCGACCACGCGCTCTCGCTCGGCGAAGTGGGGAAGTGCGGGGTCGCGATCAGCTCGCTGCAGGACATGGAGACGCTGTTCGCCGGGATCCCCCTCGATCAGGTCAGCACCTCGATGACGATCAACTCCCCCGCGGCGATGCTGCTCGCCTTCTACGTCATCGTGGCGGAAAAGCAGGGCGTGGGCCCCGACAAGCTCTCGGGCACGGTGCAGGCGGACATCCTCAAGGAGTTCATCGCCCAGAAGGAGTACATCTTCCCGCCCCGCCCGAGCATGCGGGTCATCGTCGACATGATCCGCTACTGCACCGAGCGCCTGCCGAAATGGAACTCGATCTCCATCTCCGGATACCACATCCGGGAGGCGGGCTCGACCGCGGCGCAGGAGCTGGCCTTCACGCTGCGCGACGGCATCGAGTACGTGCAATGGTGCGTGGACGCCGGGATGGACGTGGACGAGTTCGCTCCCCGGCTGAGCTTCTTCTTCAACTCCCACAGCGATTTCTTCGAGGAGATCGCCAAGTTCCGCGCCGCCCGGAGGATCTGGGCGAGGGTGATGAAGGAGCGCTTCGGCGCGAAGAACCCGCGGAGCTGGATGTGCCGCTTCCACACCCAGACCGCCGGCGTGAGCCTGACCGCTCAACAGCCGTACAACAACGTCGTGCGCACCGCGCTCCAGGCGCTGGCCGGCGTGCTGGGCGGCACGCAGTCGCTGCACACGAACTCCCTCGACGAGGCCCTCGCCCTGCCCACCGAGGAAGCGGTGACGATCGCCCTGCGCACCCAACAGGTGATCGCCCACGAGTCGGGGGTCGTGAACACGGCCGATCCGCTGGCCGGCTCGTACTTCGTCGAGAAGCTCACCAATGACATCGAGGCCGACGCGCTCGAGTACTTCCGGAGGATCGACGCCATGGGGGGAATGGTGGCCGCCATCGAGCGTGGCTACCCCCAGCGCGAGATCCAGGAAGCCGCCTTCCAGTTCCAGAAGGCGGTGGAGCGCAAGGAGAAGATCATCGTCGGCGTCAACGAGTACGTGATGGACGAGAAGCCGTTCCCGATCCTGTACATCGACGAGCAGGCGGCCGAGGAGCAGATCGGCCGGCTCCAGACGCTGCGCTCCTCGCGCGACAACGCTCGTGTTCGCGCGGCGCTCGGCGGGCTGCAGGGGGTGGCCCGCGGCACCGGCAACGTCATGGAGCCGATCCTCGAGGCCGCCCGCGCCTACGCCACCCTGGGCGAGATGTGCGACGCGCTGCGCGAAGTCTGGGGCGAGTACGTCGAACCACCGATATTCTGATGGCTGGTTCTGACCGTAAGCTGCGCGTGTTGATTGCGAAGCCGGGGCTCGACGGCCACGACCGGGGGGCGAAGATCGTCGCCCGCGCCCTGCGAGACGCAGGGATGGAGGTCATCTACACGGGCCTGCGGCAGAGCCCGGAGCAGATCGTTTCCGCGGCCGCGCAGGAAGACGTCGACGCGGTCGGCCTGTCCATCCTCTCGGGCGCGCACCTCCCCATCTGCCGCCGCGTGATCGAGCTGCTCAAGGAAAAAGGAATGGAAGGTACGCGTGTCTTCCTCGGCGGCATCATACCCGCGCAGGACATCCCGGAGCTGAAGCGGATCGGGGTGGCCGAAGTGTTCCTGCCCGGCTCCTCGACCCAGGACGTGATCAAGCTCATCCAGGGGGCGTTCAATGAGCAAGGGGGTGCTAGCGGCGCACCCCCTTGACGACCGAGCGCAGCGAGGTCGCGCTGGCACGGCTCCGCGAAGCGGAGGCGTGCAGCAACCCCCGCTCGCTCCGCGGGAGTGCGGTCCGAGCGTCGCGAGGACCCGCTGGCGCGGCTCCACGCAGTGGAGGTGCGCAGCAATCCCGCTCCGCTCGCCGCTGTTGCTCTTCTCCTGATGTCAGCGCCGATAAGTCGTTGACAGACGGGCATCCACGGTCTATGTTGGGGCAGCCGTCCGGGGAGGTTTGAGTCGCGATGGGCAAGAAGATCCTGTTGGCCGACGACAGCATCACCATCCAGAAGGTGATCGAGCTGACATTCTCGGACGAGGACTTCGAGGTGGTCACCGTCGGCAACGGACGCCTGGCGATCGAGAAGGTCCAGGAAACCCGGCCGGATCTGGTGCTCTGCGACATCATCATGCCGGAGAAGGACGGCTACGAAGTCTGCGACTTCATCAAGAAGAACCCGGCCACGGCCCAGATCCCCGTTTTGCTCCTGACGGGGGCCTTCGAGCCCTTCGACCAGGAGCGCGCCAGCCGCGTCGGGTGCGACGGTTTCCTCGCCAAGCCCTTCGAGCCCCAGACGTTGATCGCCAAGGTGAAGGAGCTCTTGAACCAGGGCGGCAGCCGGCCGTCCGCGGCTCGTCCCGCCGCCGCCGCGCCGCCGTCCGTGCCGGCGTACACGCCTCCGTCGCCCGCGCCCTTCAAGGCTCCGGAGCCGGCCCATTACGCGCCTGCGTCTCCGCCGACGGCCGAGGCCTTCGTCCCCGAGGAGCCCCAGGACCTCTACGGCTCGGTGGATCCGGATGTAGAGGAGTCGATGAGCCCGGTGACGCCGGAAGAGTCGGCGACGCTGCGCGACAGCCCGGCGACCGCCGAAAGCGAGTTCGGCGCGTGGTCGCCGCCGACCGTCGAGCTACCGCTCGAGACGCGGGCGCAGGCGAGCGTGGAGTCGTCGCAGGACGAGCCGCTGTTCGAAGAGGTGTTCGAGGAGGAGCTTCCTCGGACGCCACCCTCGCCGGCGGGGACCGCGAGCTTCTCGTTCCAGGCCGCCGAGGACGACGACGCGGGAACGCGGGCTTTCACCGCGCCCGAGTTCCCGGCACCACGCACGACGGCGCCGATCCCGCCTCCCCCGCGCGCGGCCGCATCACCTCCGCCGGCGCCGTCCAATCCCGGCCCGTCGCACGTGTCGTCGCCCAAGTGGAGCGTCAATGCGCCCCCGGCTCCGACTCCTCCTCCGGCGCCCGCGGCGCCGGCCAGCTTCTCGGATCTCACCCCCGCCGCCGCCCCGGCCGCGGGCTCGATCGCCGGCGAAGTGGCCGTGCCGAAGGACATGGTCGAGACGATCGCTCAGCGCGTGGTCGCGCAGATCTCGGAGAAGGTCGTGCGCGAGATCGCATGGGAAGTCATCCCCGACCTGGCCGAGGCCCTCATCAAGCAGGAGATCGAGCGCCTGAAGGCCGAGCTGCAGCGGACCTGAGACGGTCCGCGGGGCCTCGCCGTTGATCACCCTCGACCCAGCCAGGCTGAGCCAGCATTTCGACCCCCGGGAGGCGGAGGACCGCTGGGACCGCGCCTGGGAGGAGTGGGGCGTCCACCGCTACGACGAGGAGGGTCAGGGGGAGCGCTTCGTCATCGACACGCCGCCGCCCACGGTCTCCGGCTCGCTGCATGTGGGCCACGTGTTCAGCTACACGCAGACCGACGTGATCGCCCGCCACCAGCGCATGCGCGGGCGCAACGTCTTCTACCCCATGGGGTGGGACGACAACGGGCTGCCCACCGAGCGGCGGGTGCAGAACTACTTCAACGTCCGCTGCGACCCTTCCCTGCCCTACGAGCCCGGGCTGAAGACCGAGCCCGCCGGGGAGGGGGGCCAGAAGGCGCCGCCGCGCAAGGTGTCGCGCAAGAACTTCATCGAGCTGTGCCTGGCCCTGACGGCCGAGGACGAGAAGGCCTTCAAGGCGCTGTGGCGGCGGCTGGGACTCTCGGTCGACTGGGCGCTCGAGTACTCGACGATCAGCGACCACGCGCGGTGCATCGCGCAGATGAGCTTCATCGACCTGTTCCGCAAGGGGCACGTGTACCAGGTGGAAGCGCCGACGCAATGGGACGTCGACTTCCGGACCGCGGTGGCCCAGGCCGAGGTGGAAGACCGCGAGCAGCGCGGCGCGTACCATCACCTGCGCTTCGGGGTCGAGGGTGGGGGCGGGTTCGTCGTCGCCACCACCCGCCCCGAGCTGCTGGCGGCCTGCGTGGCGGTGGCGACCCATCCTTCCGACGCGCGCTATCGCGGCCTCGTCGGGAAGCGGGCGATCACGCCGCTCTTCCGCGCCCCGGTGCCGATCTTCTCGAGCGAGCTCGTGGATCCGGAGAAGGGCACCGGTATCCTGATGGTCTGCACCTTCGGCGACGCGACCGACGTCGTGTGGTGGCGGGAGCAGGGCCTGCCCGTGCGGCAGATCGTGGGCCGCGACGGGCGCCTCCTGCCCGCCGAGTTCGGATCCGGCGCCTTCCCGAGCCTCGATGCGCCGGCGGCGAACGCGTCCTACGCGCCGCTCGTCGGGCGCACGGTCAAGGAAGCGCAGAAGGCCATCGTCGACCAGCTTCGCGACCCCACGGGCGCGGCCGCCAAGGACGCGCAGCCGCCCCTGCAGGGCGACCCGCAGCCGATCACGCATCCGGTCAAGTTCTTCGAGAAGGGCGACCGGCCGCTGGAGTTCATCACCACCCGGCAGTGGTTCGTGCGGATCCTCGAGCACAAGCAGGAGCTTCTCGACGCCGGACGGAAGATCCAGTGGCATCCCGAGTTCATGGGCGCGCGCTACCGGGACTGGACCCAGAACCTTCAGCTCGACTGGGGCATCAGCCGCCAGCGCTTCTTCGGCGTCCCGTTCCCGGTGTGGTATCCGATCACGGCCCAGGGGGAGACGGACTTCAGCCGGCCCATCCTCGCCGACCAGGCGTCGCTGCCGGTCGACCCGATGAGCGACGCGCCGCCGGGCTACCCGCCGTCGCAGCGCGACCGGCCCGGCGGCTTCCGGGCCGAGGCCGACGTCTACGACACGTGGTTCACGAGCTCGATGTCGCCGCAGATCGCCAGCGGCTGGACGCTTCGTCCCGAGCGGCACCGCCGCCTGTTCCCGAACGACCTGCGCCCCCAGAGCCACGAGATCATCCGAACCTGGGCCTTCTACACGATCGTGAAGGCGCTGCTGCACGAGAACACGGTGCCCTGGCGCCACGCGGCGATCTCGGGCTGGGTGCTCGACCCCGACCGCAAGAAGATGTCCAAGAGCAAGGGCAACGTCCTCACGCCGATGCACCTGCTCGACGAGTATGGAGCGGACGCGGTGCGGTACTGGTCGCTCTCGGCCCGGCTCGGCGTCGACACCGCCTTCGACGAGAAGGTCCTGAAGGTTGGCCGCCGCCTGTCGACGAAGCTCTTCAACGTCTCGAAGTTCGTCCTCACCCAGAGCGCGCCCGAAGCGCCGATCACCCGGGACCTGGACCTGAGCTTCCTCTTCCGGCTCCGCGAGACGGTGGAGCAGGCGAGCACGTCCCTCGACGCCTTCGAGTACTCGACGGCGCTCGACGACGTGGAGCGCTTCTTCTGGAACGGCTTCACCGACAGCTACGTCGAGCTCGTGAAGGCGCGCGCGCGTAGCGAGGCCGACCCCGAGGGCCGCGGCTCCGCGGTGGCGGCCCTGCAGCTCGGCCTGAAGGTATTCCTCCGACTGTTCGCGCCGTTCCTTCCCTACATCACCGAAGAGGCGTGGTCGTGGGGGTTCGCGCAGGCGGAGGGCGCGCGCAGCGTCCACCGGGCGGCCTGGCCGGGGGTCGCCGATTTTGGCGGCTTGCGCGCGGTGGAGGGAGGCGGCGCGACGTTCGATGCCGCGGTCGGCTTCCTCGCGGCGGTCCACCGAGCCAAGAGCCAGGCCGGAGCCTCCGTCGGCCGCCACCTGGCGCGCCTGCGCGTGGCCACGAGCCCGGCCACCCTCCGCCGGTTCGAATGCGTGCGCGCCGACGCGGTGGCCGCGGCCCGCGTAGAGAACCATGCCGCCGAGAGCCGGGAGGGCCTCGCGGACGGCTCGTTCGAGGTCCTCGAATGCGAGCTGGCCGAGGGCCGGCCCGAAGCCTGAGCGAGGAACGGAGCTGATGCTGGATCCGGACCGGGTTCGCTCCCTCGTCCGCGCCGCGCTCGACGAGGACCTCGGGCGGGGCGACCTCACGACGGACGTGACGGTGCCGGAGAGCGCCCGCGCCTGCGGGGACCTGGTGGCGAAGCAGGAGCTGATCGTGGCCGGCATGGACGTGGCCCGGGCCGCGTTCCAGGCACTGGATCCCGCCGCGCGCTGGGAACCGGAAGCGCGGGACGGCGACCGCTTCTTTCCCGGTACCGTCCTCGGCTCCGTGACCGGACGCGCCCGCGCCCTCCTCACCGCCGAGCGCGTCGCCCTCAATTTCCTCCAACACACGTGCGGCGTCGCCACTCTCACCCGGCGCTTCGTCGACGCGGTGGAGGGAACGCGCGCGCGCATCCGCGACACGCGCAAGACGACGCCGCTGCTGCGCTTCCTCGAGAAGTATGCCGTCGAGATGGGAGGCGCGACGCCGCACCGCCCCGGCCTCGATGCGGCGATCCTCGTCAAGGAGAACCACATCCGCATCGCGGGCTCCGTCCGGCAGGCCACGCTGCGGGCGGTGGCGGGAGCGGACGGCCGGGACGTCGAGGTGGAGGTGGAGCGCGTCGAGCAGATCGACGACGCCATCCGGGCGGGCGCGCACATGGTGCTGCTCGACAACTTCACCGTCGACGAGGTGCGGGTGGCGGTGGATCGCGTCGGGGGCCGGGTCCCCGTCGAGGTGTCGGGCGGCGTGCGCCTGGACAGCGTCCGGGACTACGCCGAGGCCGGACCCGACTACATTGCCGTCGGGGCGCTCACGCACTCCGCGCCCGCAGCGGACATCTCCCTCGAGATTGAGTGATGGCGCGCAGAGTGCGCAGAGCGAGCAGGACGTAGCGGGCAGAGGACGCAGAGGGCATGGAAGCTGACGTGCGTCGCTTATTGAATGGCCGCGGGCGGGAGTGGTCCGCGCCCATTCAATGGTTGGAGAGCGCTGGCTCGACCAACGGCCTCATGAAAGAAAGCGCGCGCGCGGGTGCGCCGGCGTGGTCGGCGATCGTCGCGGGGCGCCAGACCGCGGGCCGCGGACGACAAGGGCGGGCGTGGCTCTCGCCCGCCGGCAACCTCTTCCTCTCCGTGCTGCTGCGGCCGGAGCTGGCGCCCGCGAGCGCTGGCGTGCTGCCGCTCGCGGCGGGGGTGGCGGCCGCGGAAGCGGCGGGGGAGTGGGGCGTCGACGGGCGGCTCAAGTGGCCGAACGACCTTCTGGTGGGAGAGCGGAAGCTCGGGGGCGTGCTCGTCGAGGCGTCGGTCGGGAACGAAGGGCGGGGAACGGTCGTGGTGGGGGTCGGGATGAACCTCGGCCTCGATCCGGCCGCCGCGCCGCCGGAGCTGCGGGGCGCGATCACGTCGGTGCGGGTCGAAACGGGCCGCGATCCCGGCGTCGCGGTGGCCGCGGCGGCGGTCCTGGACCGCCTGGCCGTCTGGTATGATGCCCTCGCCCGCGACGGTCCGCCGGCCGTGCTGACGGCGTGGCGGGCGCGTTCGGTGCCCTGGTGGGGGCAGGCGGTGGAAGCCCGCTGCGGCGACGCGGTGCTGCGGGGGGTGGCCCGAGGTCTCGACGGGCGGGGCGCCCTCATCCTCGATCTCGCTGACGGCTCGCAACGCGCCGTTTTTTCCGGCGAGGTACGCGAGCTGCGGCTCGAGAGCTGAAATGCCCTACCTCCTGACGATCGACGCCGGGAACACCAACACCGTCCTCGGTGTTCACGAGGGCGCGCAGCTCAAGGCGCACTGGCGCCTCACCACCCGGCGCGAGCAGACCGCCGATGAGTACGGCATCCTCGTCCGCAACCTCTTCGCCTCGTCCGGCATCGAGCCCGGGCAGATCGGCGGCATCGCCCTCGCCAGCGTCGTGCCTCCACTGACTCCGGTGCTCGTGACGCTCGCGCGCCAATACCTGGGCCAGGATCCGCTCGTCGTCGAGCCGGGCGTACGCACCGGGATGCCGATCCTCTACGAGCCTCCCGGCGACGTGGGCGCCGACCGCATCGTCAACGGCGTCGCCGCCTTCGCGGCCTACGGCGGGCCCGTGATCGTAGTCGACTTCGGCACCGCCACCACCCTCGACGTGGTGACCAAGAAGGGCGAGTACCTCGGCGGCGTCATCTGTCCCGGCATAGGGATCAGCGCCGACGCCCTCTTCCAGCGCGCGGCCCGCCTGCCGCGGGTCGACGTGCGCAAGCCCGCGAGCGTCATCGGCCGCTCCACCGTAGGCTCGATGCAGGCCGGCCTCTACTTCGGCTACGCGAGCATGGTGGAAGGCCTCATCGCCCGCATCCGCGCCGAGCTCGGCGAGCCGGCGAAGGCCGTCGCCACCGGGGGCCTGGCCGAGAGCATGGCCGCCGACCTCCCCTCGATCGAGGCGGTGGATCCGGTTCTCACGCTCACCGGCCTGCGGCTCATCTGGGAGCGCAACCGCGCCCCCGGAGGACGCTAGCACGGGCCCGACGATCGCCGCCGACCCCGAGGCCGCCTACTACCAGACGGTGGAGGAGTTCTTCGTCTCGCGCCGCGGGGACCCCCTCATGCTCTCCAACGCGGACTGGCATCTCATCCGGAAGTGGCGGACGGCCGGCCTGCCGCTGAGGGTCGTGCTGCGGGGCATCACCGATGCGCTCGACAGCCACGCGCACTCGTGGAGCCGCGCGCGCAAGGTCGGCAGCCTCGCGTACTGCGCGGCGGAAGTGGACGTGGCCGCGGAACGCTGGCGCCGCGCGCTCGCCCTCGGCGAAGAGGAGGGCGTGAGCGCCGAGTCCGCGCTGCGCGGCTTCGCCGACGCCCTCGACGGCGCGCGGGAGCTGGGCCCGCGGTCGGCTCCGGTCGCCCGTGACCTCGCGGTCGAGATCCGCGCCCGCGCCGAGGATGGCGCACTGCGGGATTTGGAGTCTTGGCTCGTCGAGCGTGAAGCGTCGCTGCGGGCGGCCCTGGAAGCCGACATGGGACGGGCAGCGGTGGACGCGATTGCGGAGGCCGTCGACCGCGACCTTGCGCCGTACCGCGACCGGATGCCGGCCCGCGTCCTGGAGCAGGTCCGCATGGAATCGCTCACCCGCCGCGTGCTGGAGGCCCACGGCCTGCCTCGCCTCAGCCTTTTCCACCTGTGACGTTGCGCGAGGGCCGGGGGCTGCGCGCGGGCAACGTCATCGACGCCGTGGTCGAGAAGGGTGTCTACCGCGGGCTGGGCCTCGCCCGCCACCAGGGCCAGGTGGTCTTCATTCCCCGCGGCCTGCCCGGCGACCAGGTGCGGGCCCGCGTTCAGTCGGCGACCTCCGGCTACGTGAAGGCCGAGGTCGAGGAGCGTCTCGCGCCCGGTCCCGGCCGCCGGCCTTCTCCGTGTCCGTTCTTTCCTGCTTGCGGGGGATGCGCCTACCAGGAGCTGGCCTATCCGGCCCAGCTCGCCTTGAAGGAGCAGATCCTGCGCGAGTCGCTGTCGCGGGCGGGAGTCGCGTGGGACGGCGAGATCCCCCTCACCGGCTCGCCCGAGCAGGGATGGCGCACGCGGGCCTCGTTCCATCTCGTGGAGGCTCCGGAGGGCCTTCGGCTCGGGCTCTACGCCGAGGGCACGCACCGCGTCGTGGATCTGCCCTATTGCCTCCAGGTCTCCGAGGCGATGAACCGCACGCAGCGCGCGCTGCGCGCGTCGCTCTCGGAGCAGCCGCGCTGGGCCCGGCGCGTGCGCGGCCTCGACCTCGCGGAGTCGGGCGACGGCAAGCGGCTCGCCGCG
>QHVJ01000250.1 GCA_003222275.1 Acidobacteriota bacterium | reverse complement strand
ACGAAGGCTTGATCGGTGAAGTCCCAGTCCTGTCCGTAGGTGCCTTCGCGCAACAGGAAGTAGCGCACCGGGTCGGGGCCGTAGCGGTCGACGAGCGCCTGGGGGTCGATCACGTTTCCGGTGGTCTTGGACAGCTTCCGGCCTTCCCTGGTGATCCAGCCCTGCACGAACTCGCGGTTCGGCGGCGGCACGCCCGCGGCCTGGAGCAAGGCCGGCCAATAGAGGCAATGGAAGCGCAGGATGTCCTTGCCGATGAGATGGAAGCGTTCCGCGCCGTCGCTCGCCCAGTACTTCTTGTATTGGGCACCGTCGTCGGCATAGCCGAGCGCGGTGATGTAGTTCGAGAGCGCGTCGACCCAGACGTAGAGGACGTGGTCCGGCCTTTGCGGAACCGGGATCCCCCACTTCACGCGGGCGCGGCTCACGCTGAAGTCCTTGAGCCCCTGGTCGATGATGCCGAGGACTTCGTTGCGCCGCGCTTCGGGATCGATGCGGAGCCCGCCCGGCGCCGAGCCCTTCGCGATCGCCTCGCGCAGCCAGCCCTCGTACGCGGAGAGACGGAAGAAGAAGTTCTCCTCCTCGGTCCACTCGCACGGTCGCTCGTGGATGGCACACAGGTTGCCCGGTTGCTTCAGCTCCTCCTCGTCCTTGAAGGCCTCGCACCGCGGGCAGTACCACCCGGCGTACGTGCCCTTGTAGATCGCCTCGCGGCCGTCGGGGCACTTCGCCTCGACGAGCCGGCCCCACAGCTTCAGCACGCCGCGCACGTGCACGTCCTCCGTGGTGCGGATGAAGCGGTCGTAGCGGACGTCGAGCCGGTCCCAGAGCTGGCGGAAGACGGCCGCGATCTGGTCGCAGTATTGCTGGGTGGGAACGCCCTTCTCGCGGGCGATCCGCTCGATGTTCTGGCCGTGCTCGTCGGTGCCCGTGAGGAGGAATGCGTCCTTGCCCTGCAGCCGTCGGGCCCGGGTCAGCGCATCGGCCGCGATCGTCGTGTACGCGTGCCCCACGTGGGGAACGTCGTTGACGTAGTAGATCGGGGTCGTGAGAAGCCAGGTCCGGCGCTCGGTCATGAGGGGCTGGGATGGCGGGTCCGATACGCGGCCACGGCCGCCGCCCACACCTCCTTGACCGCGACGCCGCGGGCGGCGGCGGCCCGCTGGCAGTCGTCGAACTCCGGCTGCGCGTTGTAGATGCGCCCGCCGCGGCGACCGACCTTCACCCCCACCGGACCGTACGGCGTCTCCACGCTGACGATCTCGCGGTCGAGCACCGTGCGCTCCCATTCCTGGCGGCGCACGCCGAGTGTCGTGGCTTCGGCGAAGAGCACCTCTTCGGCGGCCTCCCGCCGATCCGGCTCCACGAGGACGGTGACGAGGATCCCCGGCCGGCCCTTCTTCATTTGTATGGCGGTGTAGTAAACGTCGAGGGCGCCCGTCGCGAAGAGCTTCTCGAGCAGCGGACCGCAGAGCTGGGGTGAGAGGTCGTCCATTTCCGCCTCGAGGACGAGGATCTTCTGGCCGACGGAGGCTCCGGTCTCCTCGCCCACGATCAGGCGGAGCACGTTGGGGCGCCCCGGCGTGTCCCGCGAGCCGGCGCCGTGGCCGACGCCCTCGGAGCGTAGGGGCGGCAGCGGACCGTACGCGGTCGCATGACCCGTGACCAGCAGCGCACCGGTCGGCGTCAGCAGCTCCCCGTCGCCCGCGGCGTAGACCGGCACGCCCCGGACGAGAAGCGCGGTCGCCGGAGGGGGCACCGCGAAGACACCATGGGACATGCTCACGGTCCCCGTGCCGAGGTTCAAGGGTGAGGCGACGACCCGGTCGGCATGGAGCCACGTGAGGCCGACGACCCCGCCCACGATGTCGACGATCGAGTCGACGGCACCCACCTCGTGAAAATGGACCTCTTCGGGACTGGTGCCGTGGACCGCGGCCTCGGCCTCCGCCAGCCGCCGGAAGAGCCGCGCGCTGCGGTCCTTGACCGCCGGCTCGAGGCCGCTCTTGTCGACGAGGTCGAGGATCTCGCGCAACCCACGATCGGGCTCGCCGTGCGAATGGCCGTGTTCGTGATCATGCCCGTGCTCGTGGTCATGGCCGTGTCCGTGCGCGGGCGCCTCCGTCACCACGTCCACCTTCGTCGCATGCAGGCCCGAGCGGTGGACCTTGTGGGCCTCGATCCGGTAGCCCTTGAGGGGAAGCTTGGCCAGCTCGCCCCGGAGCGCGTCGACCGACAGCCCGAGATCGACGAGGGCCCCGAGCAGCATGTCGCCCGAAGCGCCCGACGAGCAGTCGAGATAGGCGATACGGCTCACAGTATCCCCCGCTGCTTCAGGCTCACGTATCGCCCGGCGCCGAGGACGACGTGGTCCAGGATCTCGATCCCCATCAGCTCCCCCGCCGCGGCCAGGCGGCGCGTCAGGGAGACGTCCTCCGCGGAAGGCTCCGGGTCTCCCGAGGGATGGTTGTGGAAGAGGACGAGGGCCGCGGCCCGGCACACGACCGCCTCCTGGAAAACCTCGCGAGGGTGCACGAGGCTCGACGTGAGGCACCCGACCGAGACCACCGCCTCGCGTTTGAGGCGATGGCGAACGTCGAGGGCCAGCAGCCCGAAGGTCTCGACCGGCCGCGCTCCGTAGCGCGGCAGCAGATAGCGCGCCGACTCGTCAGGAGTGCGGAACGTCGGCGACGCCATCCGGCCCTCGGAGGCCAGGCGGGCGCCCAGCTCGAGCGCGGCCAGGATGCGGGTCGCCTTGGCGCGTCCGAGGCCGTGCTCCCGCTCGACCTCCGCCAGCGACCGGCCCGCGAGCCCGCGCAGCCCGCTACCGAGCAGCTTCTCGGCCACGTCGAGGACGGAGGCGCTGCGCGAGCCGGAGCCTACGAGCAGGGCCAGCAGCTCGCGGTTCGAGAGCGCGGACGCGCCGTGACGGACGAGCCGCTCCCGCGGTCTGTCCTCCGCGGGGAGATCGCACACACGTCGGGCGGCGAAGCTGGCGGCCGGCACGCGTTCGAAAGAGGCGTCGCTCATGGCGTCAAAGAACCGATGTTACCTTGCGGACCGCGGCCCGGCCAAGCCGCCGAGGTTGACGGAGCGACGGCCGGGCCCGAATAATGCCCGAGAGATGGACAAGGGCGGGTCCGTTCCCGGGCGCACCCGCCTCCCCGCGGTGCTCGCCCCGGTGGTGGTCTTGGCCGGCCTGTACGCCATGGCCGGCGTAGCGCCTTACGCCTTTACCTTCGGATTGCGTCCGGCGCTCCTGATCTCTGAGTTGGCCCTGGTCGCGCCCGGGCTCCTGGCCCTGGCCGCCGTTCGGGTGCCCCTCCCGGCCGGTCTCGGGCTCAACCCCATCCGCTCCCGCACCGCGCTCTTCGTCGCCGCGGCGGCCGGAGCGCTCTGGGTGGCGAGCCTCGGGCTCTTCGAGGTGCAGTACGCGCTCTGGTCTCCCCCACCGGGATACCTCGAGCAGTTCCAGCGCCTCCACGAAGCGCTGCGTCCGCACGATCCCGCCGACGCGCTGATGTCGGTCGTGGCGATCGCGGCCGTCCCGGCGATCTGCGAGGAGCTTCTCCTGCGCGGAATCGTCCTGCCCTCCCTGCTGCCCGCCCTGGGCGGTGCGGGCGCGATCGTCACCTCGGCGGCGCTGTTCGCGCTCATCCACTGGGACCTCTATCGCGCCGCCTTCACGTTCACGCTCGGCGTCGCTCTCGGCATCCTGCGCGTACGCACCGGATCGCTGCTCGCGCCGGTCCTGGCTCACGCCCTCGTCAACACGATCACTTTCGTCGCCGCTCCCTTCACGGAGGACCCGTCGGGCGGGCTGCCCGAGCCGCGGCCTCTCCTCGGACTCGCAATGCTTGCCGCCGGCACCGGCTTGACGTTTCTCTTGATACATCGCGTGGGCGTCGTTGACTCGACTCGGGCCGACGCCTAGACTCGGCAGATGTATCGCACGATCCGCATTCTTGCATTTCTCGCCGCGCTCGCGATCGTCGTCGACCTCATCGGCCACCGGCTTCCTCTCCGTGCCGACGACGTCTACCGTGTGGCCTCCGTCCGCATCCCGGAGCGGGGCCGGCGCGCCTACCGGCCCGGGGAAGTGATCGTCCAGTTCAAGGAGGCGGTCCGCGACCGCGACGCGTCCGACATGATGCGCGAGGCGGGCGGCCGCACCGCCCGGCGCAGCGACTTCGGCCCCCGGTATCTGGTGCGACTCGACGACGGGTTCGAGATCGCCGACGCGCTCGACCGCCTGCGGACCATGCCCGGCGTGGACTTCGCCGAGCCCAACGGCGTCGCGCGGGCCTTCCAGCGCGTGGGTTACTTCACGCCGCACGACCCCTTCTACACGTCGCAGTGGCATTTCAGGATGCTCGACTCGGAGCGGACGTGGGGGATCCAGAAGGGGGACCCGTCGGTCGCCGTGGCCGTGCTCGACACGGGCATCGCCTACGAGGACTTCGGCCCGTACCGCAAGGCGCCCGACTTCGGCGGCACCGTCTTCCTGCAGGGTCACGATTTCATCAACGGCGACGACCACGCCAACGACGACAACTTCCACGGCACCCACGTCGCCTCGACGATCGCGGAGGCCACCGACAACAACATCGGGGTCGCCGGGCTCGCCTTCGGGTGCGCGCTCATGCCGGTCAAGGTCCTCGACAACGAGGGCGTCGGCTCGTTCTTCATGGTGGCCGAGGGCATCGATTACGCCGTCACCTTCACCCAGAACGGCCAGCACCCGGTCAAGGTCATCAACCTGAGCCTGGGCGGCGACTCCTCCAGCACGTCGGTGCGCCAAGCGGTGGACCGCGCGGTCGCGGCCGGCGTCACGGTGGTGGCAGC
The DNA here is from genome assembly GCA_003222275.1 of Acidobacteriota bacterium. GTDB lineage: Bacteria > Acidobacteriota > Vicinamibacteria > Fen-336 > Fen-336 > AA32. The sequence goes on along the minus strand of QHVJ01000250.1, from coordinate 7,476 downwards.
GGCGGGCAACGACGGCCAGGGCAAGGTCAGCTTCCCGGCCGCGCTTCCCAACGTGATCGGGGTCGGGGCCGTGGATGGCCGCAAGATGAAGGCTCCCTATTCCAACTTCGGCCCGGAGCTGAGTGTGGTCGCGCCCGGCGGCGACATCAACCGCGACGACACCGGGCCGGACGGAGTGCCCGACGGTCGGCCGGACGGTGTCCTCCAGCAGACGTTCGATCCCGACACGGCGGCCGAGCAAGGACGCTACGACGATTTCCATTACTTCTTCGTGGTCGGCACCAGCCAGGCGACACCGCACGTCGCCGCGGTGGCGGCTCTGCTGTACCGGCAGGGGATCACCCAGCCGGCGGCGATCAAGGCCGCCATCGAGAACACCGCCGAGGACCTGGGGACGCCTGGCCGCGACGACACGTTCGGGCATGGGCTCGTCCGCCCGGCGCTGGCCTTGCGGGGCTACGGGCTGAACCAGTAGTGCTGGCCGTGGGACTGCTTCTTTCGTTCCTGTTGGCGGGCTCCGTGGCCGCGGGCCCGAAGGACAAGCCGGTTACGAGCAAGAGCAAGACCGCTTCGGCGAAGGCCGCCCGCGCCCGGGAGGAGAAGTGCGTGGACCGCTGGCTGGCCGAGCGGAAGCTCGACGCTTACGGCTCGCCGGAGGGCACGATGTACGCCGGCGGCACGCCGCTGTTCAACGAGGCGACCGGGCGGCATATCGATCGGCTCGATCACATCTACCGGAAGCACGCGGAAGCGAAGGTCGCGTGCGCCCCCACGCCAAAGAAGCGCTGAGGAGGAACGCCGACAAATGAATCGCGCTGTCATCGTTGAGCTGGGGGGTGCTCGCTCCGCGCGAGTGAATCGCGCTGCGCTCGCCGGCATTTTCTTGGCGACGGGGCTCGTGTTCGCCGGCGGTGCTCGCGGCGCGGCGGCGGGCGAGTTCGACGTTTCGCTCGAAGGCGGCTACTTCGGCATGACCAACTCCAGCAAGTCGGCGAAGGCGATCTTCGACGGCACGTCGGGCGGCTTCACCGGAGGCGGCTCGATCCGTTACGTGCTCGCCCGTTCATTCTTCCTGGGCGTGGGCGGGCACTACTTCAAGCGGACGGGCGAGCGCGTGTTCCTGGCCGACGCTACCAGCACTCCCTTTCGACTCGGCCATCCGCTGACGATTCGCGAGGTGCCCGTATACGGGATGGTGGGCTGGCGATTCTTGCCCGACTCGCGCTTCGTCCCCTACCTGGCGCTCGGGGCGGGGTCGACCTCGTTCCAGGAGAAGAGCGTCGTGGGGGGGATCGAGGAGTCCCAGCGCCAGTCGAAGTTCTCCGGCCACTTCATGGCGGGAGTGGAGTGGGGCCGAGGCGTCGTCCGCCTGGGGGCCGAGTTCATGTACACGACCGTGCCCGACACCATCGGCGTGGACGGCGTGTCGAAGATCTACGGCGAGAAGGATGTCGGCGGCTTGAGCTTCGTGGGCAAGATCGTGCTGGTTCCGTAGCGGCCACGCGCAGGTGAGGCCACGCCCATGAAAACCCTGGTCTGTCTCGTCCTCATTCTGGTCTGGCCGATCGAGTACGCACCCCCCGACGCTGAACCGGGCGTCACGGTCGTTCGTGGAGATCGTCCGCTGAATACGGAAGGGCCGCGCCTACCTGTCACCGAGCCCCATCTAGCCGTCGATCCGAAAGACGCGAGCCACCTTGTCGCGGCCGCGATCGTCATCAAGAAGAGCGATCTTTCGGTGGCGGACTGCGCAGCGTTCGTCTCCTTCGACGGTGGGTCGTCGTGGAAGCGCCATGATTTCTCTTTGGTGGAGTGCGCCGACCCGTGGGTAGCGGTCGGCGAGGATGGGACGGTGCTTCTCACCGTCCTGGGGAGGGCCGCCGGAGAGGACGTGCGGGGCGATCAGCTCCTCGTCTTCCGATCCGAGGACGCGGGCCGCTCGTGGCTGGGTCCCGTGTCCCTGGGGATCGCCCATGACCACGAGACGATCGCCGTGGATCGCTCGGGTGGGCCCTACAGGGGCAGCTTCTACGTCGTCTCGAAGAACGAAGGGCCCGAAGCGTCGGGGGGCAAGACCCGGCAGGCGGCCTTCGTGGCTCGGTCCCCGGATGGCGGCCGGTCCTTCCCGCCGCCCACGCGCCTCCTTGTCAGCAGCCTCTCGCTGAACACGCAGAACCCCGTGGTCCTCTCCGATGGCACGCTGGTCGTCTCTCTCGAGGACTACGCGCGGCAGACGGACAAGGGACAGGCCTGGTTGGAACGGGAACGCTCCTGGATCCTCACTTCGACGGACGGTGGGAAGACCTTCTCAGTACCGATGCTCGCCTCCGAGGGATGCCAGAAATCGTTCGGGACCCTGGCGGTGGATCCGTCCTCCGGGCCGTTCCGGGACCGGCTCTACTGGATCTGCACGTCCGACCGCTATGAGAGCGTGCTCCTCCATTTCTCGTCCGATCGAGGCGAGCAATGGACGAAGCCGATCCGGGTGGACCAGGGATCGGGCCCGTCTCCGTATGTACGGACGCCGTCCGTTGCCGTGAACCGGGACGGCGTCGTGGGCGTCGCCTGGTACGATGCGCGAAATGCCGGCGAGCGCTACAAGCACGAGTTCGTATGCCTGGAGATCTATTTCACGGCTTCCCTGGACGGCGGCAACACCTTCCTGCCCGAGATGAAAGTCTCATCGGAGAAGAGCTGTCCGATGCGGCCGCAGAACGAAGAGGTCGGATGGAGATTTCCTGCCGGCGGGGACTACATGGGGTTCGCCGCCGCGCCGGATGGTCAATTCGTGCTGCTCTGGGCGGACAGCCGCAGTGAGATGTATCAGCTCCACACGGCGACCTTGAAGGTGAGCGCTCTCGGGAGCGGACGGCGCACGGAGCCTTGAAGAAGAAGGAGAGGGCCCCGGACTCGACTCGTCCCGGGAAGAGTAAAGGGGATAAATGTCAGCCAAACGACCGAAAGGCGTGAACGAGGACCAGTCGCTGCGCGCCCACCTGCAGAAGCTGCTCGACTGGGGGGAGGCGCACGTCACCTTCGACGCGGCGGTGAAGGGCATCTCGACCCCCGTTCGCGGGGCCGTCCCGAAGGGGTTCGACCACTCCGTGTGGCAGCTCGTCGAGCACCTGCGGCGCGCGCAGCACGACATCCTCGACTTTTGCCTGAACCCCAGGTACGTCGAGCTGTCCTTTCCCAAGGACTACTGGCCTCCGGAGGCCACCCCGCCCTCGGAAGCGGCCTGGAAGGAAAGCATCGCTGCGATCCGCCGCGACCGCGAAGCGCTCAAGAAGCTGGCCGAAGACACCGCCGTCGACCTGTTCGCGCGCATTCCCCATGGCACCGGCCAGACGTACCTCCGCGAGCTCCTGCTGGTGGCCGATCACAACGCCTACCATGTCGGCCAGGTCGTCGCGGTCCGGCAGGCCCTCGGCGCCTGGAAATCGACGTAGCCGGGTCGGTGTCGGCGATCAGTCGGAAGACGGACGACCCGCCTTGCCCAATCCCATCTCGTCCAGCATGCCGGGGTCCTCGCGCCAGCCCTCCCGCACCTTGACGAACAGCCCGAGGTAGATCTTCGTCCCCAGGAAGGCCTCGATCTCGCGGCGCGCCGCGGTGCCGATGGACTTGAGCATCCCGCCTCCCCGCCCGATGAGGATGCCCTTCTGGCTCTGCCGCTCCACGAGGATCGAGGCCTCGATGCGCACGACCGGCGTGCCCTCCTTGAAGCGGTCGATGAGGACGGCGGTCGAGTAGGGGATCTCCTCCCGGGTGTGGCGCAGGATCTGCTCGCGGATCATCTCCGCGACGAAGAACCGCTCCGGCTGGTCGGTCAGGAAGTCCTCCGGGTAGAGACGCTCCCCTTCGGGCAGGTGCGCCACCAGCCGCTCGGCGAGCCGCTCCACGTTGTCGCCCTTCAGTGCCGAGATGGGGACGATCTCTGCGAAGTCGAGGAGCTGTCGATACTGGTCGATGAGCGGCAGCAGCCGCGGCTTGGGCACGAGGTCGATCTTGTTCAGGCCGAGGAGCACCGGCTTGCCGGCACGCCCCAGGACGTCCTTGACGTATCGGTCGCCCGGGCCGTACTCCTCGGTCACGTCCACCAGCCAGAGCGCGAGGTCCACCTGGCCCAGGCTGCCCACGGCGGTCTCCACCATGCGCTCGTTCATGCGGTGCATGGGCTTGTGGATGCCGGGCGTGTCGAACAGGACGATCTGGCCGTCGGGCCGGTTCAAGACGGCCAGGATGCGGTTGCGGGTCGTCTGCGGCTTGTCGGAGACGATGGCGACCTTCTCGCCCACCAGCCGGTTGACGAGCGTGGACTTGCCCACGTTGGGCCGGCCGACGACGGACACGAAGCCCGAGTGGAAGGCGGTCGTGGGGGCCGCCTCGGTCGTCACGGCAGAGGCGACTCCGCCACCCGCCGGAAGCGCACGCGGTTCACCCGCTTGCCCTCGGCGTCCATCACCTCCATCGCGAACCCCCGGTACTCCACGCTCTCGCCCGGCCGCGGCACCCGGCCGAACACGGAGGTGACGAGGCCCCCCACGGTGCCGACCTTCTCGCCGTCGGTCAGGGGCGCCTCCAGGGCCTGCTCCAGCCGGTCCACCTTCACCCGGCCCGCCACCACCACTGCGCCGTCCTGCTCCACGCTGATCGGCTCCGCCTCCACGTCGTACTCGTCCTTGATCTCGCCGACGATCTCTTCGACGATGTCCTCGACGGTGACGAGGCCCGCGGTGCCGCCGTACTCGTCGATGACGACGGCGAAGGTGCTCCGGCTGGCCTGGAACTCCTTCAGCAGGTCGGCGATCTTCTTCGTCTCCGGCACCACGAACGCGGGCCGCGCGATCGGTCCCACGAGGTCCGTGCCGTCCCCGTCGTACTCGACGAGATCGCGCACGCTCGCCACCCCCACGATGTCGTCGAGGTTGTCGCCGTAGACCGGGACGCGGCTGTACTTGGTCTCGCGGAGGATGCGCCGCAGCTCGTCCACCGTCGCCGACGCGGCCACGGCCACGATGTCGGGCCGCGGCGTCATGACGTCGCGCACCAGCGTCTCCGCGAAGCGGGCCACCGCTTCGACGAGGCGACCCTCGTCCTGGTCGTGGACCGGCGCGGGCGGGACCTCGCGCAGCGGCGGGGGCTTGGTATCGTCCGCCTCCGCGAGCGCCGACTCGCCGGCGGCGCGCTTGCGCAGGGCGGCGACCAGCGGCGCGAGCGCCTGGGCGTACGGATGGAACACCGGCAGCAGCACGAGGAGCGAGCGCTCCGGGTTCCGGCGCACGAAGGTGTAGGGCACGCTCAGGCGGAAGACGAGGAGGTACACGATCATGAACAGGAACGCGACCGGCATCGCCCACTGCCCCATCGCGTCCAGCAGCAGCGAGATGAGCAGCACGGTCATCGCCACGTGGACGGTATACGTGCCCATGTGGACGGGCATGAGGAGGGTGGGCGGGTCCTGGAGGTAGCGGTTCACCAGCTCCGCCCGCGGGTTCTGCACGGAGATGTGGCTGAGACGGCGCCGCTTCAGGAGGTAGAAGGCCGCCTCCACCGCGGCCAGCGTCACCGACGCCGCGGTGAAGGTGATCACGAGGAGGGCCTCGACGATGATCGGGATCACAGGAGCTCCCGGCGCAGGCGCCGCTCGAGGCGGTCCATCGTCCCGTCGTCGGTCTCGTGATCGTAGCCCAAGACGTGCAGGAAGCCATGGAGGGCGAGCACGTCCAGCTCGCGCTGCAGCGTCCGGCCGAGGCGGCGCGCGTTGCGCTCGGCGGTGTCGACGCTGACCACGATGTCCCCCAGACCCGCGTTACCGCCGGGCCCGGGGAACGACAGCACGTCGGTGGGCTTGTCCTGGCCCCGATAGCGGGCGTTCAGCTCTCGGACCGCGGGATCACGCGTGAGGACGAGGGCCACTTCGCCCGAGACGCCGAGCGACCGCGCCGCATCCTCGAGGAGCCGCCGCAGCCGGTGTGAGCGCACGCGCCGCCGCCGCTGCCGGTTGAGGAGGACCACCTCGAGGCGGGAGGAGACGGGCGCGAGGCCGATGCCGGAGGGAGGCACGGGCGAAGCCTATTTGCCGGGAGTCTGGGCCGCGCCGTAGGCCTCGTAGGCCTTGATCACGGCCTGGACGAGCTTGTGCCGGACGACGTCCTTCTCGTCGAAGTAGACGAAGGAGATCCCCTCCACCCCGCCCAGCACCGAGATGGCGTCGACGAGCCCGGAGACCTTCCCCTGCGGCAGGTCGATCTGCGTGATGTCGCCGGTGACGACCACCTTGGATCCGAAGCCGATGCGGGTGAGCACCATCTTCATCTGCTCCGTCGTGGTGTTCTGCGCCTCGTCGATGATGACGAATGCATCGTTGAGGGTCCGGCCGCGCATGAACGCGATGGGAGCCACTTCGATCGCGTTGCGCTCGAGCAGGCGCGCGACCTTCTCGTAGTCGAGCAGGTCGTAGAGCGCGTCGTACAGCGGGCGCAGGTAGGGGTCGACCTTCTCCTGCAGGTCCCCGGGCAGGAAGCCGAGCTTCTCGCCCGCCTCTACCGCCGGCCGCGCGAGCACGATGCGGGCCACGGATTTGCTGAGGAGCGCCGACACCGCCTGGGCGACCGCGAGATATGTGTTGTGGTTGACGAAGCCGTTCGCGACGAAGGAGTGCGTCTCGGGCACGGTGAGATCGTAGACATGCGCGTGGGACGGCGCGATCTCAGTGACCTCCAAGAACAGAAGCTGCTGACTCAGGATCTCCTTCAGGGGATGCAAGGAGATCGTGGATGCGCCCCGCTCCTCGAGCAGCGCCGCCAGGTATTCGAGCTTTGGATAACTCGGCTTCCGTCGCCCGCGGCGGTAGTCGTCAAAGACCTCGTGGTTGGTTTTTGTCCTGGCGTGCTTCCGCCGGCGACGCTTGCGTTCGAGGCGGAAGCCGATTAGCGCATCGAACCTCTCGGCCTCGACGCCCGTGATCGTGAGGCGCTCCGAGTAATGAACCTGCCCCTGGTATCGGCCGCGCTTGATGCCGCGCGCGGCGACGACGCCGAAGTTCAGCAGCACCGTCTGGACCTCTTGCGCAAGCCGGGACGAAACGGTTGAGAACGTGACTACCCCGTCTCGCCGTTCGACAGTGCCGTCGGCGTCGAAAAGGCCGGACAGGAACGAAGCCACGATCGGCTCCGGCGCGGCGAGGATCGCCTGCGGTATCCGATTGGTGTGCGCCGTTCCCAGCGATAGTCCCAACCGCTCGAGCAGCAAGTAGAGACCGGAGCTGGCGATGACGTGGTCGTAGGGGCGAGCGTGATTCGGGAATACGTGCAGCCCGAGCCGTGCCGCCAGCGCCCGGAAGCAGGCCACGGCCTCTGGATCCGCCGACGTCAGGATGACCCGGTTACGTTGGGTCAGGCAGCCATCACCGACGATCAGGCCGACGACATAGGCCAGCTCGGCGTCGAGCGCCTCCACCGACACGGGCTTGGA
>QHVJ01000477.1 GCA_003222275.1 Acidobacteriota bacterium | reverse complement strand
GCGACGTCCCGCTCGGCGCCTTTCTGAGTGGCGGGCTCGACTCCAGCACCGTCGTGGCGCTCATGGCGGAGCTCTCGTCGCGCCCCGTGAAGACGTTTTCCATCGGCTTCGAGGAAACGGACTACTCGGAGCTCGAGGATGCTCGCCGCGTGGCACGCCACCTGGGCACCGATCACCACGAGATGATCGTCAAGCCGGCAGCGCTCGACGTCCTGCCCGATCTCGTCTGGCATCTCGACGAGCCGTTCGCGGACTCCTCCGCGCTCGCCACGTATTACGTGTGCCAGGCGGCTCGGCAGCACGTCACGGTGGCGCTTTCCGGAGACGGCGGTGACGAGGTGTTCGCGGGCTACGTGCAATACCAGCAGCTGGACCAGTGGCGCCGGCTGCGTCGGATCCCGGGTTGGATCCGCCGCGGCGTGCTGCCGTCACTCAGTCGCGCGGTGCCGTTCACCTGGCCGGGCTGGAACGCCGTGTATGCGGCCGGCCGACTCGGGGACGACGGAATCGCGCCGAACGTGGGCGTCTACCCGTACATCCGCGACCAGCTCGTCACGGACGAACTCATGGCCCAGCTCGACGGATACGATCCGTTCGAACGCTCGCGGCGGCTGACGCGAGAGGCCGGACGGCTCGACCCCGTCAGCCGCTCGCAATACCTCGACACGCTGCAGTACCTGCCGGCCGACATCCTCACGAAGGTCGACCGGATGAGCATGGCCAACTCATTGGAGGTGCGGGCGCCCCTGCTCGACTACACGCTGGTGGAGTACGTGGCGACCCTGCCCGTCTCCCTCAAGCTGCGCGGGACGCTGAGCAAGTATCTGCTCCGGAAGGTCGGCGAACGGCTGCTGCCCGCCGCCACGCTGACGAAGGCCAAGCAGGGCTTCGGCATTCCGAAAGATCTCTGGTTCCGGAAGACGCTCCGGCCCTTCGCGGAGGAGATCCTGCTCGACCGGCAGAGTCTCGCGCGCGGCTATTTCCGCAAGGACGCCCTGACGCGCATGCTGCGCCACCATGCGACGGGCCGGCGCGATTACAGCACGTGGATCTGGTCGTTGATCGTGCTGGAGACGTGGTGCCGTCTCTTTCTCGACGCTCCCGCGGCCGGAGTCGCCGGCGCGTGGCGGGGCCCGCGCGGATGAACACCTCCCTCGCCCGCAACGCGCTCTGGCTCATGGCCGCCAAGACGGTGGTCTTCGCCGTGGCCTTCGCGCTCCCCCTGGTCCTCGTCCGGCACCTGAGCCAGACCGGGTTCGGGGTGTACAAGCAGCTCTTCCTCCTCGTCGGCAGCGCCCTGACGATCCTGCCCCTCGGCTTCGTGATGAGCGGCTTTTACTTCCTGCCTCGACATCCGACCCGGCGATCCCGCGTGGCGTTCAACATCCTGCTCTTCTATGTCGTGGTCGGCGGCCTGGCGGCGCTGGTGCTGCTGTGGCAACCCGCAATCCTCGAGGCGCTGTTCCACGACCCGACGCTGGCCGCGCTGGCCGGCCCCGTCGCGATCCTCGTCTTCCTGATGGTCGCCTTCTCGTTCCTCGAGCTGCTCGCGCTGGCGGACGCCGACGTCCAGGCCGCGTCGCTGCTCATCGTGATCCTGACCCTCACGAAGACGCTGCTGCTGGTGGGGGCCGCACTCGTCTTCGCGTCCATCGAGGCGCTCGTCTATGCGGCGATCGTGCAGGGTCTCCTGCAGGCGGCGATCCTGCTCTGGTACCTCACGACCCGGTTCCCGGGATTCGGCCGCGGGCCCGACTGGTCGCTGATGCGGGCGCAGCTCGTGTACGCGATGCCGCTCGGCACGGCGGCCATCCTCTCGGTCGTCCAGGGTGACCTGCCCAGCTACTTCATCGCGCACTATTTCGACGCGGCCACATATGCCATCTACGCGGTCGGATGCTTCCAGCTGCCCTTCCTGTCGATCCTGAGCGAGTCCGTCGGTTCCGTCATGATTCCGGCGGTCAGCCGCCTGCAGCTGGAGGGCAGGGCGTCGGACATCGTGCAGCTCAGCGCGCGCCTCATGCGGGTCATGGCCGCCATTCATTTCCCGCTCTGCGCCTTCCTCCTGGTCGCCGGCCGCGAGTTCCTCACGGTGTTGTTCACGGTCAGGTACGCCGACAGCTGGCCGATCTTCGCGATCAACCTCGCGCTGATACCGCTCGGCCTCCTCACCAGCGTGTCCGATCCCGTCCTCCGCGCCTACCCCGAATACATCCCCTTGCTGCTGCGGCTCCGTGTCATCATTCTCGGCGTCCTCGCGATCGGTGCGTGGCTCGCCGCCTCGCATCTGATGCTGGTCGGCGCTGTCGTCGTCGTGGTGGTGGTCAATGCCCTCGACCGGGTCGTCCTGGCCGTCGTCCTGGGACGCGCGCTGAACGTCTCGTGGCGCGATCTCCCGCTGCTCGGTGACGTCGGCAAGCTGGCCGGCGCCGCCGTGGTGGCCGGCCTGGGCGCCGCCGCCGCCCGCGGCCTCGTCGGTGGCGCCGGGCCACTCGTGGTCCTCGCGACGAGCGCGGCCGTGTTCGCGGCGGTCTATCTGCTGTCGCTACTGGCACTCGGCGTGCCGACGCCGACGGAGCGGGCGGCGGCCCGCGGGCAGGTGGATCGCGTCCTGCAGCGCTGCGGGCTTCGGCGGAGTCCCCCGGGCCTGCGCGGGATCCCCGGCGAGGGAGCCCCATGAACGCCCGGCCCAGGATGAGGCCCGCCTTCGTGGAGACGCCGGCCGACGACACGATCGTGGTGCAGCGGATCGAGGACACGGCGACCTTCCAGACACTGCGCCAGGAATGGAACGAGCTGCTGCAGGCCAGCGCGTCCAACTGCGTGTTTCTCACCTGGGAATGGCTCTTCGCGTGGTGGCGCAACCTGTCCGAGGGCCGCCGTCTGTCGCTGATCACCGTGCGCCGAGGCGGCCGGCTCATCGCGATCGCGCCGCTGGCCGTGCGTCCACGCTCGCTGAGCCGTCTGCTGCCGTGGCCGTCGCTGGAGTTCCTGGGGACCGGCCTTGCCGGCTCCGACTATCTCGACGTGATCGTCCGGCGCGGTCACGAGCGCGAGGGGCTGGCGGCCGTGGCGGACGCGCTCGCCGCCGCAGGGGCCGTCCTGGAGCTCAGCCACGTTCCCGCGAACGTCAGCGCCGCCGCGCAGCTCGCCGGCGACCTCGCGCGGCGGCTGGGCTGGAGCGCCTCGGCCTCCAGGATCAACGTCTGCCCCTTCATCAAGTTGTCCGGCCACTCCTGGCCGTCGTACCTGGCCTCGCTCGGCTCCGCCCACCGGTACAACGTTCAGCGGCGACTCAAGAACCTGACGAAGCAGTTCGGGGTCAGCTTCGAGCAGGCGTCCTCGGAAGAGCAGCGCCGCGAGGCGCTGGAGCTGCTCATCGATCTCCACAACCGGCGCTGGAGCGAGCGCGGGGGGTCGCAGTCGTTCGCCACCGCCGCGCTTCGCGCGTTCTACGACGACGTGAGCCGATCAGGCCTCGAGCGCGGCTGGCTGCGGCTCTTCATCCTCCGAGTAGACGGACGACCGGCGGCGGCGCTCCATGGCTACCAGTACGGCGGGG
>QHVJ01000476.1 GCA_003222275.1 Acidobacteriota bacterium | reverse complement strand
GACCTCGCGCGGATCGTGGGACGAGAGGTAGCTTCCGCCTGCGCTACGGAGGCGCGACTTCTTGACTCCTCCCGCGGACCACGTGAGCAGGGCGCCGACCGAGTCCCGGTTGCCGGTCGTGCCCTGGAGCCGCAGGCCGACCCAGTGGTTCCCGACCCCCGCCCGGTTCTTCAGGAGCACCGGCGCCGCGCCGTTCATCGCCACGAGGACGTCGCGCCGCCCGTCGTTGTCGTAATCGCCCACGGCCAGGCCGCGCGCCGGGAACGTCTTGGCGAAGACGGGCCCGGCCTCCGCGCTGATGTCGCGCAGGCGGGTCCCGTCGTTCCGGAAGAGCAATAGCGGCTCCTTGTAGTGGACCTGCCCGCCGTAGCTCTCGATCATGTCGTCGGGGTGCCCGTTGGCCAGGAGCAGGTCGACGTTGCCGTCGTTGTCGAAGTCGAAGAACTTCAGGCCCCAGCCCGAGAGCAGGCGGGTCGCCTGGCCGATGCCGTGGGCATGGGCGGTGTCGACGAACGACTCGTCCCCGTTGTTCTTGTAGAGCGAGAACATCTCCTGGTCCACGTTGGCGACGAACAGGTCCTGCCAGCCGTCGCCCTCGAGGTCGACGGCGTCGACGCCCATGCCCGAGCGCGGCTGCCCGTTCGCGCTGAAGCCGACCTCGGAGGCGAGGCCGAGCTCGTCCCACTTGCCGCCGCCGCGGTTCACGAACAGGAAGTTCTGGACGGTGTCGTTGGCGACGAACAGGTCCATGAGCCCGTCGTTGTTGATGTCCGTCGCCACCACCCCCAGCGCCTTGCCCAGGGAGCGGGCGATGGCGGTGCCGCCGGAGACCTCGGTGAACGTGCCGTCGCCGTTGTTGTGGAAGAGCAGGCTCGGCGTGGGCTTGAAGACCCGCGGGATGCAGTAGTAGCGCCGGCCCAGCTTGTTGTCGCCACAGAAGACGTTCTTGGCGAGGCTGAACTCCACGAAGCTGCACACGAACAGGTCCAGCCGGCCATCGTTGTCGTAGTCGAACCAGACCGCGCTCGTCGACCAGCCGGGGGCGGCCACGCCCGCCTTGTCGGTCACGTCGGTGAAGGTGCCGTCGCCGTTGTTGTGGTACAGGACGCACCGCCCGTACCCGGTGACGAACAGGTCCGGGTTGCCGTCGTTGTCGTAGTCTCCGACCGCGACGCCCATGCCGAAGGTGCCGCCCGCGACCCCGGCCTTCTCGGTGACGTCGGTGAACGTCCCGTCGCGGTTGTTTCGGTAGAGCGCGTTGCGGATCGGCGTCTTCGGCTTGTAGAAGTCGCAGGGGCCGCTGTTGACCAGGTAGAGGTCCATCCAGCCGTCGTTGTCGTAGTCGATGAACGCGCAGCCCGGGCCGACGGTCTCCGGCAGGTACCGCTCCGGAGACATCGCGTTGTCGTGCACGAAGGAGATGCCGCTCGCCGCGGGGGGCACCTCCTCGAAGAGCGGCCCCGGCGCCGCCCGCGCGCGGCGCGGGAGGACGAGCCCGGCTCCGGCCAGGCCCAGGCCGCGCAAGAAGGCCCGGCGGGATGGACGGCCCCAGGGATTGCCCGTCTCCATGCCTCGCCGGTTCCCGGCCACAGGAGGTCGAGTGTATCCTCTCCAGCGTGGAGAACAAGGCGATGAGACGAGCGATCGTGGCCCTCGCGATGGCCGGCGTGGCGCTGGCGCCGGCGGGCGCACGCGCGGCGAGCAGGGAGGGAGAGAAGAGGATCCTCTCCGTCCTCGAAGAGATGCGCAAAGGGGGGAGAACGTACCTGAGCGTGCCTCCGGAAGACGGCCGCGCGCTGCGTCTGCTCGCCGAGGCGGCGGCGGCGAAGACGGTGGTCGAGATCGGGACGTCCACGGGATACTCCGGCCTCTGGTTCTGCCTGGCCCTCCAGGACACGGGCGGCCGGCTCATCACCTTCGAGATCGACCCCGGCCGGGCGGCCGCCGCCCGCAAGAACTTCCAGCAGGCGGGGGTGGAGTCGCTGGTGACGGTCGTCGAAGGTGATGCCCACGAGAAGCTGGCCACCGTGAAGGCCCCCGTGGACGTGGCCTTCATCGATGCGGACAAGGAGGGCTACGTCGATTACCTGCGGAAGCTGCTGCCCCTGCTGCGTCCGGGCGGCTTGCTCCTCGCCCACAACGTGGGGATGGCCGGCGTGACGGAATACCTCAAGGAGGCCGAGGCCAACCCCGACCTGGAAACGATCGTGTATCGAGAAGGGGCCGGCCTGGCCGTCACCCTCAAGAAGCGTTGAGGGTGCTCGCATGGCGTGGCCTCACGGCCACGTGCGGCCTTCTCCTCGCCGCCGCGCTGCACCCCGCCCTGACCGCGTTCCTGCATCCGCCGCTGGCGTCGATCTCCGCGCTGGCCCTGCTGCTCGTCGCCAGGCTTCTGGCGGGGCCGCGCGATCCGGGCGGCCGGCTGATCGGCGTCGGAGCCTTCGCCGTGGCCCTGGCCATCGGTTACGACGGCCTGCGCGGCCATCGGGGCATGCTCACGCTGGAGCCGGGGCAGGGGACGCAGAGCTTCGAAGAGGAGGGACCGGAGGGGCGATCGCTCGGCCTGCGGCCGCTGGGCTACGGAGTTGTGCTCGAGCGCGTCGATCCTGATAGCGGCGCCGTGCTGAAGGCGGGGGACGGAGCGACGATCGCGGTCCGTCCCGGCCGTGCCGCTTCGCACGGCGGTTTCCGTCTGGGCGTTTCCGCCCACGGCGCGGGCGCGGAGCCGCCCACCTTGCGCATCGCGATGGCGGGAGCAGGCGGAT
>QHVJ01000500.1 GCA_003222275.1 Acidobacteriota bacterium | reverse complement strand
GGCGTGAGGCGGAATGCGCCGCGCCCGGCGTCTTCGGGGGAGGCGGGCCCGGACTGGCGAAGCGCCTGCACCAGGTCGGACACGCTGTCCCGACCCACCCAGCACTGCCCGGCCATGACGCTGCGGACGCTCTTGAGAAGCAGGTCGGTCGCGGACTGCTTCATCACGACGCCCCACGCGCCGAGCTGCAGGGCCTTCACGATCTCCCTGCGGTCGATCACCGCCGTGAGCACGATGGTGCGCACAGGGGTGCCGCGCCCGGCCAGCTCGCGCAGCACTTCGAGGCCCGGCATGCGGGGCATGGCCAGGTCGAGGAGGAGGATGTCCGGTCGGAGCTGCTCGACCAGTCGCACCGCCTCATCGCCGTCACCCGCCTCGCCCACGACTGTGAAACCGGGCTGGCACTCCAGCAGCCACTTGAGGCCCGCCCGGACGATGCCGTGGTCGTCGGCGATCAGGATGCGCACGACCGGCGGCGCCTCAGTCACGGCCCACGCTCGCGAGGGCGATCCCCTGGCGCGCATTCCGGCCCGTCGCCGAGTCGCGGCCAAGGCCGCAGCCGATCCAGAGCACCCGCCCCCTGGCCATCAAGGGACCGAGCCGGCCGGAATCGAGGCGAAAGTCGGCCCGGAGTCGGTGCGGTCGACCCGAAGCCAACCGGTTGAGAGCCGCCACCACGTCCGCGAGCTTTGGAGGGCAGTTCATTATGCTGCCGGACCCGATGACCGGACAAGGGAGTCTGACCTTTCGAGGATTCCGCCCGCCGAGTGCAGGCGCCTCATGCACAATTTTTGATCGATTTTCGTTTCCAACTCCGCATCCTTCCGAACCTCAGCCCGAGCCCGCGGTATACTGAGCGCGTCCGTCAAGGCACAAGGCATCAACCACACAGGAGATCTCTAGCCAACCCATGGCCGACAAGCTGACGACCTATACGGACGGGAACTGGGACAAAGAGGTGCTGGGCTCGGACACGCCGGTACTGGTGGACTTCTGGGCGGAGTGGTGCGTGCCCTGCAAGACGCTCGTGCCCGCGATCGAGGCGATCGCCGAGCAATTCGGCGCGCGGCTCAAGGTCGGCAAGCTCAACGTCGAGGAGAACGCGCACGTGCCGTACCGCTACAACATCACCACCCTGCCCACGCTCATGATCTTCAAGCGGGGCCAGGTCTCCGAGCAGAGGGTCGGTCTCCTGTCCAAGGAGAACCTGATCAAGCTCGTCGAGTCCAACCTCGGCTAGGCCGGGGCAGGCGCTTCCTCCGCCGCGTGGAGAGCTTCAACGAGCGCGACTGGGACGAGTCGGTCCTGGCTTCGCCCGTCCCGGTAGCGGTGGCGTTCTCGGCGGCGTGGTGCGTGCCGTGCACGATCATGGCCCCCGCCCTCGAGTGGGCGAGCGCCCACTTCCGCGGCCGGCTCACGGTCGGACGTATCGACGTGGACGCGAACCCGGCCGTCCTGGCGCGCTACAACGTCGTGGGCCTGCCGACGGTGCTCGTCGTCGACGGCGGAAAGGAGGCGGAGCGGCGGGTGGGGCTGATGGACAGCTCCGCCATCGTGAAGCTCCTCGCGCGGCACGTGCGCTAGTTTCTGTCGCGGAACGCCCGATCGGCTTTGCGGTCTCGTTGGTTTTCGTCGCGCCCGGTGTTGCGTTTCGCGACGAAACTAGTCAGTCGATCTCCATGAGGTGGTCGCGGCGCGCGGGCACGGGCGGTTCTTCCGGGTCCGCCGCGCCGGCCGCCGCCGGGTCGATGCCGAGCTCCCCCGCGATCGCCGCACGGGCGGCGGCGGCCAGCTCGGCGGCCGTAGCGGGCTGCCCGCGGCCGTGCAGCCGCACCCACGCGCGCACCATCCCGTCGACGTAGTAGTAGCGCTTCTTCGCGGAGCGCAGAACGTCCACGTCGAGGAGCCATCCGAGGTAGTCGCGGATCGCACCCGGGCTACGCCCCAACCGGGCCACGAGCGCGGTGAGGTTCATGCCTTCCTCGTCCGCCACCGCCGCGAGCACCGCCTTCGACATGCCGTAGCCGCGGCTGCGGAGGAGCAGCGCTTCGTAGGTGTGGCGGGCCGCCGATTCGAGCCGGCCGCCGGGCGCCATCTCCTGCGCCCACGCCGTCTCGAGGCCGTCGCCCTGCGCCAGCCGCTCGACGAGCACGCGCGCGTAGCGCGGCCATCCGAAGGACGCGCGAAGCAGACCGGCTGTGCGCGCGCCGAGGCCGAGGGGCGACAGTGCCGCTTCCAGCTCGCTCGCCGCCAGCGGGGGAACCTCCATCGCCTCGAGCGCAGGCCATAGCGCGCGGGCCTGGGTCGGATACGAGGTCGCGAGGAGCGTACCCCGCGGGCGCCGCCGCAGCGCCTCGCCGAGGGCGCTCGCGGCTTCCCGCAGGCCCGCGAAGTACGCGAGGGAGCGGATCTCGGTCGGCTCGTCGAGCAGGAGGGCCACCGGCCGCCCGCCCGCATCCGCGAGCGCCGACCACAGCGACAGCAGCGCCTGCACCGACGCGGCGCCGTCGCCGCCCGGCTCGGCGAGACGCCGGATCTGCGTGGCGCGTCCGAGGAGAGCGCCGAAGCTCTCGGCGCTCAGCGCGTCGAGCGCGGCCAGCGCGAAGCGCTCCGGCGACGACGCGGCGCCCATCAGATCGAGGTAGATGCAGGCCCAGCCCCGCGCGGAAAGCGCGCGGGCCGTCTCGAGAAGGAGCGTCGTCTTGCCCGCCCCCGGGGGACCGAACAGCAACACCGGACCCGCCTGCGGCGCCCGCGCGATCACGCGGTCGAGGAGCGCGGGTCGCGGGAGCTCGAACACGCTCCTATCCTCCGGCCGAAGCGTTCGGCGCGCGTAGCGTAGCGTCTCCTTCATCGTCTCGCGTCGGATTCACTCCGCGCGAG
>QHVJ01000143.1 GCA_003222275.1 Acidobacteriota bacterium | reverse complement strand
AGCGGGCGTGGAGGGCCGGGAAGGGCCTGAGCCTGGAGACGCTGATCCCGGCCGTCGTCGATCCGCCCTTCGAGAAGCTGGGCGCCTTGTCGCTCGACAGCGTGTACCCGCGCCAGGAGCGCAACGAGCTGGCCATGGCGCTCAACAACTTGCTCGCTTCGCCGGGCTTCGCGACGTGGCGGGAGGGCGAGCCGCTCGACGTCCCGCGCCTGCTGCACGCCGCCGACGGCCGGCCCCGCCTCTCCATCGTCTACACCGCGCACCTCTCCGACGAGGAACGGCTCTTCGTCACCGCTCTCCTGCTCGACAAGGTGAAGACGTGGATGCGCCAGCAGGGGGGCACGACGCAGCTCCGAGCGCTCATCTACATGGACGAGATCTACGGTTACTTCCCGCCCCATCCGGCCAACCCGCCCACCAAGCGGCCGCTCTTGACCCTGCTGAAGCAGGCGAGGGCGCAAGGCGTGAGCGTGGTGCTCGCGACCCAGAACCCGGTCGACCTCGATTACAAGGGCCTGGCCAACATGGGCGTGTGGATGGTGGGGCGGCTGCAGACCTCCCAGGACCGCGCGCGGCTGAAGGAAGGCCTGCTCGACGCGGGCATGGACGCGGGCCGCCTCGAGACGCTGCTCGACGCCACGCGCAAGCGCGTGTTCCTCCTCCACGACGTCCATCGCTCCGCCCCGGTGCTCCTCCATTCGCGGTGGGCGCTGTCGTACCTGCGCGGGCCGCTCACCCGCGAGGAGATCGGTCGTCTCATGGCGGGAGAAGAAGCAAAGTCCCTCCGGCGGGCGCCCGCGGCGGAGGGCGCCGAGGCGGGCCCGCCGGTGCTGCCCGCGCCGTTCCATCACCGCTACTTTTCGCGTTACGGCGGTGAGCGGGCCGACCCGTACCTGCTCGTCAAGTACGCCGTGCGCTACAAGGACACGGGGGAGACCGTCGGCGTGCGGGCCTATCCCCTCGGTGGCTCCTCCGCCCGCGAGGTGCTGGAATCGGAGCCGGTCGCGGTGGAGGAGTCGGCCCTCACGCCGCAGCCCGCCAGGCCGGTCCGCCACGCGGACCTGCCCGGCTGGTTCGCGGCGACGGGCGCTCGCGGCATCGAAAAGGCCCTCGACGAGCGCCTGCCCGACAAGCTCGCGCTGAGCCTCTGGTACGACCCGGTCACGAAGTCGACGTCGCGAGCCGGCGAAGACAAGGCGGCCTTTGCGGCGCGCCTGCAGGCCGGTGGCGGCGGCGCGGGAGCGAAGATCCAGGACAAGCTCGAGCGGAAGCGGCGCGAGCTGGCCACCGCCGAGCAGGAGCTGGCGGGGCGGAAGACGGAAAAATGGGCGGCACTCGGCACGGCCATCCTCTCCAATATCGGCCTCGTCACCGGCCGCAAGCGGACGATCACGGGAGCGGGCAGCGTCCTCACCAAGAACCGCATGGAGAACACGGCCGAATCGCGGGTGGAGGCCCTGCGCGCCGAGGTGGCGGAGCTGGAGAGTGAGCTCGGCGGGCCCGGCGGGATCGATCCCGAGCGCCTGCAGCCACGGGCCGTGGTGCCCGGCCGGAGCGACGTGAAGGTCCTGCGGTACGATCTGGTCTGGGTGTACTGACGCTGTCCTCCGTCCTCCTCTTCCTGTTCGCGCCCGGCCCGGTGCCGTCGCCCCCTCCAAGCCCCTTCGCCGACGGGAAGCACAAGGGCATGTCCTACGCACACGCGATGCGCCCAGGCGGCGGATATGGCTCGGACGCCTCCGAGCAGTCCCTCCGCCGTCTCAAGGAGCTGGGCGTCTCGTGGGTCTCGATCATGCCGTTCGGGTTCCAGCGCCAGCCGCAGGACACGACCTTCCGCTGGTTCCGCTCGTCGACGGCGAGCTTCGGGGAGAGCGACGAGCGGCTGGTGGGCGTGACGCGGCAGGCCCATGCGCTCGGCATCAAGGTCCTGCTGAAGCCTCATCTCTGGCTCCGGCCTCCCGACTGGCCGGGCTCCATCGAGCCGCAGGGGGAGGACGGCTGGCGGGAATGGTTCCGGACGTATCGCGAGTTCATCCTCCACTATGCGATCCTGGCCCGCCTCACCGGGATGGACGCCTTCTGCCTCGGCAACGAGCTCGAGAAGACGACCGGCCACGAGCGCGAGTGGCGATCCGTCATCGCCGCGGTGCGCGCCGCGTATGCGGGCCCGCTCACCTATGGCGCCGCCTTCGAGGAGGTGTTCCGGGTCTCGTTCTGGGACGCGCTCGATTTCATCGGCGTCAGCGCCTACTACCCGCTGGTGCAGGAGCGCTCTCCCGACCGCGCCCTCCTCGCGGCGGCGTGGAAGCCGCTGACGCAGAAGCTCGCCGGCCTTGCCGCCGCGCGAGGCCGCAGGATCGTCTTCACCGAGCTGGGCTATCGCAGCGCCGACTTCGGGGCGTGGAAGCACTGGGAGATCCCGCGCTCGGCACCGGTGAACCTCGCGGCGCAGGCCGAGGCCTACGCCGCGTTCTTCGAGGCGGTGTGGCCGCAGGAGTGGATGGCCGGCGTTTACTGGTGGAAGTGGTTCTCGCATCCCAACCACAGCGGACCCGACAGCAACGATTACGAGCTGGAGAACAAGCCGGCTGAAAACATCGTAAGAAGCTATTACCGGACCGGAGGATAATCGCCACCCTCGATGCCCCGCGATCCAAACCATTGGAGCAGTGACGAGCTGCGGCAGCGTTTCGAGGAATTCGCCGCCCGCTTCGGAGAGAAGGCTCGCCCGGGTCCGGCGGTCACGCCGTCGACGCCCCCCTCCGACGACTACTGGAAGAGCCTGCAGGACCTGTTCACGCGCGACGTCACCGCGCGCGAGTTCCGGGACCTCGTCGGCCGGGATAGCGAAGATACCTGGCGCTTCTTCACACGGGAGATCGATTTCTCGGGGCTGGAGCAGAAGCCCTGGTTCATCCGGTATCCCGCCACCGCCTGGAAGATCTTCCTGGCGATGGCGTTCCGTCTCAGTCCCGCCCGCCGGGTGATCTTCGCCACGTCGGGTCTCCTGCTGTTCGCGGCGTGGGTGAAGTTCATCGTCACCCATGCGGAGATGTCCGGTTGGGGGCTGCTCGCCATCCAGAGCTCGCTCGTCGCCGCCACCCTCCTCTTCGCCCTGCTGATGGTGGAGCTACGCGACAAGCTCGCCCTCAAGGGCGACCTGGAGATTGCGCGCCAGATCCAGTTCGGGCTGCTGCCCTTCGCCCCCTTCTCCCGCCACGGCACGTCGATCCACAGCGCGATGCGTCCCGCCAATACGGTGGGCGGGGACTACTTCGACATCATCGACCTGGCCGATGGACGCATCGCCCTCGCCATCGGTGACGTCGCCGGCAAGGGAATCCCCGCCGCGCTGCTCATGGCGCTGCTGCAGGGCAGCCTGCGCACCCTCATCACCGCCGGCTTCCGCGGCGCGGAGCTGGTGCGGACGCTGAACGACCACCTCTGCGCCAACATCCCCCGCAATCGCCTCGTGACGCTCTTCTATGCCGAGCTCGATCTGACGACGGGGGCCTTCCATTACGTCAACGCCGGCCACAACGCGCCGTTCCTCTTGCGGCCCGGCGGCGCGATCCGGCTGGGGACCACCGGCGTGGCGCTGGGCGTGCTGGGCGGGTCCGCCTTCGAGGAGCGGGGCGAGACGCTGGCGCCGGGAGAGCGGCTGTTTCTCTTCACCGACGGCATCACGGAGGCCTTCGACCCCGAAGACCGCGAGTACGGCGAGCCGCGGCTGGAGAGCTTCCTGCTCTCGCACCACCACCTTGTCAGCCCCGGCCTCATCGACGCCGTGCGCGAGGACGTGCTGGCCTTTTGCGGCCCGGCTCGGCCCCGCGACGACATGACGCTGATGCTGGTGGAACGCGCCTAAGTCGTCGAGGTTGCCGAGACCCTCCCTCGCCCATAGTAGACTGCGAGATGGAAGCGAAGGAGGCAGGATGGCGAACGCGAACGGCACCGTGAAGGGGGCCCTCGACTACCTCGAAGGCCACTTCGGCGACTTCCAGAAGACCCTGGTCGAGCTTTCACGCGTCCCCAGCGTTTCCGCCGAGGGGTTTCCGCCCTCCGAGGTCCGCCGCTCCGCCGACGCGGTGGCGGACGCCATGCGGCGGACGGGCATCGAGAACGTCGAGGTGCTCGAGATCCCTGGAGTGCATCCCTACGTTTACGGCGATTGGCTGCACAAGCCCGGCGCCCCCACCATCCTTCTCTATGGCCATCACGACGTGCAGCCGCCGGGGCGTCCCGAGAAGTGGCTGAGCCCGGCCTTCGAGCCGACCGAGCGCAAGGGCCGGCTCTACGGCCGCGGCACCGCCGACGACAAGGCCGGGGTGATGGCCCACGTGGCCGCGGTCGCCTCGTACCTCGAGTCTTCGCGAGACGTCCCCTGCAACGTGAAGTTCGTCATCGAGGGCGAGGAGGAGATCGGCTCCGAGAACCTCGGGAAGTTCCTCGACAAGTACAAGCAGAAGCTGAGCGCGGACTTCATCGTGCTCTCGGACACCGCCAACTTCGACACCGGCGTGCCCGCCCTGACGTACCAGCTCCGCGGCATCTGCCAGGTCGACGTCGAGGTGCGGTGCCTCGATCACCCCGTCCACAGCGGGATGTGGGGCGGACCGGTGCCCGACCCGGTGCAGATCCTGTCGAGCCTGATCGCCGGCCTGCAAAACAAGGACGGCTCGCTCAACATCCCCGGCCTCTACAAGGACGTGGCCAAGCCGTCCAAGAAGCAGCTCAAGCGCATCCGCAAGCTCCCCTTCGACGAGAAGAAGTTCAAGCGGGACGCGGGCCTCCTGGAAGGCGTGAAGCTGGCGGGGGAGAAGGGTTACTCGGTGTACGAGAGGATCTGGACGCGGCCCTCGCTGACCGTGATCGCGATGGAGTCCCATCCCATCCAGGGCTCGTCGAACCAGATCGTGGACTCGGCCCGCGCGCGCCTGTCGCTGCGCACGGTCCCGAACATGGACGGACGCAAGGCCGGCGGGCTCCTCGTCAAGAAGCTCACGGCGAACCCGCCCGACAACGCCAAGGTCACCGCCAAGCTCAACGGAACGACGCCGTGGTGGACGACGGACCCCGAGGGGCCGGCGTTCGAAGCCGCCCGCCGCGCGCTGAAGGCCGGGTTCGGCAAGGACACGGCGATGATCGGCGCCGGGGGGTCGATCGGCTTCGTGCAACCCTTCGCCGACATGCTCGGCGGCGCGCCCTGCCTCCTGATGGGCGTCGAGGATCCGCCGTGCAACGCGCACTCCGAGAACGAGAGCCTCCACCTCGGGGACTGGCGCAAGGTCATGCGGTCGGCCATCCACCTCTACGACGAGCTGTCGCGGGTCGAGGTGAAGCCGCGGCGCTGAGCCAAAGCGGTCCGCGCCGGACGCTATAATCCGTCCGCATGGAACGGCAGGGGAAACGCCTCGCGCGGGCGCTGGCGATGGCGGCGCTGTTACCCGGTGTGGCCGTCACCGTCCTCGCGCAGGTCCGCGAGACGCAGCGGCTCGCGGCGTGCCGCTCCGTGCTGGAGGCGATCGCCCGCATGCCCGAGGGCATCCCGCGGGACCTGCTCCACAAGGCCGAGTGCGTGGCGGTCGTGCCTGGAGTGAAGAAGCTCGCCCTCGGCGTGGGCGGCCGCTACGGCAAGGGAGCGGTGACGTGCCGGAAGGACGGTGGCCGGGGGCCCTGGGGCCCGCCCGCGATGATCGAGATGGGGGGCCCGAGCGTGGGCCTGCAGATCGGCGGACAGTCGGCCGACTACGTGTTCCTGATCATGAACCCCAAGGGCATCGACCACCTCCTCCGCAGCAAGTTCACCCTGGGGGCGGATGCTTCGGTGGCGGCGGGGCCCAAGGGTCGGAGCGCGGAAGCGGCCACCGACCTCCAGCTCCATGCCGAGATCCTCACCTATTCCCGCAGCCGTGGCCTCTTCGCCGGCGTGTCGCTGGAAGGGGCGGTCGTCAAGCAGGACCGCAGCGCCAACGAGCAGGTCTACGGCGAGCGTGTGGAGGCGCGTGACCTGCTGCTCGAGGCCGATCGCCGCGTCCCCGCCGCGGCGCGAGAGCTGGTCGACCTGTTGCGGGAGCTGTCACCCCCGGGACAAGACCGCTGATCGTCCTCACCCGCCGCGCCGTCTCGGGAGCGCTGGCGGGCGTGCTCGTGGCCGGTGCTCGTCTGGCGTCCGCCCAGACCGCGTCGTCGGCCTCCTTCACGGGCCGCGGGCCGCTCGAGACGCGCGAAGAGTGGCTCCTCGCCCAGCCACGCCTGACGCTTCCCGCGCTTTCTCCGGATCCGCTGCCCGACGGCGCGACGCGGGTCCGGCTCGACGGCGATTGGGGCAGCGACTTCGCATGGAGATGGCGCTTCCCCGGCGACCTGGAGGACCTGAGATTCATCGTCGACGGGGAGCACCGCACGATGGGGATCGAGGTGCGCCGCGGCGTGACGCCGTCGCTGACCCTGGGGGCGCGGCTGGCCGTTCAGTGGCGCGGGGGCGGGATCCTGGACGGGGTGATCGACTGGTGGCACTCCGTCGTGCACTTGCCGGGGAACTCGCGGTCGTTGTTTCCCCACGGGCGGTTCCGGGTCGAGGCGGAGCACGGCGGCGAGCCCGCGGTGAACTGGGACGCGCGCGCGGGAACGGGGCTCGGGCGAGCCGAGCTGAGCGCGCAGTGGGCGTTGTCGCGGCGCGCGTCGGGCTGGCGGACCGCCGTCGTCGGCCGCCTCGCGCTGCCGAGCGGAACCGGACCGTTCGCGGCGGGTGGAGCGGATGCCGGGGCGCAGCTCCTCGCCGCGCACCGACTCGGCTCGGCTTTCGATCTGTATCTCGGGGCCGGGGCGACGCGCCTGGGCCGGGGGGTCCTCGACGGCGTCGACTACGTCGGGCTCCGGCCGCACGGGTTCTTCGTCCTGGAGTGGAGGCCGGGATGGCGCTGGAGCCTCCTGGCCGAGGCGAGCGGTGCGGGACGGCTGACCCGGAACCTCGATGCCTATCCCGACATGCACGCCTACTTGAAGCTGGGGTCCAAGGTCGACCTGTCCCGCGGCTGGAGGATCGAGGGCGGGTTCCTGGAGGGGATCAAGAACCTGCAGGCGACGACCGACTTCGGCATCTTCGCGGGCGTGAGCCGGGAGTTCTGAGCCGAGTGCGCCATCGCGGTCTGGCCGAGCTGCTGAAGCGCGAGCTTTCGACAGGTGAAGCCGAGCCCACCGCCGCCCTGCTTCGGGAGCTGCAGCACGTCAAGCGGGCGAAGCAGTTCTCCCGGTCGGAGTTCATCAAGATGTGCCGCTGGAAGAGCTCACGCGCGATACAACATTACCGGCGCAACACGACGGCCGCCATACGCCGGACATCGCGTGAGGTCCTGCGCACGCGCAACGAGCGGCGGCGAATGGAGCTGCTGACCAGGCTGCAAGGCGTCAGCGTTCCAACCGCCTCCGCGATCCTCACGCTGATCGACCCGGAGCGTTACGGCGTCATCGACATCCGTGCCTGGCAACTGCTGTTCCAGATCGGCGCGGTCGAGAAGAAGCCCGGCGGCGTGGGCTTCGCTTTCGCCGACTGGGACCGGTACCTGGCCATCCTGAGGGAACACGCGCGCGCTCTGCACGTGCCGGTGCGGCGCGTGGAGCTCACCCTGTTCGAGTACCACCGCAAGACGCAGAAGGGCCGGCTGTACAATCAACGGGCCTCACGTTCTGGGAAAGGATGAAGGAAACCGCCATGCGCAAATCCCTCTTGATGCTGGCCAGCTTCGTATGCCTTGCCGCCACCGCCTCGGCTCAGGACGGCCCGAAGATCTCCGTGGGCTACGCCTACCTCCGGTATCTCGAGACCGGCGGCGGCAGTGCCACCGTCGGCGCCTTCGTATCGCTGGCCGGCGGCGGGGCGACGGCGCTGGAGCTCGACGGCGGATATCATCGGGATACGCAGGCCGGCAGCACGTTCGAGACCTTCACGGTGACGGCGGGGCCGCGCTTCGGGTTCAGCTCCAGGACGAATGCCGCTCCCTTCATGCATCTGCTCGGCGGCTTGCGTCGCGACCGCTTCCAAGGCGTGTCGAACACGTCCTGGGGTGGCATGGCGGGCCTGGGCATCGACGTCAGCACTGCGGCCCGGGTCGCCCTGCGTCTGGGGGCGGATTTCCAGATCTTCTTCGACCACGGCGAAAACGTGAAGACGCTGCGCCTCGGCGTCGGCCTCACCTTCTAGGCACCAGGCGTGCCCGTGACGATCCGCGCGGCGACGCCCGCCGACCTCGACGTGGTGATGCGCCACCGGCGGAGCATGTTCGCCGACATGGGGAACCGCGAGCGCGTGGACCTGGACGCGATGGACGCGAGCTCGCGGCCGCTCTTCGCGCGGGCCCTGGGGGAGGGAAGCTACCGTGGGTGGCTGGCGCAGGAGCACGACGGGCGAGTGGTGGCCGGCGGCGGCATCATCCTGCTGCCCTACCACTCCAGCCCCCGCGATCCGAGCCCGCAGCGGGCGTGGATCGTCAACATGTACACCGAGCCGGAGCACCGGCGGCAGGGGCTGGCGCGCCGGCTCATGGACGAGATGATTGCGTGGTGCCGCGGCCGGCGGATGACGACCGTCTACCTCCACGCGAGCGACGAGGGGCGGCCGCTCTACGAGTCGCTCGGGTTCACGCCGACGAACGAGATGCGCTTGCGTCTGTGAGGCGCGCCTCCGCCTCCCGGGCCGCGCGCTGGCCCTCCTTCACGTCCACGAAGGCGAGCAGCATCCCGCCGACCGCGAAGAAGACGATGATCGACAGGACCGCGCTGCGGCTGGAGCCGGTGGCGCTGATCATGATCGTGAAGACGGCCGGCCCGAGGATGCCGGCGAATTTCTCGAACACCGAGAAGAAAGCGAAGAACTCGGACGACTTGTGTCGGGGGACCAGGGTGGAGAAGACGGACCGGCTCAGCGCCTGGCTGCCGCCCTGCACCGTGCCCACGAGCAGCGCGAGCACGAAGAAGTCTCGCGCCGTCGTCATCCGATAGCCGAGGATCGAGATCACCAGGTACACCGCCAGCGACACGAAGATCGCCGGCTTGGCGCCGATGCGGTCCGCCAGGGCGCCGAACAGGAAGGAGAACGGGATGCCCACGACCTGCACCAGGAGCAGGGGCATGAGCAGCGCGCCCCTTTCGATGCCGATCTCGCGGCCATAGATCGTGGCCATGCGGATGATCGTACCGATGCCATCGTTGTAGATGAAGAAGGCGAGCAGGAACAGGAAAGTGTGCTTGAACACGCGGATCTCGCGCAGGGTCTCGCGCAGCCGGCGGAAGCCGACCGCCACCGGGTTGAGCCCCGGGCGCTCGTCGGCTTCCAGGCGCAGCGGCGGCTCGGGCACGCGGCGTAGGAGCGGGATCGTGAAGACGAGCCACCACAGCGCCGAGCTGAGGAAGGTCAGGCGGATGGCCATTTCAGGGCTGGAGATCCCGAACAGGGCCGGCTTCTGGATCCAGGCGATGTTGAGCACCATGAGCAGCGAGCTTCCGAGATAGCCCATCGCGTAGCCGGCCGTGGAGACCCGGTCCACCTCGTCCTGGCGGGCGATGTGGGGCAGCAGCGACTCGTAGAAGACGATGCTGGCGGTCACGCCGGTGTTGGCAAACAGGAAGAGGATCAGGGCCAGCCTCCAGTCGCCTCGTTCGATGAAGTACATGCCGCCAGTGGCCAGGATGCCCATCAGGGCGAAGGCGGCCAGCATCTTCTTCTTCATTGCCGTGTAATCGGCGATGGCGCCCAGTATTGGTGACAGGACCGCGACCACTGCCATCGACACGGTGGTAGCCATGCTGTAGCGCGCCGTAGCCACCGCGACCGGCGATCCCGCGCTGGCCACGTCGGCCAGGTAGATCGGAAAGATGAGCAGCCCCGTGGTCATGAAGACGGAGTTGGCCCAGTCGTACATCGCCCACGCACGCAGCTCGGGGCGGTGCAGTCCGAGGCGCTCCAGCAGGGGAACCTGGGCCATGCTCGCCTCCTTCGGTCGCGCAAGCCTACCCCACCCTGGGCGGCTTGTCGGTGGGCTTGTCCGCGCGTGAGGCACCGACATATCGTTCAATGAGCACTGCCGTCGTCAGGAGGTCAAAATGCTGCTTTCGGCGCTCTCTCGTCTGACCCTGGCCGCCGCTCTCGCCTTGGCGGGATTCGGCAAAGTGGCTTTCGCGCAGACGATCGACCTGAAGACCGCGCGGGTCGTCGACCTCACGCATCCCTTCGACGAGAAGACGCCCTACTGGCCGACGGCGCCGTCCGGGTTCGAGCTGAAGCGGCTGCATTACGGGCCCACCGACGCCGGCTATTTCTACTCGGCCAACAGCTTCTGCGCGCCCGAGCACGGCGGCACGCATCTCGACGCGCCGATCCACTTCGCGGAGGGCAAGCCGGCGGTGGATCAGATCCCGCTCGAGAGGCTCATCGGTCCCGGTGTCGTCATCGACGTCTCGCGTCCGGCCGC
Organism: Acidobacteriota bacterium; assembly: GCA_003222275.1. GTDB lineage: Bacteria > Acidobacteriota > Vicinamibacteria > Fen-336 > Fen-336 > AA32. The sequence continues at coordinate 1,448 of QHVJ01000143.1, read as the reverse complement.
CGCCGACCCCGACTACCGCCTGAGCCTCGAAGACGTCCGCGCCTGGGAGCGCCGCAACGGCGCGATCCCTTCCGGCGCCATCGTGCTCCTCCGCACGGGATGGAGCGCGCGTTGGCCCGACAAGAAGCGATATCTCGGCGACGACACGCCGGGCGAAGCCTCGCGCCTGCACTTCCCGTCGTACGGAGAGGAGGCGGCACGCTTCCTCGTGGAGACGCGGAAGGTGGCGGCGCTCGGAATCGACACCGCGAGCATCGACTACGGGCCGTCGAAGGACTTCATCGTCCACCGTGTCGCGATGGGCGCGAGCGTCCCCGGCCTCGAGAACCTGGACCACCTCGACACGCTGCCGGAGAGGGGGGCGTGGGTCGTCGCGCTGCCCATGAAGATCGCGGGGGGCTCGGGGGCCCCGCTCCGCGCGGTGGCGTTCTTGCCGCGGTAGCCGGCTTACTCTTCCCCCGGAAGAGTGCTCCACAGCCGCCAGCGCAACGCGAACGGACGGCGGCGGACGGGAACGGTCACGTTCACGGCCACGTGCCGTGCGCGGCAAGGTGCGAGAACACCCGCGCGCTATGTTGCCGTGGAAGGTGTATTCGAGTGTCCCCTCTCCCTGAAAGGGAGAGGGTCAGGGTGAGGGTAAGCCTAGTCCGCGAAGGCACAGCGGCGCGGCCCTCGCCGCTGAGCCGCAGCCTCGACGCACTTGGACGCAAGGGTCTTGAAGTGCTCGCGGCACGTAGTTACACTGTAGTGCGTGGCTGGGCTACGCTTCTCCTGGGATCCCAGAAGGCTCTGCCTTCGCGAGGGGGGGAGCTGATTCGAATCATCAGCGCCCGGCGAGCGAGCAAGGGGGAGGGGAAGCAGTATTGGGAAAGGCTGAGACGATGAAAAAGGAATACGATTTCTCGAGGGCGCGCAAGAACCCCTACGCCAAGCGGCTCAAGAAGCAGATTACCATACGCCTTGACGAACCGACGATCGAGTACTTCAAGCGAGTGGCTGAGCTCTCCGGCATTCCGTACCAGACCTTGATCAACCTCTACTTGCGGGACTGTGCGCAGAAGGGACGCAAGCTGTCGATGGATTGGCGCGCGTCCGCGTAGTCGTCGAACAAGGGGATGGAGCAGACGAGCGGGCCACGGCTGAGATGAAGGCGCCGCTCGCCGCTCATCCCCGGTGTACGGACATGGGTGCGGACCAGGTTCAGGCTGAGACCATCTGAGGCAAGGATGGGACCCTCCGTCTTCTTCGCTACTTTGTTTGGCTTGGCCGTCACGTCGATTGTGCTGCTGTCCGCTGCCGGGTGGGCGAGCGTCGCGCCGAGATCTGGGACGGGCCCGCAGAGCTCGGAAGTTCCCCCAGGGTGTAGATCGAGCCGTATAACGACGCGTCGGAGACATGGGCAGGCCGCCGTGATCGACCCCAATTCCGTCGATTTCGACCTGGCTCCG
>QHVJ01000499.1:4670-5828 GCA_003222275.1 Acidobacteriota bacterium | reverse complement strand
GTCGATCGCCCAGCCCAGGTCCAGGCGTTCTCCTGACCAGCCAGGCATCGCCGTCCGCGCGTGAATACCGAGCCCCTGCTCGTTGTGCCGCGCTCGTAGCATCCCGACGGGATCGGCCGGCACCACAGCTGGAGCCGGAACGTCGGGCAGTAACCGGCCGTCCGGCCGCCGGAAGCAGAGGTCGCCATCGGGCTGCCGTTCCACCTGGTAGCCGTCCTCGTGGACCGCGCGGTGGTGCCGCCGACAGAGTAGGGCGAGATTCGACAGCGTCGTCGGGCCGCCGTGGGCCCAGTGCCGGATGTGATGCCCCTGGCCGAAGGGGAGCCCGCAGCCCGGGAAGCGACAGCCGCGATCGCGATGCTGAAGCGCGCGCCGTAAGGTCGACGGGATGGTCCGCGTCCGGGTCCGCCAGCGCCGGAGCATCGACGTGGACCACGACCTGATAGCGCTCGCCAGGTGTCCCGGGATCGATCCCGCGGTGGAGCGCGGTTTCGGCGATGAGGGCCAGAGCATCGGCCTGCTGCTGGCCCAGCGTCGGCGGGTCGTCGGCGATGATCAGGCCCGTCCGCGGCAGTCCGTCTGAGGGCGTTTCCGCGGAAACGTCGCGCCGCGTTTCCGCGGAAACATCCGTGGCACGTCGCCGCTGATACAGCGCCTCCCGGCCTGCCTCCATCGCCTTCATGAGGACCGCCCCCGCCGCCGGCTCCAGCCGCCCGCGGATGACGACCATACCGTCTTCGTCGTGATACACGTAGAGTGCGCGACTCCGGTGGCGCCGAGTGCTCTCCCGCGCCTCGGCGATGCGATCGACCCGGCGCCAGCCACGAACGATTCGCTCGACATGTTCGGCGGTGCCCGCCTGGCCGACCCTGAGCAGCCGCTCTTCGGTCTCGGGCGTCGCCACCCGCGTGAGCGCCCGGACTTTCGAGTAGGACAGCGCGCCCCGCGCGAGCGCCTGGGCCAGCCGCGGCAGCGAGCCGAGAGCCCGCGCCACGCGCACGCGTTCGCGCGCCGCCCCGGGGTCAAGCCCGATGCGCCACGTCAGCCACGCGGCGCAAGAGGCGAAGCCGTTGCCCCAGCCGCCGCGGGCGTCGAACTCGCGGATCAGATCGAGCAGGCGCGCGGTGGCAGCATCGAGGTGGGCGGAGAGCTCGGCGA
>QHVJ01000499.1:0-4624 GCA_003222275.1 Acidobacteriota bacterium | reverse complement strand
AAGTTCGGACTGTCGAGGTTCATCAGCGCGTCCTCCATGGCTCTGCGCCGACCTTACACCCCGATTTTCGACCGTCCGCGGTGACGCCAGGATGCGCGATCGCGCGCCGATCGCGACTTTTTCGATGAGCGCTGTCTGCCCGCGCCGGGGCGTCCGCACGGGCCGCTGGAGCGGGATCCGCTATCGATTGCTGACGCGCCGCAGGCGCCGCGTTGAACGCTGTCAAGAGTGGTAAATCAGATACACACCGCGTTTCCGCGGAAACGTCGGCTCAGATCAGTTGAAGTGCACCCCTGGAGTGAGACAGAGAAACAAGTGAAAGTCTCCGGGGGAGGATTGGGGTGCACCCCACTGGCCGCGTGTGCGCTCGGCCTGGGGGCGAGGCTGACGACCCGGCATCTCCTGTACGAGAAGGAGACCGAGGCCGCGCTGGGCCTGCCGCCTGGCGTGCATTCGTATGCGATCCTTCCGATCGGCTTTCCGCTGGGGCGGTTCGGTCCAGTCGGTCGCGCGCCCCTGACCGAGGTCGTGTACGCGGATCGGTGGGGACGCCCTTATCTGACCTGATCCCGCGCCCAGTTTCTGAGCTGCCGGTACCACACCAGCTTGTCCGCGAAGCCGGGATAGGCGGCGTTGCGGCCGCTCGGGTTCGGCACGACGAAGACGGCCGCGTCGCCGATACGCTCCGGCTTTGGCCCCGGCCCTGGGCTCGCCGACGGGCCGAAGAACTGCCGGTACGCGGTGCCACCGACGAACGCCACCACCGCGGGCTCGATCGTCGCGATCGTCCTCGCCAGCCGCGTGCGGCCGCGCGCGTAGTCGTCGGGCGTCAGCTCCGCGGCTTCGCGCGTGGCGCGCTCGGCGATGTTGGTCAGCGCCAGCCCGAACTCGGGAAGGCGAACGGCGTCGGCGAACGCGAGCGGCTCGGGGACGAAGCCGGCGGCGTGCAGCAGGCGATAGAACGGGTTGCCCGGCCCCGCGAAATGATGACCGACCCGGGCCGACGCGAGGCTCGGGTTGATGCCGACGAAGAGAATTCGCGGCTTCGGACAGAGCCGCGCCGGCAGCCGTCTCACATGGAGAGGATCCGCTCGCTGACGATCCATTTCTTGTTGTAGGTGTACGGACGCACCTCGGGTTTCCAGCGCCCGATGTCCGAGGTGTCGTTCCACGCCTTCGACATCGGCAGGTCAGCGCGCTCGACCTCGTACACGCACAGGTAGCGCGGCTCGCCGGCGGTGGCCGTGCGATAGCGCACGGCGTTCACGTAGCCGGACAGCTTGGACAGGAGCGGCAGGTGCTCGGCGTCGTACAGCTCGTTGAAGAGTGCCTCGCGGTGCGGCTCGATGTCCATCATCACCCAGAACACGTACGGTGTTTTTCCGGTGAGGGCGGCGGCGCCACCCACCCACTCGTACACGGCGCGATGGCGGTTCATCGTGTGCGGGCGGATCTCGCCGGGCCAGCGCCCCGCCTCGCCCGCCGCCTTCCACGCCGCGCTGTCGAGGACGGCGGCGCTGTCCAGCTCGTAGGCCGCGAGGTAGCGCGGCTCGGTCGGCGAGGGCTGCCGGTAGCGGCCCGCGCGCCGCACGCCGGGCACCGCCGCGAGATTCGGCACGTGCTCCTTGTCGTAGACCTCGTTGAACCTGGCCTCGAGGTCATGCGCCACGTCCATCCGGACGAGGAACAGCGCGCTCATTGGTGCGTCCCCGCGGACTCCATCACGCGCGCGCCGGCCTTCTTCGACGGCCCGATGAACTCCACCATGTTGCCGTCGGGGTCCTTCACGAAGACCTGGCGCAGGCCGGTGGGTCCGGAGAAGACGTCGCGGCAGACGAGCCCGAGCGCCTCGATCTTCGCGGCCGTCGCGTCGCAGTCGTCGGTCCACAGCGCGAAGTGGGGATAGCGCGCCTCGATCGTCTCGCGCTCGACGGCGGGCCGCACGAGGGCGTCGTTCAGGATGATGTGGAGCTGAAGGTCGCCGCCCAGGCTGTACCAGATCCCGGGAAAATTGAAGGCCGGCCGCGCGATTTCCTGGAAGCCCAGGACGTTCGAGTAGAACTCGCGGGCCTTGGCGACGTCGGTCACGGTGACGCTCACGTGCGTGAATTGCTTGAAGAGACTCATGGGGTCCTCCTTCGCGGGGCTCAGACCCGCGGATCCAGCGCGTCGCGGAGCCGGTCGCCGACGAGGTTGATGGCGAGCACGGTGGCCAGGATAGCAAGTCCGGGAAACGTCGGCAGCCACCAGGCCACGCTCACGAAGTCGCGGCCGAGCGCGATCATCTGGCCCCAGGTCGGGTAGGTGCGGCCCGAGCCGACTCCGAGAAACGACAGCGCGGCCTCCTGCAAGATCGCCTGTGCCACCTGCAGCGTCGACAGCACCACGATGGACGAGAACGTGTTGGGCAGCACGTGGCGCACGAGGATCCGTGCGGAGCCGATGCCCATCGCGCGCGCAGCCTCGATGAAGTCCTTCTCCCGCAGCGCGAGGACCTCGGCGCGCACCACGCGGGCGTAGCGCTCCCAGCCGGTGAAGCCGAGCACGAGGATGACGGTGACCAGGCTCGGCCCCAGCGCCGCCACGAAGGCGAGGGCGAGCAGGATCTGGGGAAACGACCACGTGATGTCCACGATGGTCATGATCACGGTGTCGGCGCGCCCGCCCACGAAGCCGCTGATCAGCCCCAGCGTCACGCCGACGAGCACGCTGATCACCACGGCCAGCACGCCGACCAGCAGCGAGATGCGCGCGCCGTGGATGATGCGGCTCAGGACGTCGCGTCCGACCTGATCGGTGCCCAGCAGGTATCCGGCGTTGCCGCCCGGCGCCCACACCGGCGGCGTGAAGCGGCGGATGAGGCTCTGCTTGGCCGGATCGTGGGGCGTGATCCACGGCGCGCTCAGGGCGGCGCCCACCACGACGAGCAGGATCAGCGCGCCGGTGAGGGCGGCGGGGTTCCGGGCGAACTTGCGCCACGCGCGCGAGCCCGACGCCAGCCGGGGGATGTCGTCGGCATAGGCGATCGGCAAGGACCCGACGGCCACTCAGCGGACCCGGATCTGGGGGTTGAGGTAGAGATAGAGCACGTCGACGAGAAAGTTCACGCTCACCACGATCATGGCCAGCATGAACACGCCGGCCTGCACGACCGGGAAGTCGAGCTGGCGGATGGCGCCGACGATGAGGCGCCCCACGCCCGGCACCGCGAACACCGTCTCCGTGATCACGGCGCCGCCGAGCAGCAGGCCGAACTGCAGCCCCGTCACCGTGACCAGCGGCAGGGCCGCGTTCTTCAGGGCGTGCCGGCAGATCACCAGCCACTCCGACACGCCCTTGGCCCGCGCCGTCCGCACGTAGTCGAGCCCGATCACGTCGAGCATGCTGGAGCGGACGATGCGCAGCAGCAGCGGCGCGGTGAAGGTGCTCAGGGTGGCGGTGGGCAGGATCACCGCCGCCCACGACTCCCAGCCGGACACGGGCAGCAGCCGCCACTGCACGGAGAACAACAAGATCAGCATGATCCCGGTCCAGAAAACCGGCATCGACTGTCCGAGGAACACGGTGCCGGTCGCCAGCTGGTCCACCGCGCGGCCTCGGCGCACCGCGCTGTAGATGCCCACCGGCAGCGCGATGGCCAGGGCCACGCCCATCGAGAACACCGTGAGCATGAGCGTGGTCGGCATCCGCTCGAGCACGAGGGCCGAGGCCGACTGGCCGTGGTGGAAGAACGACTTGCCGAAGTTGCCGGTGACGGCGTTGCCGACGAAGCGCGCGAACTGGACGGGCAGCGGGTCGTGCAGACCCAGCGTGCGGCGCAGGACGGCGCGGTCGGCCTCGGGCGCCTCGGGCATGATGAGCGACACGGGGTCGCCGCTGGCGTGCAGGATCGCGAACGTCACCAGCGAGACCCCGGTGATCACCACCGCCAGGCGAACGAGCCGGCGGACGAGGAACGCCGACATTTTAAGTCAGAGGGGCCGAGACGGCCCCTCCGACACCTCCCACGGCCTTGGCGCCGGCAAAGCCGGCGCTCGAACCCGCATTCGACCGTTAGCGCTTGGGCTTGGCGCCGAGACGGCCCCGCCGACACCTCCCCACGGCCTTGGCGCCGGTGGAGCCGGCGCTCGATCCGGCATACGATCGTTAGCGCTTGGGCTTGGCGTCGAAGAGCCAGAGCCACTCGTCGCCGCGGGCGGCGTACTCGACGCGCTTGGAGATCGCCAGCGTGTCGTACTGCGTGAACAGGTAGATCGCCGGCGCCTCCTCGCGGATCAGCTTCTGGATCTGCGAGTACGTCCGCTTGCGGGCCACCTGGTTCAGCGTCGAGCGGCCCTCGTCGATCAGCTTGTCGAGCCCCTCGACCCGCGTGTAGTGCTTGCCGATCCAGCCGCCCGGCTCCGTGTGGAAGAGCGGGTGGAGCACGGCGTCGGCGTCGAAGACCGAGTAGTTGCCCCACGAGCCGTAGGCGCCGTTGGTGGCCTTGCCCTCAGCCTGCAGAAACTTGTTCCACGCCGGTCCCGGGTCCCACATCCGCGCGTTCGTGCGGATGCCGACCTCGGTCAGCATCTGGGTGAGCGCCTCGAAGACCGGCCGGAACTCGACGAACGCGCTGTGCAGCGTG
>QHVJ01000142.1 GCA_003222275.1 Acidobacteriota bacterium | reverse complement strand
GGCACCCACGACAACGACACCGTCGTGGGATGGTGGACGAGCGGTGTCGGCGACAGCACCCGTACGATGGAAGAAGTGGCGGCGGAGCGCGACTACGCGCGGCGCTACATGCACAGCGACGGGCGGGAGATCCACTGGGACTTCGTCCGCACGCTGTTGGGATCGGTGGCCGAGCTGGCGATCGTCCCGCTGCAGGACGTCCTCGGCCTCGGCAGCGAGGCCCGCATGAACGTACCCGCGCGGCCGAGCGGCAACTGGCGGTGGCGTTTCACGGCCGGCGCCCTCACCCCGGAGATACGCGGGCGGCTGCGGGAGATGACGGAGGACTACGGGCGCGTCAAGCGCAAGAGCCGGCGCAAGCACTAACGGGAGGTGCCATGGACAAGCCACGTTTGAGTTTCTGGCAGATATGGAACATGTCCTTCGGTTTCCTCGGCATCCAGTTCGGCTGGGGGCTGCAGATGGCGAACATGAGCGCCATCTACGAGTACCTCGGGGCGAAGCCGGAGCAGATCCCGATGCTGTGGCTGGCGGCGCCGCTGACGGGACTCCTCGTCCAACCGGTGATCGGCAGCATGAGCGACCGCACCTGGGGCCGGCTCGGCCGGCGCCGGCCGTATTTCCTCGTCGGCGCGCTCCTCAGCTCCGCCGCGCTGGTGCTCATGCCCAATGCCCCGAGCCTGTGGATCGCGGCGGGGCTGCTCTGGGTGCTCGACGCCTCGATCAACGTCAGCATGGAGCCGTTCCGCGCCTTCGTGGCCGATCTGCTGCCCGAGGAGCAGCGCACGCGCGGCTTCGGCATGCAGAGCCTCTTCATCGGCCTCGGCGCGGTGGTGGCGTCGGCCCTGCCGTGGCTCCTGACCAACATCTTCTACGTGGGGATCGGCTCCGGCGGAGTGGGCACGATCCCTCTCAACGTGAAGCTGTCGTTCTACGTGGGAGCGGCCGCGTTCCTGGGGGCCGTGCTGTGGACGATCCTCACCACGAAGGAGTACCCGCCGGAGGACATGGCCGCGTTCCAGGCGATGAAGGCGAGCAAGGTCGGGATCGGCGGCGGCGTGGCCGAGATCAAGGACGCCATCCTCAACATGCCCGCCACGATGCGCCAGCTCGCGTGGGTGCAGGTGTGCACCTGGTTCGGGCTCTTCTGCATGTGGCTGTACTTCCCGGTCGCGGTGGCCCGCAACGTCTTCGGCGCCCCGAATGAGTCCTCGCCCCTCTATCAGTCCGGCGTGGAATGGGGCGGGCTCTGCTTCGCGATGTACTCGGCCGTCTGCTTCGTGTTCTCCTTCTTCCTTCCCGCCGTCGCCGCCCGGCTGGGCCGGCGCAACACCCACACATTGTGCCTGCTCTGCGGCGCGGCCGGCCTCCTCTCGGTCGCGGTGATCCACGACAAGTACGTGCTTCTGCTCTCGATGACCGGCGTCGGCATCGCCTGGGCCAGCATCCTGTCCATGCCCTACGCGATCCTCGCCGGGTCGCTGCCGCCGCAACGGACGGGCGTCTACATGGGGATCTTCAACTTCTTCATCGTCCTCCCGGAGATCGCGGCGTCGCTCGGCTTCGGGTGGGTCATGGCGCATCTGCTCGACAACAACCGGCTGGCGGCGGTCGTGGCGGGCGGCATCTTCCTGGCGCTGGCCGCGGTGCTGGTGCAGCGCGTGCGCGATCCGCTCACCGACCCGGCCCAGGCCCGGCGGCCGATCGCGGCGGCGGCTTGATCCTCGCCATCGTCTTCACCCTCGCGGCCGCGCCGGAAGTGACGAAGGTGGAGCCGCCGGGCTGGTGGCCGGGCCACAGCTTGACCCCGGTGCGGCTGCTCGTCCGCGGCCACAACCTGGCCGGTGCGCGCGTCTCGGGCGCGCCCGGTCTGCAGACGAGCAACGTCCGGGTCAACGAGGGGGGGACGTCTCTCTTCGCGGACGTGACGATCGCTCCGACCGCGGCGGCGGGGAAACGGACGTTGCGGGTGATGACGCCGGGCGGCACGGCGGAAGCTCCCTTCGACCTTCTGGCTCCGCTGCCTCGGGACGGACGATTCCAGGGCTTCTCGGCCGAGGACGTGATCTACGAGATCATGCCCGACCGCTTCGCCGACGGAGATCCCGGCAACGACGACCCTCCCCGGTCGAAGGGGCTCTTCGACCGTGCGAAGAAGCGCTACTACCATGGCGGGGACCTGAAGGGCATCATCGGCCGCCTGCCCTACCTGAAGGACCTCGGTGTGACGGCGCTGTGGCTGACTCCGGTCTACGACAACAACGACCGGCCGAACGAGAAGGAGCGGCCCGAAGGCGAGCCCATCACGGACTACCACGGGTACGGCGCGGTCGACTTCTACGCCGTCGACGAGCACCTGGGCGACCTCGCGACGCTACGCGAGCTGGTCGAGGCTGCCCACCGCGCGGGGATCAAGGTCATCCAGGACCAGGTGGCCAATCACACCGGCCCGTACCATCCGTGGGTCGACGACCCCCCTACGCCCACCTGGTTCCACGGCAGCGCAGAGCGCCATCCCGACGAGACGTGGCAGACGTGGACGATCGCCGATCCCCACGCGCCGCCCGAGCTGCGCGCGTCCACGCTCGACGGCTGGTTCGTGAACATCCTTCCCGACCTGAACCAGGACGACCCCGAGGTCGCGCGCTACCTGGTCCAGAACGCGCTCTGGTGGGTGGGCATGACGGGCCTCGACGGCATCCGCCAGGACACGCTGCCCTACGTCCCGCGGCGGTTCTGGCGGGACTGGTCAGCGGCCCTTCACCGCGAGTATCCCCGGCTCCGGATCGTGGGCGAGATGTGGGACGGCGATCCCGCCCTGGTGTCCTTCTTCCAGGGCGGCGCGCGCCGCTTCGACGGCATCGACTCCGGCATCGACACGCTCTTCGATTTTCCGCTCTTCTATCCCGTGCGCCGGGCGTTCGCGGAAGGGAAGCCGCTGAAGGAAGTGGCGACGATGCTCGGCCACGATCATCTGTATCGCGACGCGCGCGATCTGCTGACGTTCGCGGGCAATCACGACACGCCGCGCTTCATGAGCGAGCCGGGGGCGAGCGTCGACGGCCTGCGCCTCGCCTTCACGTTCCTGCTCACCGCCCGGGGCCTGCCGATGATCTACGCCGGAGACGAGATCGGGATGCCGGGAGGGGGCGATCCCGACAACCGCCGTGACTTCCCGGGCGGGTGGCCCGGCGATCCGCGAGACGCGTTCACCGAGGCCGGCCGTACGCCCGCCGAGCAATCGGTCTTCGACTGCGTGCGGACGATCGCGCGCCTGAGGGCCGAGCTGCCGGCGCTGCGCCGCGGGAGCCACGTGAGCCTGGCGGTGAGCGATCAGGCGTACGCGTACGCCCGCGTAGGAGCGGGCGACCCCGTCGTGATCGTGATCAACAACGGCCCCGGGCCGCTGGATCTCGAGGTGCCGGCCGGGCCGGCCGGCCTCGCCGACGGATCGATGCTCGAAGACCGCCTCCACGCCGCCGCTCCGGTGCGAGTGAACGCCGGCCGCCTGCGCGTGACGCTCCCGCCGCGGACCGCGGCCATCTACACCGCAACGGCTTCGAAGGCGATCCTCGATTCCAGACGCAGGGCGAAGAACGCGCGGACCTCCAGCGCCCCATCGATGCCGATGACGGCCTTGGCCGCCCTCTCCAGGTCCGTCCGTTGCTCTCGCTCGACCTCCGCCGCGGGGAATCCGAGCCGAACCTGGTAATAGGCGCAGCCTTCGTGGGCGATGAGGATCACCTGCCGCAGGGCGTGGACGCGGTGGAGAAAGCGAAGTTGCTGCTCGACCCCCTGGCCTTCCCAGAAGGCCAGGAAGCGGCCGGAAAGGCTGGACGGCCCTCCCGGGCAGGCGAGACGGTCGTACCGGGGCAGGCCCAGCCCATGATGAAGAAACTCGTCGAGCTGATCGCCGACCCGGCCGTCGCTGCAGTAGACGGCCGCGGCGTGGATGCGCGCTTCGTCGTAGGGGGTCGGGCTCTGATAAACGACGCGGCGATCCACGGGCGCGCTTTCTAGGCGCGCCGGCGGCCCGCCATGTCCACCGCGACGGCCGCCACCAGGATCGTGCCCTTGATGATGGGTTGCCAGTAGCTCTCGGTGTTGAGCAGGCTCATCCCGTTGTCCAGCGAGGCCATGACGAGGGCGCCGAGCAACGCGCCCCAGACCGTGCCCTGCCCGCCGAGCAGCGACGTTCCGCCGATGACGGCGGCGGCGATGGCGTCCAGCTCCATCGTCCGGCCCGCGTCGGACGTGGCGGAGCCGACCCGCGCCGTGAGCACGATCCCCGCCGCGCCCGACATCACGCCCATGAGGGTGAAGACGCCCACGATGTGGCGCCCGATGTCGATGCCGGAGTAGAACGCGGCCTCGCGGTTGCCGCCGATCGCATAGAGGTGGCGGCCGAACGGGGTGTGGTGGCCGAGCACCGAGAAGGCCGTGGCGAGGACGACGAGCAGGAGCACCGGCACCGGGATGCCTTCGTACGCGTTCATCGCCGCGGTGAACCCGACGGCCAGGACCGCGAGCCCCAGCCACCGCCAGCGGGCGCCGCCGGTGGCGCGGAAGCCCTGGAGGAGGAACGCGGCCGCCACCACCCCCGCAAAGACCCAGCCGAGCCGGGGGAGCACGTACGCCTGGCCGACGTACAGGTACGACGGAGCCGGCGAGATCGACACTCCTCCGGTCACGCCGAGCAGGATCCCCTGGAAGAGGAGCATGCCGCCGAGGGTGACGATGAAGGGCGGAATGCCGAGATGGGCGACCAGCCATCCCTGCGCGGAGCCGAGCACCGCGCCGAGGACGAGCGCGAGCGCGAACGCGGCGGCCAGCGGCCAGCCGTGGTTGACGAACACGATGGCGGAGAAGCCTCCCAGCAGCCCCGACAGCGCGCCGACGGACAGGTCGATCTGGCCCGCCACGATCACGAGGACCATGCCGATGGCCAGGATCCCGGTGACCGCCATCTGCCGCGCCAGCAGCGACAAGTTGCGCGGTACCAGGAAAGTACCGTGGGTCATCACGGAGAACACGATCCAGATCACGAGCAGGGCGCCGACCATGGTCAGCGCGCGCCACGGGATGCGCTTCATGCTTTCATGGTGGCGGCGGCCATCACCGTCTCCGGCGTGGCCGCGGCCCCCTCGAGGAGGGCGGTCTGGCGCCCCTGGCTCAGCACCAGCACGCGGTGGGACATCCCGAGCACCTCCGGCAGGTCCGACGACACGAGCACGACGGCCAGGCCCTGCCGCGCCAGCTCCGCGACGAGGTTGTAGATCTCGGCCTTGGCGCCCACGTCGATGCCGCGCGTGGGCTCGTCGAGGAACAGCACGCGCGGCCGGGCCATGAGCCACTTGCCGAGCACGACCTTCTGCTGGTTCCCGCCCGAGAGCTGGTTGACGAGGGAGGCGAGCCCGGGCGCCTTGATACGCAGCGCCTGGAACTGGGCCAGCGATTCGCGCCGGCGCGCCTTGTGGTCGAGGAAGAGTCCCTTCACGAACTGCCGCAGCGTGGCGAGGGTGAGGTTCTCGGCGACGTTGGCCTCGAGCACGAGGCCGTAGCGCTTGCGGTCTTCGCTCACGAGGGCGAGGCCGGAGGCGATGGCCTCGGCGGGGGAGCGCAGCGGGCCGCGCGCCGGACCTCCTTCGATCTGCAGGGTGCCGCCCACCGGGCTGCGGGCGGCGCCGAAGAGCGAGCTGAGCAGCGCCGTCCGTCCCGCGCCCATGAGGCCGGCGATGCCGAGGACCTCCCCCGCGTGCACGTCGAAGGCGACGTCCTTGAGGACGAATCGGCCGGGATTGAGCGGGTCTTCGACCGACCAGCCCGACACCGCCAGCATCGGCTTGCCCGGAGTGGTGTCGGGGCGGGGATAGAGGTTCTTCACCTCCCGGCCCACCATCTCGGAGATCACGCGGTCGAGCGTCGCCTCCTTCGCGGGATGGGTAGCGATCGACCGCCCGTCGCGCAGGACCGTGATCCGGTCCGCGATCTGGAAGACCTCTTCGAGGCGGTGGCTGATGTAGATCGAGGACACGCCGCGGCCGCGCAGCTCGGCGAGGAACGCCAGCAGGCGCTGGGCATCCGCTTCCGTGAGGGCGGCGGTGGGCTCGTCGAGCACGAGGATGGCCGCGCTCTTCGCCAGCGCCTTGGCGATCTCGACCATCTGCTGCTGGCCGATGCCGAGCTCCTTCACCGGTCGATCGGGATCCACGGCGAGACCGACGAGCCCGAGGGCGCGGCGGGCCTCGGAGCGCACCACGTCCCACCGGATGAGGCCTCCCTTGACCGGCTCGCGGCCGAGCATGAGGTTCTCGGCGACCGACAGCTCGGGCACCAGGGCCAGCTCCTGCGCGATGAGGGCGATGCCGTGCTCTTCGGCCTCCTTCAGGCTGCGGAAATGGACGGGCTTGCCTTCGAGGAGGATCTCGCCGCCGTAGGTCCCGCTCGGGTAGTAGCCGCAAAGGATCTTGATGAGGGTGCTCTTGCCGGCGCCGTTCTCGCCGCAGATCGCGTGGACCTCGCGGCGCTCGAGGTCGAAGGAGACGCCGTCGAGGGCGCGGACGCCCGGGAAGTCCTTGGTGATCGACCTCAGCTCGAGCAGCGCCACGTCAGGGTCCGGGCGCCGCCGGCCGCACGATGCGGAACGCCACGTCCTGGCCGCCGGGGATGCGCGAGCGCGGGCCTTCGAAGCTCGCGAGACGCTGCAGCGAGCCGCCGGCCTCGCGCGCCGCGATGCCGCGGTAGAACGAATGGGGTGGCCGGCCGACCAGCTCTTCCAGGGCGGGGTTCTCGCGCAGCGACGTCCCGGGAGGCGGGTAGTGGACGATGAGAGTGTCGACGCGCCAGCTCTCGAGGCAGTCCAGGGCTTGCTCCTCCGGGACGCCCAACGCGCATTCCCTCAATCGGACGCTCTCTCGCGTGGGGTACGCAGTATACCCGTGAACGATCGGCTGGAAATGGTACGTCGAGTAGTACATCTCCCAGGTCTCGCGGCGGAAGGAGTGCTCGCCGTAGGTCGGCACCTCGGCCAGAGCGTGCACGGGCTGCGTCGCGAGCCAGCGGTAGACCGGCGGCACGTCGTCACCGACGGGGACGGCGGTGGCGAGCGTGGCGAGGGAAAGGTGCTCGACGGGCACCAGCGCCGCCAGGACCACCGCCACGACCGGCAGCCGGGCCGCTTCGAGAACGGTGAGCCCCTGGGCGACGAGCAGGGCCACGAATAGCATCGCCAGCAGGCCGAAGCGCTCGGGGATGCGCAGGTACTGGAAGCCGGGCACGAACGAGTAGAGCAGTCGATACGGCCCCGGCCCGAGTCGGTGACCGAACGCGACGACGTCACGGCCGAGGGAGAGGAGGACGAACGCGCCGGCCAGCAGCGCCGCCGCCGGGGTCCAATGCCGCGCCGGCAGCAGGTCTCCATCGCGACGGCGCCCCGAGCCGAGGAGCCCGATCGCCGCCAGCGCGAGCGCGGCGAATCCGATGAAGTGCGGGCCCTTCTGCTGCGGCTGCACGTGCGGGCCGATCGGGCCGTAGAGCAGGTTGCCCGGCGCGGTGGAGACGTAGTGGCCGAGGTCCACGCCCTCCGGCAGCTCGCGATGGAAGCCCTGGCTCTTCGCCATGCGGTAGTAGACGACGGTCACGGGCAGGAAGAGGAGGGCCGCCGCCCCCAGCGGCAGCACGAGGCGGCCGAGAGTGCGCGCCGCCCGCGCGGGATCGACGAGCGCGGTCGCGGCCAGCACCATGCCGAGCAGGACGCCCCCATAGAGAAGGTGGTAGTTGGCGGTGAGGCCGGCGAGCAGCAGCCATCCCGCGAGCCGCCACGCGCGGGACGGCTCTTCGCGGCGGACGAGCACGATCAGCTCCAGCACCGCGAGGGCCAGGAACGCGTGCAGCATGATGTGGACCCGCGGCGCCTCGTGGACGTTGTAGGTGTTGAAGGCGCAGAGCGCCCCCGCCGCCCAGGAGCCCAGGTCGCCGCAGCCGAGCGCGAGGGCGAGCTTGCGCGCCGCGAACGCGTCGAGCAGGCCGGTCATCGCCACCGCGCAGTTGAAGACGAGGATGGGGTTGCCGGTCAGCCACGTCAGGGGCGCGAGCGCGAGCCCTTGCAGGAGGTGATGCTCCGTCGTCGCCACCGCCGCCTTCACCGGGTAGAGGTAGTTCGCGTCGAAGAGATGGAGGGGATCGCGCAGGACCTGGTGAGCATGCCAGGCCATCAGGTACGCGCTCTCCAGCGGGTCCCCGACGTACAGGATCATCCGCGCCGGATGGAACGACTCGGGATAGAAGCTGGCGAGAACGACGACGGCGTAGAGCGCCCACGGGACGGCCGGGCGCAGCCGGCCGGGGATCACCCTCGCCCGACCCTCAGGGCTGCTTCGGCCACTGGTCCCGGGGGACGTCCTTGTAGACGTCTTCGAGCTTGTGGTAGCTGTCCTTGATCACGGTGGAGAGCAGGTTGTCCTTGTCCACCGGGATCGGCTCCAGGAGGATGCTGGGCACGTCCTTCCGGCCGTTCTTCACCGGCTTGGTCTGGTCGGGGATCGGCTGCTTCCTGGCGAGCAGGATGGCCACCTCCGCCGCCTTGCCGCCGAGGAGCGGGATCGGCTTGTAGATCGTCATCGTCTGCGTGCCCGCCACGATGCGCTGGCAGGCGGCCAGCTCCGCGTCCTGGCCGGTGACGAGCACCTTGCCCGCCAGCTTCTGCTCGGTCAGGGCCTGGATGGCGCCGCCGGCGGTGCCGTCGTTCGACGCCACGACGGCGTCCACCTGGTTGTTCACGCGCGTGAGCGCGTTCTCCATGATCTTGAGGGCCTCGATCGGCTGCCAGTCGCGCGCCCACTGGTCGGAGACGATCTTGAGGTCGCCCTTGTCTACGGGCGGCTTGACGAACTTCATCTGGCCCTCGCGCAGCAGCAGCGCGTTGTTGTCGGTGGGCGCGCCGCCGATGAGGACGTAGTTGCCCTTCGGCCTCCGCTTCACGGCGTATTCGCCCTGCAGCTCGCCCACCCGCACCGGATCGAACGTGACGTACAGGTCGAGGTCCGAGTCGAGGATCAGGCGGTCGTAGGCGATGACGGGGACGCCGGCCTTGTGGGCGGCCTCGACGATGGTGGCCGCGGTCTTGCCGTTGTGGGGAGCGACGAGCAGCACGTCCACGCCCTGCGTCAGGAGGTTCTCGGCCTGGGAGTTCTGGAGCGCGTCGTTGCCGTTGGCGGCCTGGACGAGCACCTTGGCTCCCATCTTCTGGGCCGCGGCGACCACCTCGTCACGGTCACGCTGCCAGCGCTCCTCCTTGAGCGTGTCCATGGAGAAGCCGATGACGATCTGTTTGCCGCCGCTCGCGCCTCCCGCGGTTCCTGCCCCCCCCGCGCCCCCGGTGCTGCCTCCCCCGCCGCCTCCGCTGCAACCGGCAAGAGCCAGGGACACCCCGACGACGGCGATGGAGAGCACGCGCATGGGCAAGACCTCCTGATGGAGAACACGCAGCCGATCGAGACCGGAGCCTACGCCCGCCGCCGCGTGCGCGTCAACCGCGCGGCGCCACCGCGCGGCGCGCCACCGCGCGCCCGCTGCACCGCGCGACCGCCGGTGTGGGTCCTATTTCTCCTGGAGAAGAGGTGTGTCGTCCAACGTGACCTTCTTGCGGGGATCGGGCACGTGCACCCGGGCCTCGACCGTGTCGGGGTACCGGTTCTCTCCCTCGTCGAAGAGACCGATGGCGTTGACCGTGACCCGGACGATGTAGTCGCCTTCGGGCAGCCCGGTGATGTCGATCCACTGGCCGCTCAACTGCTTGTAGTACCAGTCCCCGTAGCCGGAGCTGACGCCCTGGAAGCTGCAGCTCACGAACTGACGCTTGGCGTCGTTCGCGTAGCGGAGGTTGTCCTCCAGGCAGAATGCCTGCTTGTGTCCCGGCGCGGCCAGGCTGCCGTCGAGCTTGAGCAGCTTGTAGTCGGAGAAGCCCTCGTTGTGGTAGTGCCCATGGCACGCGGCAAAGAAGAAGTTGTCGTGATAGGGGTTCGCGGGATCGGTCGGATCGCCGACCGAAAGGTCCTGGCCGGCGTTGATGATGACCGTGTCGAAGCGCAGGAGCCGTCGGTAGCCGGTGCCGCCCACGGTGCCTTCCTCCAGCTCGCAGTCGCCGGTCTCGAACAGGCGGTCCACGATCTCCATCTGCGACACGAACCGCTTGGGGTCGACCGTGAAGTCGGGCTTGCCGCCGTTGTCGTAGATCGGAAAGTCGCCGCTCACCGACGTGCGCTGGGCGAGAGCCCACGCCGGCGCGAGCAGGAGGACGGCCATCGCCGTCCACGCGGTTCGATTCATGACTCCTCCTCTTGATCGGGGGACGGGAGCATAGGGCGGCCCGCCGGCGCCCGTCAAGCCGGCACCCTTTGACCCGGACCCTGCTCCTGGCATAGCTTCCGGGCCGTGATCTCTGCCATCCTGCTCCAGGCCGGGGCCACTCGGCTCTCGACCACCGACCTCGCGATCGTGGCCCTCTATTTCCTGGGCGTCTTCGCCATCGGCTTCTACTTCGTCCGCCGCGGAAAGAGCACCGCCGATTACTTCCTGGCCAGCCGCGACGCGGCGTGGTGGGCGATCGGCGCGTCGCTCTTCTCGGCCAACATCGGGAGCGAGCATTTCATCGGGCTCGCCGGCTCGGGAGCCGCTTCCGGCCTCGCCGTGGGCCACTTCGAGTGGCTGGCCTCGCTGATCATCCTCGTCCTGGGCTGGGTGTTCGTGCCGTTCTACCTGCGCTCCAACGTCTACACGATGCCGGAGTTCCTGGAGCGGCGGTACAACCGGGCGTGCCGCGTCTACCTGGCTGGCATCTCCCTCATCGCCTACGTCTTCACCAAGATCGCAGTCGGGTTGTTCGCGGGGGCGCTGCTGCTGCAGGCGCTGCTGGGCTGGAGCATGTGGAAGTCGGCCCTCGTGCTCGTGGTGGCGACCGGCGTCTACACCGTGGCCGGCGGGCTGGCGGCCGTGATCTACACGGAGGTGATGCAGACGGTGGTGCTGATCGTCGGCGCCCTGACGCTGATGGTCATCGGCCTGGGCCGGGTGGGCGGCATGAGCGGCCTGGAGGCTCAGGTGCCGACGGACTTCTTCCACATGATGAAGCCGCCCAGCCATCCCGACTTTCCATGGACCGGAATCTTTCTGGGGGCGCCCATCCTGGGTCTCTGGTACTGGTGCACCGACCAGGTCATCGTCCAGCGCGCGCTCGCCGCGAAGGACGAGGGCCACGCGAAGGCGGGCACGGTTCTGGCGGGGTTCCTGAAGATCCTGCCCGTCTTCATGCTCGTGATCCCGGGCCTGATCGCGCGCGCCCTCTATCCGGAGGAGATGGCGGCCGACTCCAACGCCGCCTTCCCGCTGCTGGTGGTGCGGCTGATGCCGTCCGGCCTCGTCGGGCTGATGGTGGCGGCGATGCTCGCCGCGCTCATGTCGAGCCTGTCGGCGGTGTTCAACTCCAGCTCCACGATCTTCACCATGGACTTCTACCGCCACCTGCGGCCCCGGGCCGGGGAGCGCGAGCTGGTGAACGTCGGCCGGGCGGCGACGGTCATCATGGTCGCGCTGGGGCTGCTCTGGATCCCGTTCATGAAGCACATCAGCAGCCAGCTCTGGGTCTACCTGCAGAGCGTGCAGGCCTACATCGCGCCGCCCATCGCCGCCGTATTCCTGCTCGGCGTCGTCTGGAAGCGCGCCAACGGCACCGGCGCCCTGGCCGCGCTGCTCACCGGCTTCGTCCTCGGCACGGCGCGCTTCGTCCTCGAGCTGGCCTACGCGGGGCAGCCGATGGCGGACGGACTCTTGCACGGCTTCGTGCGCATGAACTTCCTGCACTTCGCGGCGGTGGTGTTCGTCGTCTGCGTCGGCGTGCTGGTCGGCGTGAGCCTGGCGACGCCCGCTCCCGCGTCACGCAAGATCGCGGGCCTGACGTTTGCGACCGTGGATCAGGCGATGGACATGAGCGACGTGCCGTCCAGCGTGGCCGCGCTCCCCATGGCCCCCGAGTCGCCGTCCTGGCGCCGGCGAAACACGGTGCTGTCCGGCCTCCTGGTGGCGACGATCGTGTCCCTGCCGAAGCCGAGGTTCTTCCGCACGCCCGCGGATTTCCGTCGCTGGCTGGAGCGGAACCACGCGAAGAAGCCCGAGCTGTGGGTCGGCTTTCACAAGCGCGCCTCGGGCCGGGCCAGCATCACGTGGCCTGAGTCGGTGGACGAGGCGCTCTGCTTCGGGTGGATCGACGGCGTGCGCTACCGCATCGACGAGATCAGCTACCGCATCCGGTTCACGCCACGGAAGGCGAAGAGCGTCTGGAGCAACGTCAACGTCCAGCGCGTCGCCGCCCTGAAGAAGCTCGGACGGATGGCCGCGGCCGGGCTGGCCGCCTTCGCGAAGGCCGACCCGAAGAGGTCGGGCATCTACGCATACGAGAGAAGCCACCCGAAGCTCGGTCGCGCCCATGAGAAGCAGTTCCGAGCCAACGAGAAGGCCTGGACCTTCTTCAAGGCGCAGGCTCCCTGGTACCAGCGGACCCTCACCCACTACGTCGTGAGCGCGAAGCGCGAAGAGACGCGGCAGCGGCGCCTGGCCAGGCTGATCGCCCACTCGGAAGCGGGACGAAGGCTGGGCCTGCTCGCCCAGCCGTGAGCGTTGGTACGCTGTTGACGTGCCGTTCATCGCCGTAGCCGTAGCGCTGGTCGGCGGCGTGCTCGCGCTCATCGCCTTGATGCCGTTGTCGCTCGTCCTGCGCTACCGAGCGGGCACGGCGCGGCGGCCCGCGCGACGCTGGGTGACGACGATCAACCTCGTTGCCGTCAGCGTCTCGGCCGCGCTCTTGCTGATGGTGGCGGGCGTCACCAGCTACTGGATCCCGATGGCGTTCAGATACACGCTCACGGGCTTCGCCGGCGGGTGCCTGCTCGGGCTTCTGGGCCTTTGGCTGAGCCGCTGGGAAGAGACGCCCCGGTCCCTGCACTACACGCCTAGCCGCGCGCTGGTGCTCGCCATCACGCTGGTCGTGACGGCGCGGATCCTTTACGGCTTCTGGCGGAGCTGGCACGCCTGGCACTCCACCCCGGGCGACGCGTCCTGGCTCGCTGCGTCCGGCGCCGCGGGCTCTCTCGCGGCCGGCGCCCTGGTGCTCGGCTACTACCTGGCTTACTGGGCCGGGGTCTGGCGTCGCATCCGCCGGCACCGCCGCGGCTCGCCCTAGAGATGAGCGAGCCCGGGTGAGCGCTGTTACCCCTGACGGCCCCGCGCCACGACCGCCGCCGCTTCGGCCGCGACGCGCTCACGCAGGCTCGCGGGCTCGATCACGTCCGCGCGCGGCCCGAGCCCCAGGACGACGAAGCACGCCTCGCTCGGGTGATCGAACGTGACGCGTAGCCTGACCCATCCGGCCGGATCTCCAGCCTCCGCGGCCTCGACGGTCGATCCGGCCCTCCATGTCTTCATCCATCGGGCCATATGCGGCTCCAGCCGCAGGAGGGCGTCGCACCGCGGCCACGCCTCCTCGAACTCCTTGGTGGAAGATCTCCAGTAGAGGGCGAGATCGAAATCGGCCGGCCGCTCGACCGCCCTGTCCAGTACCTTCGCCTCCTCGATGCGGGACACGCGATAGGTGCGGAGCCGATCGGCGCTCCGGGCGACGAGATACCAGGTGTTGCCTTTGGCCACGAGGCCGAGGGGATCGAGCGTCCGCTCCACGGGCTGGCGGTCCGCCCGCCAGTAGCGGATCGCGATCTTGCGATCGCGCGCGACGGCGTCCTGCACGATGGGGAGCATCGCCAGGTTCTCGCTGGTGCCGCGCCAGCCGGTCGGGTCCACGTACAGCCTCTGGCGGATGGACGCGGCCTGCTCGCGCAGCGACACGGGCAGCGCCGCCATCAGCTTCTCGAGGGCGCGCTCCGCCGCCCGGGCCAGCCGCGCGTCGCCGATCATGCGAGGCTGCGCCATCAGGAGGGCGCGTAGCTCCGACTCGTCCAGGCCGGGAACTCGCGTGCGCCAGTCTTCGTCGAGCTGCCATCCGCCCCGCGCGCCCCGCAGCGCGAAAACGGGCACGCCGGAAGCGCTCAGCGCCTCCATATCGCGATGGACGGTGCGCGCCGACACCTCGAGCCGCTTGGCCAGTTGGCGCCCGGTCAGGCGGCCGTGCGCTTGCAGCAGCAGCAAAGCGGACAGCAGGCGGTCGGCCCTCATTGTTTTCGCCGGTGAATTATCGCGACTCAATTATGACACT
>QHVJ01000141.1 GCA_003222275.1 Acidobacteriota bacterium | reverse complement strand
GGCGGGCTCGATGGTGCGGGTGAAGATCGGGCTCGCGATTCCCATGAACAGCGCCAGCACCACGAGCGGCGTGAGCACGAGGGCCTCGCGCGCCGTCAGGTCGGGCAGGCCGGCGTTGGCGGGCCTGCTCACTTCGCCGTAGAGAACGCGCTGGACCATCCACAGGATGTAGGCCGCGGCGAGAATCACCCCGACCGACGCCACGGCGACCAGGGCGCGCCCGGGTATGAAGGGCGCGCGCCACGAGCCGATCAGGATCAGGAACTCCCCGACGAACCCGTTGAACCCGGGCACGGCGATGGACGAGAGACAGATGAGGAGGAAGACGGCCGAGAACCACGGCATCACGGTCTTCAGGCCGCCGAACTCGTCGATGAGAAAGGTGTGCCGCCGGTCGTAGAGCATCCCCACGAGAAGGAACAGCGCTCCCGTCGAGATGCCGTGGTTCAGCATCTGATAGACCGCGCCCACGATCCCGGTGGTGGTCATCGCGGCGACACCCAGCATCACGAAGCCGAGGTGTGCCACCGAGGAGTAGGCGACCAGCTTCTTGAGGTTCGGCTGCACGAGCGAGACGAGCCCCCCGTAGATGATTCCGACGACGGCCAGGATCGCGATCGCGGGCGCGAAGCGGGCGGCCGCGACGGGGAACAGGGGCAAGGCGAGCCGGAGGAAGCCGTACGTGCCCATCTTCAGGAGCACGCCGGCCAGGATCACCGAGCCCGCCGTGGGCGCTTCCACGTGGGCATCGGGAAGCCAGGTGTGGAACGGGAACATCGGCACCTTGATCGCGAAGGCCAGGGCGAACGCCGCGAAGAGCCACATCTGCATCTCGGGGCTCACCGGCTGGCGTACGAGCAGGGCCAGGTCGAAGCTGTGAAGGCCCGTCGCGCGGTAGAGGACGATGAACGCGACCAGCATCAGCGCGCTGCCCGCGAACGTGTAGAGGAAGAACTTGATCGCCGCGTAGATGCGCCGCTCGTGGCCCCAGATCCCGATGAGGAAGTACATCGGGATCAGCATCGCCTCCCAGAAGATGTAGAAGAGGAAGAGGTCGAGGGCGACGAAGACCCCCACCATCCCCGCCTCGAGCAGCAGCATGAAGACGTTGAACCCGCGCACCCGGTCGTGGATGGAGGACCACGACCCGAGGAGCGCGAGCGGGGTCAGGAAGGTGGTCAGGATCACCAGCCATACGCTGAGGCCATCGACGCCCAGGTGGTACGAGATGCCGTAGGCGGGCATCCACGCCCGCGAGACCTCGAACTGCATCCCCGGGCGAGGCGCGAAGCCGCGCAGCATGAAGATCGAGAGCGCGAAGGCCGCCGTCGTGAAGCCGAGCGCGACGAGCTTCTGGAGGCGCACCGCTTCGCGCGGTATCACGGCCACCACCCCCGCCCCCACCAGCGGGAGCACGATGAGCGCGGTGAGGACGTGGCGTCCGCTCATCGCGCCCATAGGAGGTACCCGAGCACGGTGACCGCGCCGCCCAGGATGAGCAGCGCGTAGCCACGGACGAGGCCGGTCTGGACGAGGCGGGCGGAGCGGGAGGCGCCCGCGGTGAGGCGCCCGACGCCGTTCACCGCGCCGTCGATCACCGACACGTCGAGGCCCTGCCACAGCACCTTCCGGCTTCCCTCGACCACGACGCGGCGCGCGAACGTGTCGTAGGCGCGGTCGAAGAAGTACTTCTCCTCGAGGACGTGGCCGAGCGGCCGAAGGCGGGTCCCGATCCGCCCCGGCAGATCGGGCAACATCAGATAGAGCCAGTACGCGCCCACGATCCCCAGGATCGCCACCAGCGTCGCCACGATCGGCAGCCAGCCCGGATGATGACCCTCCTCCGCGGGCAGGCGGAACACCTCCGCCAGCATCTCGGGCACGGGCACGAAGCCCGCGCCCACCGAGCCGATCGCGAGGATCACGAGGGGCGCGAGCATCACCCACGGGCTCTCGTGCAGGTGGTGCTCCGCATCGTGCCCGCCGCGGAACGGGCCGAAGAAAGTGAGGAACAGCAGCCGCCCCATGTAGAAGGCAGTCAACCCTGCCGTCAGCAGCCCGACGACGAACAGCACCGTGTGCCCCTCCGCGAGAGCACTGCCGAGGATCGCGTCCTTGCTGAAGAAGCCGGCCAGGGGCGGGATGCCGGCAATGGCGAGCGTCCCCACCACGAAGGTCCCGAAGGTCCACGGAATCCGGCGCCACAGGCCGCCCATCTTCCGCATGTCCTGCTCCCCGCCCAGGGCGTGGATGACGGAGCCGGAGCCGAGGAAGAGCAGCGCCTTGAAGAACGCGTGCGTGAAGAGGTGGAAGACGCCCACGCCGAACGCACCCACGCCACACGCCAGGAACATGTAGCCGAGCTGGCTGACCGTCGAATAGGCCAGCACCTTCTTGATGTCGGTCTGGACGAGGGCGATCGTCGCGCCCATGACGGCGGTCACGGTTCCGACCAGCGCCACCACCGCCATCGCCGTCTGCGAGTGGGCGTAGAGCGGGCCCAGCCGCGCCACCATGTAGACGCCGGCGGTGACCATCGTCGCGGCGTGGATGAGCGCGGAGACGGGGGTCGGGCCCTCCATCGCGTCGGGCAGCCAGACGTGGAGGGGAATCTGCGCGCTCTTGCCGCACGCGCCCACGAAGAGCAGCAGCGCCACCACGGTCAGCGGGCCGAACTCGCCCCACTTCTCGGGCTGGAGCGCGCCCGCCCCCTCCGTCAGCGCGAACGTGTCGAAGGTGCCGAAGGAATAGAAGGCGGCGATCATCCCCAGGATGAGGCCGGCGTCCCCGATCCGGTTCACGATGAACGCCTTCTTGCCCGCGTCGGCGGCGCTCTTCTTCTTGTACCAGAAGCCGATGAGCAGGTAGGAGCACAGGCCCACGCCCTCCCAGCCGATGAACATCACGGGCAGGTTGCCCGCCATCACCAGGAGGAGCATGAAGAACGTGAAGAGGTTCAAGTAGGAGAAGTAGCGGACCCGCTCCTCGTCGTGGGCCATGTAGCCGACCGAGTAGATGTGGATGAGGGAGCCCACGCCGGTCACCACCAGCGTCATGACCGACGTCAGGCGGTCCATCAGCAGGGCGAACGGGATGTGGACGCCGGTCACGTCGATCCAGTCGAACCCGATGAAGGGCTGGTAAGGCATGTACGGGGTCGCCCGCGGCGGCAGGTTGTACCGGAGGCGGAACGCCACCAGGCCCTGGGCCGCCTCGTCCAGGTGGAGCGCGGTCCACAGCAGGCACAAGAAGGACACGACCACGGTCGCGCAGGCCAGGAGGGCCGCACCCTTGTCCTCCCGGTCCCGGCGGATGCCCGGCTCGAAGAGCGAAAGCACGAGGAACCCGGCGAGGGGCAGGAAGAGGGCGAAGAAGGGCAGGACGTCGATGCTGAGCAGCTTCCCCATCGCTACCACTTCAGGAGGTTGAAGGCGTCCAGGTCCAGCGTGTCCTTGTTGCGCTGGGCGGCGATGATGATCGCGAGGCCCACCGCCGCCTCCGCCGCCGCCACGGTCAGGACGAAGAACACCAGCACCTGCCCGTCGAGCGTTCCCCGCCAGCGGCTGAAGGCCACGAAGGCCAGGTTCACCGCGTTCAGCATCAGCTCGACGCACATGAACACGGTGATCACGTTGCGGCGCAGGAACACGCCCACGACCCCGATGGCGAAGAGCCCCAGGCTGAGGAGCAGGGCGGGAGTGACGAGGTCCGCGCTTCCGCTCACAAGTCTCTCTTGGCCAGGGCCACCGCGCCCACGAGCGCGGCCAGGATGAGGATGGAGGTGGCCTCGAAGACGTAGAGGTAGGCCGGCGAGAAAAGCAATCGCGCGACGCTGACGGTCGAGGCGTTGAAACCGGGCGCGCCGGGCCCCCGCGCCACCGTCGCCAGCACCGACCCCACCTGGGCCGCGAGCACCGCGCCCAGGCCGATCGCGGTCGCCTTCAGGGCCCACCCCCCGCCGGCGGGGCGCTCCTCGCGCGTCACGCGGAGGAGCATCAGCACGAAGAGGAAGAGGACCATGATCGCGCCCGCGTACACGACCACCTGGAGCACGGCGATGAAGGGCGAGCCGAGCAGGCCGAACACCGCGGACAGAGAGCACAGCGTGACGATGAGGGCGAACGCGCTGTAGGTCGGGTGCCGCTGGCCGACCACGACCAGCGCGGAGCCGAGGGCGGCGGCGGCGAAGACGTAGAAGAGGATCGCGTCGAGCGTCACTTGCTGAACGCGATCCACGCGGCGGTGCCCAGGATGTTGAGGGTGGCCAGGGGAAGCAGCACTTTCCATCCGAAGTTCATCAGCTGGTCGTAGCGGAAGCGGGGGACGGTCCCCCGCAGCCAGATGAAGAAGAAGAGGCCGGCTCCCATCTTGAGCAGGAACCACAGCAGGCCGATGTCGCGGCCGAAGACGTGCTGGAGCCCGGGCACCGGCGCCAGCCAGCCGCCGAAGAAGAGGCTCGTCCCCACCGCCGCCACCGTCATCATGTTCACGTACTCCGCCATCTGGAGCAGCGCGAACCGCATCGAGGAGTACTCGGTGTGGAAGCCGGCCACCAGCTCCGTCTCCGCCTCCGGCAGGTCGAAGGGCGTGCGGTTCACTTCCGCGGTGGCCGCCACCAGGTACACGAGGAACCCCGGCGCCTGCCGGAAGAAGTTCCAGTTCGGGATGAACCAGCCGGCCTGGCTGGCGACGATGTCGGAGATGCGGAAGGAGCCGGCGAGGATGATGGCCCCGACCCACGACATCCCCAGCGACAGCTCGTAGGAGAACATCTGGGCCGAGGAGCGCAGGCCACCGAGCAGCGTGTACTTGTTGTTGGCCGCCCAGCCCGCCATCACGATCCCGTAGACGCCGAGCGACGAGATCGCGAAGAGGAAGAGCACGCCCACGTCGAGGTCCGCGATCTGCAGCGGGATGTCCCGGTTGAACAGGTGCACGGTCGGGCCGTAGGGGACGACGGCGATCGCGAGGAAGGCGGTCACGATCGCCAGCGCCGGGGCGGCCATGAAGGCCCACTTGTTCGCGCCCTCGGGCATCACCTCTTCCTTGAAGAAGAGCTTGATGCCGTCGGCCACCGGCTGCAGGAGGCCGAAGGGACCCACGCGGTTCGGCCCCAGGCGGAACTGCATGAAGGCCAGCAGCCGCCGCTCGACGTAGGTCATCCCCGAGAACAGGCCCAGGAACACGCCCACGAAGACGAGCACCTTGCCGGTGGCGATCAGCAGCTCCTGCTGCACCGGCGTCACCGCGCGGTCACCGGCTGGGCGGCGAGCGCCTTCGCTTCCGCGAAGGTCTTCGCGACGCCGCGCCAGCAACGCTTCTCCCGCACGTGGTACTCGTACTCGTCCCGGAACTTCTTCAGGGTCGACTGGGGCGGGGCGATGGCGGCGTCGCCGAACGGGCACAGCGTCTTGCCCGCGATGGAGTCACAGACGTTCCAGAGGACGTCGAGGTCGCGCTCGCTGCCCGCGCCCTCCTCGATGCGGTCCAGGAGACGCAGCATCCAGCCCGTTCCCTCCCGGCAGGGCGAGCACTTGCCGCACGACTCGTGCTTGTAGAAGTAGGTCAGCTTCCGGGCCATCCACACCATGCACGTCGAGTCGTCCATCACGATCGTGCCTGCCGAGCCCAGCATGGAGCCCGCCTTGGCCAGGCTGTCGAAGTCCATCGCGACGTCGATCTCGGTATCGGTCAAGACGGGGGTCGACGAGCCGCCGGGGACGACCGCCCGGAGCCGGCGGCCGTCGCGCATCCCGCCCCCGTAGCCGGCGTCGTAGATGAGCTGCCGGAGGGTGATCTTGCCCATCGGCGCCTCGTAGGTGCCGGGCCGCTTCACGTGGCCGCTCACGCAGTAGAGCTTGGGCCCGCCGTTCTTCTCGGTGCCCTGGGCCGCGAACCATTCCGCCCCGCGATCCAGGATGAGGGGCACGCAGACCAGCGTCTCGACGTTGTTGACGATCGTCGGGCAGCCGTAGACGCCGCTCGTGGCCGGGAAGGGAGGCTTCAGGCGCGGCTGGCCCCGCTTGCCCTCCAGGCTCTCGATGAGCGCCGTCTCCTCGCCGCACTCGTAGGCTCCCGCGCCGCCGTGGACGTAGACGTCGACGTCCACGCCGGTGCCGAGGATGTTCTGGCCCGCGTAGCCGGCGGCGTAGGCGTCCGCCACCGCCCTCTCCAGGATCTGGATGCCCTCGTGGAACTCGCCCCGGATGTAGATGTAGCAGACCTTGGAGCGGATGGCGTGGGCGGAGACGACGGAGGCCTCGATGAGCTGGTGGGGATCGTTCTCGATGATGAGCCTGTCCTTGAACGTCCCCGGCTCGCTCTCGTCGGCGTTGACCAGGAGATAGCGCGGCTTGGGGCTGTCCTTGGGGAGGAAGCCCCATTTCATGCCGGTGGGGAACCCCGCGCCACCACGGCCGCGGAGGTTGGACTTCTTGACCGTCTCGATGACGTCCTCGGGCTTCATCGACAGGAAGTCCTTGAGCTTCGCGTATCCGCCGCCCGCCTTGTACACGTCGATCGAAGCGGAGTTCTCCTTCCACATGTTGCGGAGGATCACCGCCTCGCCCGGACTCTTGGGCCATGCGAAGGGACGGCGGGTCAGCTGGCCGGAGAGGATCGCGTCGAGGTCCGCAGGGGTGACGTTCTCGACCCAGCGCCCGTCCACCTGCACCGCGGGTCCGCCCCCGCAGGCGGCCAGGCATTCGACGCGGTGCACAGTGAAGCTCCCGTCGGCGGTGGTCTCGCCCTCCTTCACGCCCAGGCGCCGGCACGTCTCCGCGATCAGCTCGTCCGCACCGTAGAGCGCGCACGAGAGGTTCGTGCAGAACTCGAGGTGGTGCCGCCCCTCGGGCTTGAAGCGGTACATCGTGTAGTAGGTCGCGGCATCGTGGACCTGGGCCGGGGTCAGCTCGAGGAGAGAGGCGGCGTACTCGAGGGCCTGGTTCGAGAGCCAGCCCTCCTGCTCCTGCAGCAGGTGGAGGAGCGGCAGGATGGCGGAGCGCTTCACCGGGTAGCGTTTCACGATCTCGTCGAACTTCTTCTTCCGGTCGGGGTCGAGCGCCATGCCTACCAGTCCAGCGCCCCGACCTTCCAGGCGTAGACGAAGCCGCTGCCCAGGAGCCCGACGAAGACGAGCATCTCCACGAAGCCGAAGACGCCCAGCTCGCGGAAGACCAGGGCCCAGGGATAGAAGAAGGCGGCGTCCACGTCGAAGAGGATGAAGATCATGCAGACGAGGTAGAACTTGATCGGGAAGCGCTCACGCGCCGTCCCGATGGGAGGCATGCCGCATTCGTAGACCTCGCTCTTGGCGGCGGTCGGGCGCGGCCGGCCCAGGAGATGGGAGAGGACGAGGGTGAACACCGAGAACCCCAGGGCCACCGCGCCGAGGATCAAGATGGGGACGTAGTTGGGAAGCATCTTCAGTGCTGGCTCATCAGAAATGGGAACGCGGATAGCCGCGGATTATACTCTCTCGCAATGCGGCGCACCAAGATCGTCGCCACGATCGGGCCCGTCTCCCGCGAGCGGCCGGTGCTCGAACGCCTCGTCCGGGCCGGCGTCGACGTGGTGCGCCTCAACTTTTCCCACGGCGAGCCGGAGGTCCACCTGCAGGTGATGAGGGCGGTGCGGGAGATCTCCGCCGCCCTGGACCGGCCCATCGCCGTGCTGCAGGACCTCTCGGGCCCCAAGATCCGGACCGGCCGTCTGCGCGGCGGCCAGCCGGTGATGCTGGCGGACGGCGCCCGGATCGTCATCACGACCAATGAGTCGGTGGAGGGCGATGGCTCCATCGTCTCCACGACCTACCCGGCGCTGCCCGCCGACGTCCGTCCCGGCGACCGCATCCTGCTCGACGACGGGAACCTCGAGCTGAGGGTCGTCCGCGCAACGGACGAGCACGTGGAGTGCGAGGTCGTCCACGGGGGTCTCCTCAAGCCCAACAAAGGCATGAACCTCCCCGGCGTGAAGATCTCCGCCCCTGCCTTGACGGACAAGGACCGCCGCGACCTCGCCCTCGGCATCAAGAACGGCGTCGACTACGTCGCGCTCTCCTTCGTGCGGCAGGCCGCCGACGTGAGGGAGACGCGCGCCGCCATCGCCGCCATCGGCGGGACGGCGCCCGTCATCGCGAAGATCGAGAAGCGGGAGGCGGTCGAGGACCTCGATGCGATCGTGGAAGCGGCCGACGGGCTGATGGTGGCGCGGGGCGACCTCGGCGTGGAGCTGGCGACCGAGGAGGTGCCCACGCTGCAGAAGCGGATCATCCGGATCGCCAACGCCGCGGGCAAGGCCGTCATCACCGCCACCCAGATGCTGGAGAGCATGGTCGAGCATCCCCGGCCGACGCGGGCGGAGGCCTCCGACGTGGCCAACGCCATCGTGGACGGGACCGATGCCGTGATGCTGTCGGCGGAGACCGCGGCCGGGCGCTATCCGGTGGAGTCGGTCGAGACGATGGCCCGCATCGCCGTCTACACCGAGGAGCACCTCAGCGAGCGCGACCCGGTGCGGAGACGGGGCAATCCTAATGCCACAAGAATGGTGGCCCGCAGCCTGTCCCGCGTGGCGACCATGGTGGCGGAGGAGCTGGAGTGCAAGCTCATCGTCGCCTTCACCGCATCGGGCTCGACCGCGTGCCTCGTTTCGATGTACCGGCCCCGCTCCCCCATCGCGGCCATCACGTACGACGAGGACACCTGCCGGCGGCTGGCGCTGTGGTGGGGGGTCGTCCCGCTCAAGTCGGGCATCGCGCGGACGACGGACGAGATGGTCCTGGAGGCGGAGGAGCTGTTGAAGCGAAAGAAGCTCGCCGGTCCCGGCGACGTCGTCCTCATGCTCGGCGGCCAGAGCCACACCGCCGGCACCACCAACATGATCCGGGTGCACACGATCTCATGAAGCGCGGGGCGGCGGTGCTCGCCGCCGTGGCCCTGCTCGCCGGCTGTGCCCATTACTACCACTACCGCTTCCCGCCGTCCTTTGCGCCTCCCGTCGGTTTCGTGGAGGAGGGCGTCGCCTCCTGGTACGGCCCGGGCTACCACGGCAACCGCACGTCGAACGGCGAGGTCTACGACCAGGAGGCGCTCACCGCCGCCCACGCCACGTTCGTTTTCGGCACCCGCGTGAAGGTGACGCTGCTGTCGACCCGCCGCAGCGTGGTGGTTCGGATCAACGACCGCTTTCCCAACCACAAGGGGCGCGTCATCGACGTGTCGAAGGCCGCCGCCCGGGCCATCGGCCTCATCGGCCCCGGCACCGGCCGCGTCCGGGTCGAGGTGGTGGGCTGAAGAAGAATCGCGCTCCGGTCCTCGTGGCACTGCTCGTCGTCTTCATGGCGATGGCCGCCGTCTGCGTCGTTCTCGCGCCGCGGGTGATCGCCCCGGGTCTCCGCATGATGCAGCCGATCTCGCGCATGAAGCAGAGTCAGACCCAGCTCGAGCAGATGGAGGCGCAGAGCAACTGGAAGAGGCCGGCCGCCGAGGTACTCACCGCCGAGCAGCTCGACCGATTCTTTGCCGTGAGGCAGCGGATCGACGCCACCCGTCGCGGCGCCGATCCGCGGCTCGACCGCCTCCCTCGCAAGCACGTCCGGTCGCTGGAGGAGCTGAGACAGGTCCCCGACGTCATCCAGGGCGTCAGCGAGATGGTCACCGGCGAGCTCGACGCCTACGTGGCCGGGCGAATGACCCCGGAGGAGTATCACTGGGTGAGCCGGATCGTCTATGAGCGCTGGCGCGGCTCGCTCAAGCGCGCGGGCCGCTATCCCGCGGCCCTCCGCGCCGCGGCGGCGGAGGTCGACGCGGCCGCGGCAGGCGAGCGCGATGGCCGCGTGCGAGCGCGGCTCCAGGCGCTGGCGGCGCAGATGCGCGCCCGCGAGCCCGCGCCCCCCGAGAGCTTCGACCCGGAAACGCACCGGCTCCTGCTCGCGCGCCTGGACGACGTCGAGAAATGGTCGCTCGACGACACCGAGTCGCACCTGTCCCGCTAAAGCGATCCCCTCCCCGGAAAGGAAGAGGGGCAGGGGTGAGGGTCTTATCTCTCCGCGCGCACGACCCAGGTAAGACCCGCGGTCAGCCCCCAGGTGCCGTCGGCGGCGGCGAGGCCGCGCCGCACGGCCGCGTCGGCCCGCAGGCGGCCACGTCCCAGGCGCACGCCCGCGCGCGCCTCCGCGCGCGCCTCCGCTCCCGGCGCGCCCTTGCCGGCGCGCCCCGCGACCTCCGCCGCCAGCGCCGCGGCCCGGCCCAGCTCGTGCGCGGCGGCCACGCCGTAGACGAGGAAGTCGCGCTGCTCGTGCGGGCGCAGCACCTCGTCCTGGAGACCGAGGCCGGCGTTGGCGTGAAGGACGAGCCCGCCCACCGTCTTCGTCAACAGGAGCTGCGCGGCCATCCGCAGAGTGTTGGGGCCGAGCCCGTTGCCGAAGCTCGTCTCGGGAAGCGTCACGCCGAAGCGGGCGGCCAGGGCCGGACGTCCCGCGGTCTCCTCCGCGAGGCGCACCTTGGCCCGCAGCGTGACGTCGCCCCAGTCCGACACGTTGCCGAAGTCGGGGTCGTTGCGCGCCATGACCCGGCCGACCCACTCGACGTCGACCTCCACGTTGCCGGCGGGCGAGAAGACGAGACGCAGCACCGGCAGGTCGTACCGGTCGCGCGCGTGCCCGGTGAGGAAGTTCGGCTCCGCGCGGATGGCGTCCGCGCCCGCTTCGAGCACGATGCGGCCGGCGGGAGCGGTGGTCGCCTCTTCGGTGAGGAGCGGCCGCGTCTGGGCGATCGCCGGAGCGGCGACGCTCGTCAAGAGGAACGCGGTCAATGCCGCGCGGGCGCCGCCAGACACTTGCAGACGGTAGCCGCGGCGGGGCCGGCGCGTCAACGGCTATAATCGAAACGCGTGGGAAATCCCAGCCGTCGCATCGCGCCCACGGGCTCCCGCGGCCACACCTACTCCCCCCAACGCCTTCGCCTCGTCCTCGCCCTTCTCACCGTGCTGACGCTGCCCGTCGTGATCGGGTCCTCGATCCTCATCTATTACTACCTGCGCTACAGCGTGATGGTGGACCGCCGGCTGCACGGCGAGCGGTGGATGGTGCCGGCCCGCATCTACGCGCGGCCGGTCGTCCTGCGCACCGGGCTGCCGCTGGCCGGCGACGAGCTGGTCAAGATCCTGAATGGCCTCCGCTACGAGCAGAAAAACGATGTTCCCGACGCCCCGGGTGAGTTCGTCGTGGGGGCGCGGACGGTCGTCTTCACCCCGCGGCCGGCCGCGGACGCGCCCGGGGAGGCGGTGGCGGTGAGCTTCGAGAAGAAGGCGATCCGCGACATGCGGGGGCTCTCTTCCAAGCAGATGTACTCGCAGGTGACGCTGGAGCCCGAGCTCATCACCTATCTCTTCGACGACAGCCGCGAGAAGAAGCGGATCATCAAGTACGAGGAGCTGCCCGACCATCTGGTCAAGGCCGTGCTCGCGATCGAGGACCGGCGCTTCTTCAGCCATCCTGGCCTCGACCCGATACGCATCGTCGCCGCGGCCGTACGCAACGCGCGGGCGGAGAGCTACATCCAGGGTGGAAGCACCATCACCCAGCAGCTCGTGAAGAACTTCTTCCTCACGCCCGAGCGGACGATGCGCCGCAAGCTGCAGGAGGCGCTGCTCGCCTTCGTGCTCGAGCGACGCGCGGACAAGAAGGACATTCTCGAGCTGTACCTGAACGAGGTGTACCTGGGCCAGGTGGGATCGTTCTCGATCCACGGGCTGGGCGAGGCGGCCCGGATGTACTTCCACAAGGACGTGGGCAACGTCACGCTCGCGGAGGCGGCGCTTCTGGCGGGGATGATCCAGTCCCCGAACCCCTTCAACCCCTACCGCCACCCCCAGCGGGCGATGGAACGGCGGAACCAGGTGCTGAAGGCGATGGTGGAATCGGGCTTCGTCGACGCCGCCACCGCCGACAAGGCGATGGCCGAGCCGGTGAAGATCGAGGCCCCCTCCATCGACACCGCCGAGGCACCGTACTTCATCGATCTCGT
>QHVJ01000140.1 GCA_003222275.1 Acidobacteriota bacterium | reverse complement strand
TAGGTCGTCCTGATGCGCCCGCCAGAACTGTCGTCCACCCAGAGCAGGTATTGCGTGGCGGCCGCCACGGCGTTCCAGGTGAAGGTGGGGGTCGTGGTCGCGATGCTGCCCGACGGCGTCACCAGCGTCGCCGCGCCCGGAGGCACGGCGCTGTTGACGGTGAACGTGAGCGCCCCCGAGGTGCCACCGCCGGGGGTCGGCGAGAAGACGGTGACGGACGCCGTCCCCGCGGTGGCGATGTCGCCGGCGGTGATCGCGGCCTGCAACTGGGTGCTGCTCACGAACGTGGTGACGCGGGCGCCGCTATTCCACTGCACGACGGATCCGCTCACGAAGTTCGTCCCGCTCACGGTCAGGGTGAAGGCTGCGGCGCCGGCAGTCGCGTTGCCCGGCGTCAGCGAGCCGATCGTCGGAACCGAATTGTTGATGGTAAACGTGAGCGCGCCCGAAGTGCCGCCGCCGGGCGTCGGCGAGAACACCGTAACGGACGCGGTCCCCGCCGTGGCGACGTCACTCGCCGGGATCGCGGCCTGCAACTGGGTGCCGCTCACGAACGTGGTGGTGCGGGCGCCGCCATTCCAGCGCACGACGGACCCGCTCACGTAGTTCGTCCCGTTCACGGTCAGCGTGAAGGGCGCCGCGCCCGAGGTCGCTGTGCTCGGCGAGAGCGAGCCGAGCGTCGGCACCGGATTGTTGATGGTAAACGTGAGCGCGCCCGAGGTGCCGCCGCCGGGCGTCGGCGAGAACACCGTGACGGACGCGGTCCCCGCCGTGGCGACGTCACTCGCCGGGATCGCGGCGCGCAACTGCGTGCCGCTCACGAACGTGGTGGTGCGGGCGCTGCTATTCCACCGCACGACGGATCCGCTCACGAAGTTCGTCCCATTCACGGTCAGCGTGAAGGCCCCCGTGCCCGCGGTCGCGCTGCTGGGTACCAGCGAGCCGAGCGTCGGCACCGGATTGGCCGGGACGTTGATCGTGAACGTCAGCGCGTTCGAGTTGCCGCCGCCGGGAGGCGGCGTGGACACACGGACCGAGGCGGTCCCGGCCGTCGCGATGTCGGCGGCGGTGATCGTTGCGCGAAGCTGGGTGGCACTGACGAAGGTCGTGGTACGGGCGTTCGCATTCCACTGCACGACGGACCCGCTCACGAAGTTCGTCCCGTTCACGGTCAGCGTGAACGCGCCGCCGCCCGCGGTCGTGCTGGTCGGCGACAGCGAGGTCACCGTCGGCACCGGATTGTTATTGTTGGTGACGTTGAGCTCGGCGATGTAGATGTCGGAGTACCCAACCGAGCCGGCGTTGTACCCGAAGTTCGACGCCCACGCGACCTTGGTGCCGTCCCAGCTGGCGCTGAGCCGTGGCTGGAAGTAGTAATCGGCGCCCGGGCTCCGCGTGCGATGGTGGACAAGGCGAGAGACGGTGAACGGGGGCACCATCTGCGTCGCCACGATCTCGGACTTGTACGGCCGCCACGGCCCCTGACTGGCGAAGAGGTCGTCCGAGGACTCGACGGAGGTGAAGCACCAGTCCTGATTGGCCCCCTGGGTCGCGCAGGCGAAGTGCTCCGCGTCATTCCAGTCATAGCGGAACAGCAGCACGTTCTGGTTGTACTGCGGCGAGCAGGTCGCCAACGAGTTGCACGCGACCTGGGGCAGCGCGACGTCGACGCGCCAGACGCCCGGGTTGCCGCTCGGCCAGCCAAAGACGTCGGACGAGTAGAAGTAGTCCTTGCCGTCGCTCGGCGAGGCGAGGGCGTGGTGACCGGTGCTCAGCGTCCAGAACAGCACGCCGGTCGTGCTGAGCGTCTGCGCGACGGTGTCGATCCGGTACGAGAACCAGTTCTGGTTGGTCGAGAGGTCGGTCACCATGTACCTGCCGGACGGCGTGAGCTCGAACGAGCCTGCGGCGTTGCACGTGATCGAGACGGGGACGGAGCCCGCGTAGATCGTGTCGGTCTGCCGATCCCAGATGTGAACCGCGCCGCTGTAGAGCACGGCGAAGAGACGGCCCGTGCGGTCGATGAAGTTGTTCGCGCCGCCGTTGCAGAGCAGCGTGGCCGGAAAGGCTTTCAGGACCGTGTCGGCGCCGGTGGCGATGTTGTACTGGCGCAGGTTCACGCCGCTGATGTAGTAGTAGACGTTCGGATCGACCGGATCGAACTGGACGAAGCCGCCCGACGACGATGGGACGTTCGCGCGCACCACGGCTCCCGTCGCGGTGTCCAACACCGCCCAGCTGCCGCCCCCGGTGCGGTGGTAAAAACGCGTGCTGTCGGCGTTCCACCAGCCGTTCGTGCCGTAGATGTCGCTATAACTCTGCGACGGGAAATTGTTCGTGAGGCGGCGAATCGTCGTGCCGAAGACGGGATCGACGTACGATTGTCCGGCCAGGGGAAAGCCGGGCTGACCCGGCATCCACGTTCCCGGCGGGGAATACGGAAACGACCCGGTCGTCGGCGGCGCATGCGTCACGCTGTCGGTGAGGCCCTGGGCAGCGACGCTCGAGGCGACGAGGGCGTTGGCGATGATCGCCAGCACCATTGACACCGCGAGCGCAGACATCCGCAACTGCATGCGCAGCGCGCGGCATGCCGACATGTTCTAGCCCCCCTGTTCCCCGGATCCCATGGGGGTGCATCGGCGATGCCACGCGAATGGTGCGACTGGACCTCTCGATTCATCGACGTTTTTTCAGGATGTAAGATCGCGCGGCGCGTCCGCCATCGTGACAGATGGTGTCTATCGCTGTCACTCTGTCCGAAGGAGGCTGCGCGTGGAAAATCGAAGGACAGGACACTCGCTGCAGATGATGCGCGTCGTCGATGAGCTCGATCGCGCAGAACGCGCGGCTGCTGCGCGCTTGTCGCTACGGCGTCGTGAAGGCCATCCCGCTACTCCACGGTCCGTTGCCCGACGCATTGTTCGTCACGATCCACCACTGACCCGCGCCGGAGCTCAGCGTCACGCCGGGTGTCAGTGAGCACATCCCCGTTCCGCTCGCGCAGCCCGCTTGCGCCGCGCTGTACCACGTGCGGATGCGGCCGCCCGAGCTGTCGTCGAGCCACAGCAGATACTGCGTCGCGCTCGCCACCGCGTTCCACGTGAACGTGGGCGTTGACGTCGCGATGCTGCCCGCCGGCGCCACCAGCGTTGCCGCGCCCGGGGGCGGGGTGCCCGCCAGCGTGAAGGTCCCGCGAGCGCTCCACGGCCCGTTGCCCGCCGCATTGCTCGTCACGATCCACCACTGACCCGCGCCGGGGCTCAGCGTCACGCTGGGCGTCAGTGAGCAGGTTCCCGTCCCGCTCGCGCAGCCGGCCTGCGCCGCGGTGTAGATCGTTCGGATGCGCCCGCCCGAGCTGTCGTCGACCCACAGCAGGTACTGCGTGGCGCTCGCGACAGCGTTCCACATGAACGTGGGCGTTGACGTCGTGATGTTGCCTGCCGGCGCCAGCAGGGTCGCGGGGCCCGGCGGCGGGGTGCCCGCCACCGTGTAAGGGAGCGCGGCGCTCCACGGCCCGTTGCCCGACGCGTTGTTCGTCACGATCCACCACTGGCCCGCGCCGGGGGTCAGCACCACGGGGAGCGTGAGCGAGCACGTTCCCGTGCCGCTCGCGCAGCCAGCCTCCGTCGCCGTGTACCACTGCCGCAGGCGCCCGCCCGAGCTGTCATCGAGCCACAGCAGGTACTGCGTCGCGCCAGCCACGGCGGTCCAGGTGTACGTCGGCGTCGTGGTCGCGATGCTGCCCGCCGGCGCCAGCAGCGTCGCGGGCCCGGGCGGCGGCGTGCCCAACACCGTGAAAGCCATCCGGGCGCTCCACGGTCCATTGCCGGAGGCGTTGGCCGTCACGATCCACCACTGGCCCGCGCCGGGAGTCAGCTCCACGCTCGGAGTGAGCGAGCACGTTCCCGTCCCGCCCGCGCAGCCCGCCTGGGTTGCCGTGTACCACTGTCGGATGCGGCCGCCCGAGCTGTCGTCGACCCACAACAGGTACTGCGTGGCGCTGGCCACGGCGTTCCACGTATAGGTTGGCGTCGTGGTCGCGATGATGCCGGCCGGCGTCACCAGGGTCGCCGCGCCCGGTGGCGGCGTGCCCGGCACCGTGAACGTCAGCCCGCTGCTCCACAGTCCGTTGGTCGTCGCGTTGGCGGTCACGACCCACCACTGTCCCGCTCCCGGGTTCAGGACCACGTCGAGGGTGAGCGAGCACGTTCCCGTGCCGCTCGCGCAGCCGGCCTCTGTCGCCGTGTACCAGTGCCGCACACGGCCGCCGGAGCTGTCGTCGATCCAGAGCAGGTACAGCGTCGCCGTCGGAACGGCGGTCCAGGTGTAGGTAGGTGTCGCCGTCGAGATCGTTCCCGACGGCGCCAGCTGTGTCGCCGCGCCGGGGTTCTGGACCGTGACGACGATCGGATCCGAGGTCATGCTCTGGCCGGCGGTATCGCGGGCGACCGCGGTGAGGCTGTACGAGCCGTTGGCCAGGTTCGTGGTGTCCCACGACACGGAGTAGGGCGGGACCGCCGATTCCGGGCCGAGGTTGGCGCCGTTCACCTTCAACTGAACGCCCGCCACGCCCGCCGTCGCGCTCGCCACCGCGGTGACCGTCACCGAGCCGGAAACGGTCGTCCCCGCCTGGGGCGCCGTCACGATCACGAACACGGGAGCATCGATCCCTGCGACCACCCCGGCGGTCGCGGCGTCGACCGCATCGATGTCGGCGCCGATGTCCTTGCCGTCGGTTCCGGCGCCCTTGTACGCGCTCGAGGCCGTCAGACGGTAGTTGCCGCCGGCCAGATCCACGAAACCGACGTCCGCGAGCGTGGCGGGAAAGAAGTTGTCGGCTGGATAGACGAGAGCGTTACCGCCGGGCTGGACGTTGCGCTGGTAGACGTAGCCGGGGAACCACGCGTTGAGCGTGGGCAGGCCGGCGCCTGTGCCCGAGCCGACGAAGCCTTCCCTCTCCGGCACGATGTTGTTACGGAACGTGAGGCGCGGGCTGGGAGCGACGTCCGCCATCATCGTGGGGCCGCTGTGTAGCGAGGTGTTGTGATCGATGGTGACGTCGAGGGCCCCGTTGAGAATCTCGAAGAGCCTCGTATCGTCATCGGTGCTCATATCGGTGAAGACGTTGTCGCGTATCAAGAGGCGTTCGAGGTGCTGGGACGTCGCGTTGTCGTCGAGCCCGAGGACGTTGATGCCGCCGGAGATATGACGGGCGATGTTGTGGGTGAAGGTCACGTCCCGCACGGCGGTCCAGGGCGCGGTGCCGCCGTCGTCGCGGACCGTGAACTGGACGGCGAAGCCGATCTGAGCGGCCACCCAGATGTTCTCGAAGACGTTGCCGTCCACGAGGACGCGCTGGGCATTCTTGAGCTCGAGGAGGTTCTTGACCACCCACAGGATGCCGGCGTAGCTGGGATCTTCCCGCATCCACGACAACGGCTTGAAGAAGCGGTTGTGCCGGATCTCGATGTCCGAGGGGACGAGATTCGTGATGCCGGGGCTCGCGCCGCCAAAGAGGATGTTCTCGCCGGCCGCTTCGAGATAGTTGTTGACGAATTTGAAGGGGCCGGCGCCGCTCCAGATGCCGATCGCCTGGGAGTCGATGAATCTAGAATGGAAGTCGGACACGTACGAATCGACCACGGCGGAGCTGCTGCTGTTCAGCGCGAGGCCGCGCACGACGTTGCCGGTCGGCGTGCCATGGATATAGCAGCGGTCGAACGTGATGTGGTGCTGCGCCTGCGCCGTGGAGGTCACGGGATTGCCGTGCGGATCGTAACCGAAGGCGATCAGGTTCGTGATCGCCGTCGACGGATCCGAGACCGTCGTGGTGATCTCGATGCCGACGAAGCGATAGTGATGCGCGCCGAAGTCTGCCGCCAGGGCCGCGTCGGTGTTCGGGCTGACGATCTTGGGCATGAGGCTGGCCTGCGCGGGACTGACCCTCGTGCCCGGCGCCGGCAGACTGGCGATGGCGGAGGACCGGATATAGATCCAGTCGCTGCCCGTCTTGGCCGGCAGGATGAAGTTGCCGGTGAAGGTGGCGCCGGCCTGCAGCTCGATGATGTCGCCAGCGCTCGCCTGGTTCAGGGCGGCCTGCAGATCGTCGCCCGCGTTGACGCTGATGACCTGCCCTCCGACAGGCGGCGCATACGTCGTATCGAGAAACGCCTGGGGCAGCTGGGGCAGGCGCTGGGCAAAGACCGAGGACGGAGCGACGACGGTCGCGAGCAACGCACAGATCGCCGCCGCCAACGGGGCGCTCCGTCGGCGACGCGGCACAGTACAACTCAACATGGCACTCCGATCAAGAACGATCGACCGAGGCGCGCCCTGGGGGTGTCTTCTGAACCGGCAGGGATCGGCCCACGTCCCCAAACCGCGACGTTGAGGCAAGCCGGATGCCAGGAATCACAGGCGCCTCGACGTCAGCGTAATGCCGCAGGAAATCGGTGGCTTCCGGGCCACTCGCGCGCGTTAGTGGGCGCGACGGAAAGGACGCTTCGATGGTTCAGTGTGAAGGGTTCGTTCACAGTCAGCAGGCCGCTTACCTAAACACGTGGGTGGCGCACAGCCCGGCCACTGGAAATTAGGTTGTCACGCACGTCGTGCCGTATCGTGGACTCAGAGAGGCGAGACGGCGGATGGCGGACCCAGTTGTGGTCGCGGCGCGGCAGCAGATCTCGTGTGATCTGGCGGACGAGGTGGCCATTCTGAACCTCGAGTCCGGCGTGTACTACGGGCTCGATGCGATGGGCGCTCTGATCTGGAATCTGATCCAGCAACCGCGAACCATGGGCGCGATTCGCGACGCCCTCCTCGACGAGTACGACGTCGATCCCGAGCGGTGTGAAGGTGACCTTCGCGCGTTCCTGACTGAGCTGGCGTCAGCGGGGCTGGTCGAGGTCACCGACGCACAGCGTCGTTAGACTCGTTCGGCTCCCGTCGACTGACCGCCGCCTCCTGGTCGCGGTGGCGCTCCTGTACATGGTCGTGTGGCTTGGCCTCCGGCTGTGTTCGTTCCGAACGCTTCGCCTGCTTCTGACCAGGCTCGCGGCCCGCTCAACCCCGATACATGCCGCCGAACGCTCGGATGAACCCCGAATCGCGTGGGCGGTGTCGGTGACGAGCCGATACCTGCCGCTCGCGAAGAACTGCCTCGTCCAAGCCCTGGTCGCCCACACGCTGCTCGAGCGCCACGGCCACCCCGCGAGCCTCCGCATCGGCGTGGACGCGACCGGAGATCGACCGTTCCGGGCGCACGCCTGGGTCGAGAGTCGGGGCAGGGTCATCGTTGGCGCCTCGGGTCGCGAGCGGTTCATGCCATTGTCCGTTGGCGGAGCGGACCGACCGTGAGCGGCATCGCCGGCGTTTATCACCTTGACGGACGCGAGGCGCTGTCCGCCGACATCGAGCGCATGACGACCGCGCTGGCCGGTCGCGGGCCGGACGGCGCGGGCGCGTGGAATCGTGGAGCGGTGGGGCTGGGACACCGGTCGCTCTGGACGACGCCGGAGTCCACGACCGAGCGGCTGCCGTTGGCCGATCGCGAGGAGAGCATCGTCGTCACGGCGGATGCTCGGATCGACAACCGCGATGACCTCTTCGGTGTTCTCGGGTTCGGTGGTCGTCCATCACGAGAGGTCAGCGATGGCGAGCTGCTTCTCGCCGCCTACACACGGTGGGGGGAGCGCTGCCCCGAGCACCTGCTCGGCGACTTTGCGTTCGCCGTCTGGGATCGGCGGCGGCAGACGCTCTTCTGCGCCCGGGACCACTTCGGCGTCAAGCCCTTCTACTACCACCAGTCCCCTCGGGTGGTCGCGTTTGCGTCGCAGATCAAGGCGCTCCTGTGCCTGCCCGAGGTGCCGCGCCGGCTGAACGAGGTCAGGGTCGCAGACTACCTGCTGCCGATCCTCGAGGACATGGAGATCACGTTTTACGAGGGGATTCTCCGGCTCCCGCCGGCGCACACCCTGACCGTCAGTCCCGAAGGCGCGGCGCTACGCCGGTTCTGGTCGCTGGACCCGTCGCGTGAGCTGAGGCTCGGCTCCGATGAAGCGTACGCCGACGCGTTTCGGGAGCTCTTCACGGAGGCCGTGCGCTGCCGATTGCGGAGCGCATTCCCCATCGGCGCTATGCTGAGCGGCGGGCTCGATTCCTCGTCGATCGTGTGCGTGGCTCGACGCCTGGTTGCGGCCGACGGGGGCGCGCGGCTGCATACCATCTCGGCAATTTTCGACGACGTGCCCGAATGCGACGAGCGGCGTTTCATCAACGCCGTCGTCGCCCAGAATGGCGTCCGTCCGCACTACATGCGCGGGGA
The DNA here is from genome assembly GCA_003222275.1 of Acidobacteriota bacterium. Taxonomy (GTDB): domain Bacteria; phylum Acidobacteriota; class Vicinamibacteria; order Fen-336; family Fen-336; genus AA32. The sequence goes on along the minus strand of QHVJ01000140.1, from coordinate 4,029 downwards.
CGCGATCACCCCGCTCACCGGTATCGATCGCGTCCTGTGGGACCACGACGAGCCCTTCTGGAACCTCTACATGTACATGCACCGGGGGCTGTTGGAGACCGCTCACCATGCGGGGGTCCGCATCCTGCTGGATGGGTTCGGTGGTGATGGCGTGGTCTCGTATGGAACGCTGCGCCTCGCGGAGCTCGCACGGGCAGGACGACTCAAGACGCTCGCCACGGAAGTCATGGGGCTCTCCCGGCGTCTCGAGAGGCCGCCCTGGACCATCGTCCGGCAACAGGTCGTCGGCACCCTCACCCCCGAGCCCGTGCGCGGCGCGTGGCGTTGGTTGCTGAGACGCAACGAGCCGCCCTGGGCCCGAAATCGGACGATGAAGGCGGACTTCGCTCGGCGCATCGGCTTGGCGGAGCGCGTCGAAGCGCTTCTGGACGGCCGGTCGCGACCACCGCGCACCGCGCGGGAAAGTCACTGGCGCGAGCTCACCTCGGGCGTGAACGCGTTCGGCTTCGAGGTGCTCGGCGCGGCCGGCGCGGCGTTTCCACTCGACCTCCGCTACCCGTTCTTCGATCGGCGGTTGGCAGAATTCTGTCTCGCCTTGCCGCCAGAGCAGAAGCTCGCCTCCGGCTATCCCCGCATGATCGCGCGCCGCGCTCTCGCGGGCGTTCTCCCCGAGGAAGTTCGCTGGCGCGGCGGCAAAGCAGACTTCAGCCCGAATTTCATGCGGGGGCTGCTGGGGCTCGACCGGGAGCTCGTCGAGGACGTCGTCCTGAGGGATCCATCGACCATTGAAGCGTACGTGGACGTGGCGGCCCTGCGCGACGCGTACGGCCGCTGCGCCGGCCGCGGCGTCCGGCCGGAGGCGCTCGCGGTGTGGGGGGCAGTCACGCTGGCGCTGTGGCTTCGCCGGACGAAGCTCGCACGATGAACCGAAGAGGAGACCTGCGATGAGGCCGAACGAGGACCGCGACGAGCAACGGGACGTGGCGACGCCGCGGAAGAAGCCGTACGCGACTCCGCGTCTCATCGTCCACGGCGACGTGGAGAAGATCACGGGCGGAGGTCTGGTCGGTACGAAGGAGGCTCTGACCTCGGCACTCTGACCGGGGCTCCGGTGAAGAAGAACCACGTGTTTTCGTATATCGCCTACGGCCTCGGCATCCGCTCGTCTCTGGCCCTACCCGAGCTCGAAGCCGGTGACGGAACGGCCGATGCGGTTGTCCGCCGGGGAAGGCTTGCCTCTTGGCCGGCGCCCGCGTCAGGCCTCGGGATGTCCGCTCACGTGACGGCCGCGCTGGCGTGCTTCTCCTGGGCGGACGTCGGGACCGTCCTGGTGCGGGATGGAGCCAGGATCATCGTGGATGCGGCCCCGCGTGTTGCGGAGAGCATCCTTCGCCTGTACGTCCTCGGCCCCGCCCTGGCGACCCTGCTTCGTCAGCGCGGGCTGCTCGTCCTGCACGCCAGCGCAGTGTCGGTCGGCGGCGAAGCCATCGCGTTTCTCGGCGGGCCTGGATGGGGCAAGTCGACGACCGCCGCCGCGCTGCATGCCCGGGGCCACGGTGTCCTCGCCGATGACATCGTCGCGGTGGCGCCGACGGCGGGTGGCCCCGTGGTTCTTCCGGGTTTTCCACGGCTCAAGCTCTGGCCGGATGCGAGCCGAGCGATCGGTGAGGCTCCAGAGCGGTTGCCTCGAGTACATCCGAGTCTGGAGAAGCGAGAGTTCCGCGCGACCCGCGGTTTTTCGCGGGAGCCGCTGCCGCTCCGCTGTCTCTATGTTCTGGGCGAAGGCGATGAGATGGAAACCGAACCGCTGACCCGACAGCAGGCGCTGGTCGAGCTTCTGCGTCACTCGTATGGAGCCCGGGTGCTGCACGGGGTGAAGACCGACTCACACTTTCGCCGGTCCGCCTCCCTCGCGAGTTGCGTGCCCGTCAGCCGTCTGAGGAATCGCCGTTCCCTCGCCACGCTGACCGACGTCGCCCGGTTCATCGAGGAAGATCTTGCTCAGCCTGTCCGCTGACGGGTCCGCGGAGGCCGAGCTCCTCGTGTCCTGTGCGCGGACACGCCTGGACGCCGAGCATGCTGAAGGGATGACCGCCCTCCTCGAGCACGGCATCGATCAGGATCGCTTGATCCGGATGGCGGGTCCGCACGGGCTGCTGCCGCTCCTCTACTGGCACCTCGGCGCCATCGGTCCCGGTGTCGTGTCGCGCGCGATGCTCAGCCGACTCCGCGAGCATTTCGAGGCCAATGCGCGACGCAACCTGTTCCTGACCGCGGAGCTGTTGAAGGTCTTGAGACTCCTCGAGGCTTCCGAGATTCGCGCCGTGCCGTTCAAAGGGCCGCTCCTGGCGGCGTCGACCTACGGGAACCTGTCGCTGCGGCAGTTCGCCGACCTCGACATCCTCGTGCGCAAAGACGACGTCCCGAAGGCGAAGGAGCTGTTGATCTCACGCGGATACCGGCCTCCGCTCGCACTGACCGGCGCTCAGGACGCGGCGTTGCTGCGATCACAATCCGAGTATGTGTTCTCGAGCAGCGACGGCAAGGTGGTCGTCGAGCTTCACTGGCGATTCGCGCCCGCATATTTTTCCTCTCCGCTCGATCTGGACCGGCTCTGGGACCGGCTTCGATGGATCGCGCTCGGTGGAGTGCAGGTTCGTTCACTGGGCCCGGAAGACCTGCTTCTCGTTCTGTGTGTCCACGGCTCCAAGCACTGCTGGGAACGGCTCGAGTGGATCTGCGGCATCGCGGAGGTGGTCCGGGCCCAGCCGACGCCGGACTGGCCCAGGGTGATCGAGGAGGCCGCCAGGGAGGGCAGCGTCAGAATGTTGTTCCTCGGTCTGCTTCTCGCCGACCAGCTTCTCGGGGCGCCCATCCCCGAGGAAGTGCTTCGGCGGGCCCGGCGCGACTCCGGCGCCCGAGCGCTCGCCGCCGAGGTGCGCGCGCGGCTGTACCGGGGGACGCAGCGCGCGCCCGGAATGCTCGAGACCACGTGGTTCCATCTCCGAGCGAGAGAACGGCTGGCGGACAGGATCCGGTATTGTCTGCGGCTGGCATTTACTCCGACGGTCGGAGACTTCGAGCTCGTGTCGCTGCCTGCGACGTTGTACTTCCTCTACTACGTCCTACGGCCGATCCGCCTGGCTCGAAAGTACGGCTCGAGGCGCGCGCTCAGGCGCGAATGTTGAGCTCCTTCATCACGCGCTCGTAGATCGCCCGAACATCGGCCGGCATCTCCTCGACGGAGTCGTACGTGCGCGTGCGGCCCGAGGCGTCGGTCGCCGTGATCCTCAGTGGACGCGACTCGCCGGTGGCGCCCGCGCGCGCCTGCTCGATCCTGGTCCGGATGTCCGCCGGCATTTCGTCCAGCGAGCCGTACGTCGTGAGCTGACCGGTCTGCCGATCGCGCACCTGGAAGCGTTCCGTCACCTTCATCGTGACGCCCATCCGGCGAGCCCGATACGCTCCGAGGAACAGCAGCGTCGCGACGGTGGCGAGGACGATCTCGTAGGGCACAGGGGCGGGCCTCAGCGATGCGCGCCCAAACGGCGGCCCGCGAATGCGCGCTCCGCCCGCTCGACCGGCGCCTCGTCGGCCTCGTGCGGCCGCCGGTGGCCGCGCGCCTGTAGCGCGCGCTGTCCGGTTCGCGCCTCGTGTCGGAACGCGCGCTCCTGGCCGCCATCGCGTGGCCGGCCGGGGACCTCGGCGAGGTCGGCGGCGCGTGTCAGGTGCGCGTGGGTCGCGCGGCGGATCTGGCCGATGCGCGCGGCGTGTCGCGGCCCCGAGACGCGCACGGTGTGGCCGATCGGCAGGTGCGTCGTCTGCGTGGGGTTGGCGCGCGGAGCGATCGTGATCGGCTTGTGCGCCTCGAGGACGGTGACGTCGGAGTCGCCGCCGGACACCTGGGCGATGACGAGGCTGCCGCGGATGGCCGTGACGGCGTTCGGCGTGAGGATCTCGGCGACCTCGCCCGCGCGCAACCCACCCTCATGCACCTTGAAGGCGAGCGTGCCGCTCTGGAGATCCACG
>QHVJ01000501.1 GCA_003222275.1 Acidobacteriota bacterium | reverse complement strand
CTGCACTGGTCGAGCGTGCGCGAGGCGCACGGCGCGGTGGCCGGCACGGTGCTCCACGTCGACCGCTTCGGCAACCTCGTGACCTCGATCCGCGCGGAGGCCTTCGAGTCGTTCGGCGCGGTCAGCGTGCGGCTCGCGGGCCGCGCGCTGCCGTTCGTGGGGACCTACGGCGACCTGACGCCGGGACAGGCCGGCGCGCTGGTCGGAGGCAGCGGCCGGCTCGAGATCGCGGTGCGCGAGGGCAGCGCGGCCGCGCGGCTGCGCGCGCGCCGCGGCACGCCCGTGGTCGTCAGTCGTTCTTCGCCGGTGCGGAGGGTGCGGCGGCGCCCGTAGCATTCGAGGCGCTCGAGGTCGACGACGCGGCGTCGCTGCTCTTCGCCGCGGGCTTGTCGGCCGAGCCCTTGTCCGCCGTGCCCTTGTCCGAGCCCCTGTCCGAGCCATTGGCGGCGGGTTTCTCGGCTTCCCTCGCCTTCTTGCGGGACTCCGACGGGTAGTCGGTGACGTACCAGCCCTCGCCCTTGAGGATGAACGGTGCCGGCGACAGCAGGCGCTTGACGTGGCCGCCGCAGACCTCGCAGATGGTCAGCGCGGGCTCGGTGATGCGCTGGCGGATCTCGAAGACCCGCTGACATTTTTCGCACTGGTACTCGTAGGTAGGCACGATGATAGAAAGGTATATGGGAGGGTCCAGGGTGTCAATGAAACGCCGGTTTGGCCTCGTCCTCGCCGCCTCGGTGCTCCTCACCGGGTGCGCCGCCCGCATGACCGAGATGCAGCGGCTGCAGGCGCAGAACTCCTACGAGCGGGCCCTCAGCCAGCTCAACCAGGGCCAGTCGGCGCTGGCGCTGTCCTCGCTGCAGGAGGCCACCACCCTCAATCCCCGTTCCGCGCTCTATCGCGACACTCTCGGTCTCGCGCTGCTCGACCTCGGCCGCGTCGATCAGGCGCTCGCCGAGCTGACCAAAGCGGTGGACCTCGATCCGAACCGTGGCGACTCCTATTTCCACCTGGGCACGGCGCTCGCCGAAGCCCGACGCTGGGAAGACGCGGTCGCCACCTATCGCAAGGCGATCGTCCTGCCCTCCCTGACCGCGCTGGACCTGGCGCACCAGAACCTGGGCCTGGCCCTGTTCCACCTCGGCCGCTACCGCGAGGCCGAGGAGGCGCTGCGCTTCGCGCTGAGCCTCGACCCCCAGCTCCAGGCCGCCTACTACAACCTGGGCCTCGTCCTGACCGCCGAGAAGCGCCCGGAGGAGGCCAAGGCCCTGTTCCGGCGCGTCCGGCAGATCGCCCCGGAGTCGCCCTTCGGGCAGGCGGCACTCGAGCGCCTCCGAGCCCTGGGAGAGGGCGGTTAGCTCCCTCCGACTAAATGTAATTTCTACTTGACGTTGCAGGCCGTCCACCGTATAACCCACCCGCAGTCCGTAGTCTGCTTCTGTTGTGGCTGTCGGCCCAGGTGGCACACAGCAGTTCGTTGCTGCAGCTCACCTCTCTTTGAGGAGGCTGTAATGAGGAGACTGTTGGTACTCGCAGTCGCCCTCGTGGCCATCCTCGGGGTTCTGGCTCCGCCTGTTATGGCGCAGGCGCCCGCCCCGAAGGTCACGATCACAGGGCTCATCGACCAGGTCGGCACGTACACGAAGAACATGAGCCAGTACGATGCCAACCTCAACATCGGTCGCGACACGCAGTTGTACGGCCGCACGCGTGGCCGCTTCGACTTCATCGGTGAGGTCGGCAAGGCCAAGGCCGTGCTCGGTATCGAGATCGACTCCTACTGGGGCCAGACGGGCTTCACGGACAGCAACAACGGTCCGGGCTGGCAGTGCTCGACGGTCAACGGCTCCTGCGCGAGCGGCGCCGTTGGCTCCGGCGCCGAGTCCTCGTTCGACCTGAACACGGACACGCAGGGCAACCTTCAGATCAAATGGCTGTACACCGAGTTCCCGCTGCCGCTGGTCCCGCTGAACTCGGTAATCCGGCTCGGCGCCCAGCCGTTCGGCACCGCCGCGACCTACAAGCTCGCGACCTACGCCAACGGCGACTTCCCGGGCGTGAACCTCGTGGTGGACCTGGCGCCCGGCGCCAAGCTGATGCTCACCTACGTCGCCGTCGATGAAGCCCTGACCGGCAAGCGCGACTTCTTCCCGGTGACCTTCGGCGGCTCGTCGAGCACAGACGGTAAGTGCACCGGCACCCCCGGTGGTCCTGTGCTCTCGTGCATCCCGCAGAGCCGCAACGACAACTGGGCCCTCATCGCCAGCTTCGAGATGTCGCCGTTCAAGGGCCTGGACGTGAAACCGATGTACTCGTACTTCGAGGCTGTCGGTCAGACGTCGGGCGCCGCGCGTCAGGGCCGCGGCGGTGTCGTGACCGCGTCGTCGATCAGCTCTGTCACCGGCGGCCAGACCAACTCGCCGTTCAACCCCATCACTGGCGCTGGCGCGGGTTCTGCTGACGGTGCCGGAACGAACACCCTGGAGACTCGCCACACGATCGGCCTGGACGCCCGCTTCACCGCGGGGCCGTTCTCGCTGCAGCCGACAGTTCTGTATCAGTTCGGCCACCAGGAGAAATGGCTGCTCGGTGGCAACAGCGCTCCGTATGGCGCCGCAGGCACCAAGGCGCGGGCCGACATCAGCGCCTGGCTCGTCGACGTACGGACGGGCTTCAACCTCGGGCCGCTGTCGCTCGGCTGGCTCGTGGCGTGGACGTCGGGTGACCCGGCGAAGAGCAACCCCTACAGGCACATCGGCTACTTCCAGCCGCTCGACACCGACACCGGCTATCTCGCGGACTGGGGCACGCAGATCATGTCCCTCGGTATCGACTATTACCAGGGCTCCATCAACCCGGCCCAGGCCGGCTTGAGCGAGGGCGTGGCCATCGGCTACGACAAGTACGGCCGCATCGTGACCGGCCTGAAGGCCGCCTATGCCATGACGCCGGCGCTCACCGTCGGGACCGGCATCACCGCTACCTGGACGGACAAGTCGGTCGACACGGACGGCTTCCTCGTCACGAACGGTGGTATCCAGCCTAACTGGTTCTGCCGGCAACCGGTCGGGGCCACGGTCACCACCACGCCTAACTGCCGGCCGGAGGGTGACAGCCGCTACCTCGGTACCGAAGTCAACCTCGCGCTGACGTATCGGTTCGCTCCCGGCCTGGCGTTGGATCTGGCCGGCGGCTACCTGTTCACGGGACCGGCGTTTGGGCACCGGTACGCCGGCGGGAACTATGGCAGCGCGAGTGCTACCAACCTTGGTACAGCGCCGCAGCCGATGGACCAAGGTGTGAAGGACGTGATCATCGGAACGGCTCGCGTGCGGTACCAGTTCTAAGCGAGTCGTCACGCAGCAAGGCGGGCCCGGGGGCAACCCCGGGCCCGCTTGTTTTTCAGCGTGGAGGCTCTGATATAGTGG
>QHVJ01000139.1 GCA_003222275.1 Acidobacteriota bacterium | reverse complement strand
TCGGTGGCCGCGGGCCTCAAGGACCTGCGCGACAAGCCGGCCGTCATCGCGCGGGTCTGCGTCGACTGTCACGTCACGCCCGACCGGCGGCTCACCGCCGCCGGCCACCCCTCCGGTGGCGCCTTCGACGCGGGAGTCAACCTCCAGAAGATCGTCCACTGGACGGTGTCCTACAACTACGCTCAGGTGAGCGCCGCCGGCAAGGCGGCGATGGGAACCCGGCTCGCCGCCGGAGGTGGCGCGGCGGCCGCGGCGGCCCCCGGCCCGGCGGCCTCTGCCCCCTCGCCACGCGGCCAGGCACCGGGGCGCGCGTCGACGGGGCCAGGACCAGCGCCGGCCGCCGCTACCGCCGCGCCGGTACTGACCGCCCCCGCCGCCGCCCCGGCCCCATGGGACTGGGACCAGCCGATTCGCCCCCTTCCGAAGGAATACGTCCCCGAAGCGGCGGCCGAGCCGGCCCCGGAGCCTGCTCCACCGGCGCCGTCCGCCGCCGGTGCCCTGCGAGCGCCCCCGACCCTCCGGCCACGCGTCCGCCCCCTGCCGGCGCTGCCGCCGTCGATCGCGGAGGACACGCCGCTGCCGCGAAGCGTCCCCGGCCTCGGGGAGACCAATGCGGTGACGCCCGCGCTGCAGTCCACGGTCACCGCCGCGTCCGGCGTGCGCTCGGCGGCGGCGCGGGTCGCGGAGCTTCGGGGACGGGGGGTGGTGCTGCTCGACCGCATGCTGCGCGCCGGCGCCCGCGCTGCCGCCCTGCCCCCGCCCTCGCGGCCCGCGGAGTTCCGCGGACCCGACAGCGAGCTGTTCCGGCTGCAGGACGAAGTGACCGTTCTCGCCCTCGAAGCGCTGCGGAGGCCGAAGTGAACCCGCGTCTCCAGGTCATGGTGCCGGCCGAGGCGCAGCAGCTCCGCGGCCTTCCGATCTTCGCGGGGATCCCCGAGAAGGCCCGCGACAAGGTCATCGAGAAGGTACGGAAGTACATCCACGTCGTCGCGTTCAACCCGGGGGACGTCGTCCTGCGCGAAGGCGAGTATAGCGACTCCGCGTACTGCATCGTCGAGGGCGCGGTCGAGATCGTACTCTCCGCGGCCGGCGAGGCCACCCGGCCCGAGGTGAGGGGGGGCGCCCACGTGCCCCCGCCGCAGCGGGCCGGAGCGCGCCCGGAGGCGGAAGGGATGGTCGGACGGGGCCGGGGCACCGGCGGCACCGTCATCCTCTCCGCGATGCCGGCCGATGTCGTGCCCGGCCAGCGGACGATCCTGGAGGCGGGCGAGATCTTCGGCGAGATCGGCGCCCTCTCGCGGTATCCCATCTCCGCCACCGTGCGCGCCGAGACCCCCCTCACGCTGCTGCAGATCCGTCTTCCGGGCCTGCGCATGCTGCTGGCCGCGTCCAAGGAGTTCCGCAAGTTCCTCGACGAGCGCTACCGCGAGCGCACGCTCGCGCGGCACCTCCGCAGCGTGGCCCTGTTCGAGAAGGTGGACGACGAGTTCGTGGAGCGGGTGAAGGAGAAGGCGGAGCTGCTCTCGTTCGAGCCGGGGCAGGTGATCGCGGAGGAGGGGACCCCGGCGGACAGCTTCTATCTCGTCCGGGGCGGCTACGTGAAGGCGAGCGTGCGCGCCGGCTCCTCGGACCTCGCGGTGACCTACCTGCGCAAGGGGGACTACGCGGGAGAGGCGGCGTTGCTCCTCGACGAGGCGTGGCCCTTCACCCTGCAGGCCCTCGAGCACGTGGAGATCGTCCGCATCGGCAAGGCCGACTTCAAGGCCCTCTCCGCGCGCTATCCGCACCTCGAAGAATCGCTCTGGGCGGAGATGGTCGCCCGGCTCAAGCTCCGGGGGGCCGCGGCGCGCAATCCCGTGTCCTCCGAATACCTGCAGATGGCGATGGACACCGGTCTCATCCACGGCGAGAGCGTCCTCCTGATCGACCTCTCGACGTGCACGCGCTGCGACGAGTGCGTCCGGGGTTGCGCGGACGCCCATGGCGGCGAGCCCCGCTTCATCCGCGAGGGGCAGAAGTATCGCCACTGGCTCGTGCCGACGGCCTGCTACCAGTGCACGGATCCCGTCTGCATGGTGGATTGCCCGACGGGGGCCATCACCCGGTCGGTCGGGACGCTCGAGGTCACGATCAACGAGCCGACCTGCATCGGCTGCGGCAACTGCGCCAACCGGTGCCCGTGGAACAACATCATCATGGTCGACCGCGGGGAGAAGCGGCCCGACGGCAAGCCGGTGGAGCTGGCCACCAAGTGCGACCTCTGCCTCGACCGTCCCGAGGGCCCCGCGTGCGTGCAGATGTGTCCCCACGGCTCCGCGGTCCGGATCTCCTTCAAGGACCTGGAGCGGGTGACGGCCACGCTTCGATGATGGAAGCGTCGGTCGCGTGAGGTTCAGCCAGGTCCTGCGGCCCAAGGAGCCCGGCAACGCGCGCGCCGCCGGCGCCGCGAGCGCGGTGCTCGTCGTCGCCTTCGTCGCGGGGGCCGCGGCGTGGCCGTGGAGCCCGAAGCGTGGGCTGGGCCTCGCCTTCGGCTTCCTGGCCACGGCACTGTTCATCTTCGAGATGCTCTATCCCTTCCGCCGGTCGAAGGCGCGCCCGCTGGGGACCGCGAAGTCCTGGGCCCAGGCCCACGTCTATCTCGGAACGCTGGCGCTGCTCGCGGTGCTGATCCACGGCGGCTTCCGCCTGCCGAGGGGCGGGCTCGGCTGGGCGCTGCTCCTGCTCTCGCTCTGGACGACGGCCAGCGGGCTCATCGGCGTCTGGCTCCAGAAGTGGATCCCGGCCGCGCTCGCTGAAGGTCTCCATGTGGAGGCGCTCTACGAGCGCATCCCCGCCCTGGTGGGCCAGCTCGTGGCCGAGGCGGACACGCTCATGGCCGGCGCGGACGAGGTGGCCGAGCGCTTCTACCGGACGGAGGTGCGGCCGTCGCTGGGCCGGCCCAACCCTTCGTGGGGCTTCCTGCTCGACGTGCGGGCGAGCCGCGATCGGGCGCTCGAGCCGTTCCGTCGCATGGCGGAGTTCGTCGACCCCGCGGAGAAGGGCCGGATCGACGACCTCATGAGCATCTACACCGAGAAGATCGAGCTCGACGCCCACTACAGCCTGCAGGGAATCCTGCGGCGCTGGCTCGTCCTCCACGTGCCGACGGCGGGGCTGTTGATGGGGCTGCTCGCCGTCCACGTCTTCGCCTGGGCCTGGTACTGAGATGGCGCGCAAGGTCACGTGGGGGACGCCGGGACGCACCGCGCATTACCTTTGGCCGCGCGGCAAGTGGGCGTTCATGCTTCCGGCGGGCATTCTCGGCGGGGGGCTGCTCGCTCTCTTGCTGCTGCTGCAAGCCGCAGGGATGCGGCGTCCCCTGGCGCCGGGCGACGTCATCAGCCGCCATGCGCCGATCGAGGCGCGGTGCGAGGAGTGCCACACGGCTCGCCGCGGGGCGTCCGACCTCCGATGCCAGCGTTGCCACGACCCCAGCGGGGCCGGGCGCCTGACCAACGGCGTTCACGTGCTCTTCGGCAGCGGCGACGCCCGCAAGGCGGCGGCGGCGCCCAGCCTCGCCTGCGCCCGCTGCCACGTCGAGCATCGCGGCCGTGAGGCGCGGCTGGTCGCAGTCGAGCAAATTCAATGCACCCAGTGCCATTTCCGCAGTTTCTCCGCCCACCCGGAGTTCGCGGTCCTGCGCGCGAAGTCCGCCGAGGCCCCGGGCCTCAAGTTCGGCCACGACTCCGCGGAGCCGGCCCGGTTCGCCGGGCACCTCGCGGACGTGGCGAAGAAGAAGGGCATGCGGAGCGAGCGGACCTGCGGCGAATGCCATCAGCGCTCCGCCGACCAGCGCGACTTCACCCCGGTTTCCTTCGACCTTCACTGCGCCTCGTGCCACGCCAAGGACGGCTCGCTGGGGACGGTGGATCCCGTCCCACAGGAAGACGCGCTGCCTCCGGACCAGATCGCCGCCCTCGGCGTGCGCGCTGCGTTTCGCCCGGACGAGTTCCAGGTCGGCCGCGGGAAGGTGGGCCGCAGCGCCGTCCGCCACAAGGACGAATGGGTCCTCTTCAATCTGCGCAAGCTGCGACGCGAGATCGATCCGGCCGGATGGGCCGCCGAGAGAGGCGCGCTTCTCGCCCGGCTCAGCCAGCTCCAGCGGCGGCTGGTCCAGGCCACACCGCTGGCCAGCCTCGATCAGGCGGCCCTGCGCGCGCGCCAGCAATCGATCGAGATGGAGCTGCGCGGGCTCGACGCCCGCATCGCCGCCCAGGCGACCGGCATATCTCCACCGTCGGGACTGTCTCGGGTGGACGAGGTGCAGGCCGCGACGGCCGCGGCGGGCGACGCGGGGGCCCTCGCGGAAGCGCAGCAGCTCAAGGCGAGTGCGTACGGGCTGGCCGAGCGCCCCGGGTCGGAGGTCGCTCTTCCCGCCGACGAGTTCGAGGCCCGGAGACGGGAGCTGCTGGCGGCCCTCGACGCCATCGAGACGGCGGACCCGATCCTCGCGCCCCGGGCCCAAGACCTTCGACGGCGCGCGCTCGCCCTCGCCCCGGGCGAGCCCGGTGGCGACGTCCTCCAACGGGTTCGGACGCAGCGCCAGGCCGAGCGGCAACGGGTGATGGACGAGCAGTCGTTGCGCGCGGGTGGGATCGCACCCCCGGGCGAGGCGCTGCTGGAACCGGAACGCGACGCCATCCAGCGCGCCATCGAGGACGTGCAGGCGCGCCTCGTCGCGCTGTCCGGGGCTCCCGCGCCGCAGGCTTCCCTCACGCCCGCCGAGCTCCAGCGCAAGAAGGAGACGGCGGAGGTGCTGACGGTGCCGTGCATGAAGTGCCACCTCTTCACCGGCGCGGCGATGGCGCGGCCGGCCGCCGCGCGCCCGGTACTCGTCCGCGCGCGCTTCGAGCACCAGCCGCACCTCCTGCCCGTGCAGGGAGACTGCTACCATTGCCACGTTGCCGTCCGGAAGAGCAACGTCTCCGCGGACCTGAACTTCGGCGGCATCCAGAGCTGCCGGGAATGCCACAAGCCCCGGAGCGTGAGCCAGGACTGCCTGACATGTCATCGCTACCACCCGCCCGCAGTCCCGTGACCGCCGAGCCCGCCCCGGCGCGGCCTCCCGCCCAGGTGCGGTGCCGGCTTCGGCCCGGGGTCACCCTGACCTTCACGTTGAAGTCGGACGAGTCCCTCGTCGGCCGCGACTCCGGCCTCGCGGTGGCCATCCCGCTCGACGGCGTCTCGCGCCAGCACGCCCGCATCTACTGGGACGGCCGCGCCTATTGGCTGGAGGACCTCAAGAGCACCAATGGCACGCTGTTGAACGGGCAGCGGATCCTGCGCGACCGGCTGCGGCACCTGGACGTGATCACGCTCGGCAAGACCGCAGAGGTGATCTTCGTGATGCGCGCCGTCGAGCGGGGGCTCGTCCGGCAGCACGGGATCGTGCGCGCCTCCCTGGTGGCCGACTCCCCCGACGCGCTCCCGTACGAGATCGGCATGGGGGAGGTGACCGTCGGACGCAGCCCGGCCTGCAACATCGTGGCCGACAGCGGCGCCGTCTCCAAGGTCCACGTCCGTCTCGAGCGCACCGTCGACCAGCTCGTCCTGCAGGACCTCGGCTCCTCGAACGGGACCTTCGTCAACGGGGCGAAGGTGATGACCGCTCTGTTGAGCGACGGCGACGTCATCCTTCTGGCGGGCGTCGAGCCGTATCGCGTCCGGATCGAGATGGGCGAGGTGACCTCCGGTTCGGGCGTCCGCCGGCGGGTGGCCGCCGCCGAGGCGCCCGAAGGGGAGGAGCTGCCGCGCTTCTCCACCGAGTGGAAAACGCGGTTCGAGTGGGACTCCGGCGAGCGGGAAGCCATCGCCAGCCTTCAGCGGGAGTGGGAAGAGAAGACGACGCAGAAGCAGCCGGCGGTGAAGCCGCCGGCGGCCGCCGCGCCGCCCGCGAGCCCCCCGCGCCGCGCGCCCGCCCCGAAGACGCCTCCGCCCCCCGCCGCGTCACCGGCGCCCGCCCCGAAGACACCTCGGCCGCCCGAGGCGACCGTCGTCAAGCCGGTGCTGGCGCCCGTCGCCGCCCCCCTCGCCGAGGTCCGGCTGGTCGGATCCGATTATGATCTTTCCGTCAGCAGCCCCGGCGCCCACGTCCTCGGGCGAGCGGCCGATGCACCGCTGCGGGTGAAGCACGCGACGGTGTCGCGCACCCACGCGAGGGTGATCCTCAGCGAGGACCGCCAGACCGCGTCCCTGGAGCACGCGGGGGGCGCGAACGGAACGCGACTGAACGGGCGGGCGATCGACAAGGCCGAGCCACTCTCCGACGGCGACGAGATCGGCATCGGCGAAGTCACCCTGCGAGTAGTGCTGAAGCGAAGCTGAGCGCGGCTACGTCTCTTCCCGCATGTCGATGCCGAGCTGCTTGCATTTCTTGTAGAGGTGGCTGCGTTCCAGGCCCAGGCTGCGGGCGGCGTTGGTCACGTGGCCGCCGGCCACGCGCAGCCTTTCCCGGATGACCTCGCGCTCGAAGGCGTCCGTCAGATCGCGCAGGGACCCGGTGGGAGGAGGCGCGGTGGGCCGGGGGGCCGCGCCGGATGCGGGCAGCGCCGCGCGCACGTCGGCGGGCCCGATGGGGTCGGCGTCCGAGAGGATGAGCAGCCGCTCGACGACGTTGCGCAGCTCGCGCACGTTGCCCTTCCACGGCTGCGGCCGGAGAAGGTCGAGCGCCTCGGGCGAGAGCCGCCGGGGCTTCCAGTGGTTGCGGCGGCACGCGCCCTCCAAGAAGTGCCCGGCGAGCGCCGGCACGTCGGCCGAGTGCTCGCGAAGGGGCGGCGTCTTGACCGTCAGCGTGCTGAGGCGGTAGTAGAGGTCCTCGCGGAATCGGCTCTCCGCGAGCAGGGTGTCGATGTCCTTGTTGGTGGCGGAGATGACGCGCACGTCGACGCGGATCTCGCCGGCACCCCCCACGCGCGTGATCTCACCGTCCTGCAGCACGCGGAGGAGCTTGGCCTGCATGGGCGCGGGCATGTCCCCGATCTCGTCGAGGAACAGCGTCCCCCCGTCCGCCTGCTCGAAGCGCCCGCGGCGCTGCGCGACCGCCCCCGAGAAGGCTCCCTTCTCGTGGCCGAACAGCTCGCTCTCCACCAGCTCGGCGGGCACCGCCGCGCAGTTCATCTTGACGAACGACTGGCCGCTTCGCGGGGAGAGGTCGTGGACGGCGCGGGCGACGAGCTCCTTGCCGGTCCCGTTCTCGCCCTGGATGAGGATGGGCACGTCGGAGGGGGCAGCGCGTTCGACGAGCGAGCGCAGGGCGGCCATCGACGGGCTGTCGCCGATGAGGGCCAGCTCGTCTTGCCAGTATTTCTGCAGCTCCCGGTTCTCCCGCTGCAGGCGGTCGAGGCGCAGCGCGTTGCGCAGCGTCAGGAGCAGGCGGTCGAGGCCGACCGGCTTCTCCACGAAATCGAGGGCGCCCATGCGGGTCGCCTTCACCGCCGTCTCCACGGTCGCCTGGCCGCTCATGAGGATGACCGGCACGTCGGGTGCGCGCTCCTTCACCCGGGCCAGGAACTCGAGCCCGTCCATCTCGGGCATCACCACGTCCGAGAGCACGGCTTCGACCGGCTCTTCGGCCAGCTTCTCGAGGCCGCGCGCCGCCGAGGATGCGGTGACGGCGGTGTAGCCCTCGAGGGCGAACGCCCGCGAGAGCGAGGCGAGCGTGCCCTGGTCATCGTCGACGATGAGGATCTTCGGCTTCATGCCGGCCGCTCCCGCACGGGAGGAGAGCTTACAACCGACGCCGGGTCGCGCGGGAGGTACAGGCTGAAGGTCGTGCCCTCGCCGGGCGCGCTCCGCGCCTCGATGCGGCCGGCGTGGTCGGAGACGATGCCCTGCACGATCGCGAGGCCGAGGCCGGTCCCGCCCTTCTTGGTGGTGTAGTAGGGCGTGAACAGCCTCGTGCGCTGGTCCTCGTCGAGGCCGGGGCCGGTGTCGGCCACCTCCACGACCACGCCGTCTTCCGCCGGCGCGGCCCGGACGCGGAGCGTGCCGCCCTCCGGCATCGCTTCGAGGGCGTTGGCGACCAGGTTGCCGAGCGCGCGAGCGAGCAGCGCGCGGTCCGCGCTCACCGTTCCGAGGTCCGGGGCCAGATCCTTCTCGATCCGCACGCCCGCCGCCCGCGCCTGGTAGAGCGCGAGTGCCTGCTCTACGACCGCAGCCACCTCCACCGGCTTCAGCTCGGGGCGGGGCATGCGCGCGAACTCGCTGAACTCCTCGATGATCCGGCGCAGCGATTGCAGCTCCTCGAGCACGGTGTCGCTCGACTCGCGGAAGAGCGCGGCGAAGCGCTCGCGACCGCCGGGCTCGTCCCACGCCCGCCGCAGGGTCTCGATCGAGAGCTGGATGGGGAAGAGCGGGTTCTTCAGCTCGTGGGCGAGGCGGCGCGCCATCTCGCGCCACGCCGCCACCCGCTCCGTCTGCAGCAGGCGCTCGCGTGAGGTGCGAAGCTCGGCCGTCATCGTGTTGAACGCCTGGGCCAGCTCGCCGACCTCGTCGCCGGCCGGGGCGTCGACGGCCGCCCCCGGGTCGCCGGCGGCCACGCGGCGGGACTGCTCGGCCAGGTCCCGCACCGGTCGGGCAATGCGTCCGGAGAGCAGCACCGCGGCCAGGACCGCGCCCACGAGGGAGGCCGCGGCGAATGCGAAGGCCAGCCCGCGCACGAGGCCGGTGAGCCGGTCGAGCTCGCCGCGCGGCAACGCGGCCACGAGCCACAGGTCCGGGTTGCGGGCCACGGCCGCGAAGCGATACGCGGTGCCGCCGAGATCCACCTCTCCCTGTGCCCGGGTGCCGGTCAGCGCCGGGCTGCTCCAGGCCAGCAGCGGCGAGCTGGGGGGAGCGATCCACCGCTGGCGCCGGCGGTCGCGCAATCCCAGGCGTACGCCGGTGAGGCCGGACATCTCCGAGAGGAACTCGGCGTCGACGAACGTGCCGCCCCGGACGACGACCGGAGCGCCGTGGAGCGACGATGGACGCGACGCCATGACCGCCAGGCGCTCGGCCTCGCCGTAGCCCTCGCCCACCCTCTCCACGCGCAGCGTGTCGTCGCCCGGGAAGAGACCGTCCTGCTCGGGGAAACCGTACCCCGCGAGCCAGTGGCGCGAGGAGACGACGCTTCCGCGGGCGTCGACGATCTCCAACGCGGGCAAGGCGTGGCTCTCGCCGATGGTCTGGGCGAGGACCAGCAGCTTCTGGGCCTCCGGCCGCTTGTCCGGAAGCTCGTCCGCGACCTTCGCGACCTCCACCTCGGAGCGCTTGAGCTGTCGGTCCACCTGGCCCAGCGCGGCCGCGAGCGCGTCCCGGAGCCTCGCGTCGCCGGACTGCTCGAAGCTGCGCGCGAGCAGTGTCGTGACCGCGGCGGTGAGAAGCAGCAAGGGGGGCACCGCGACGAGCACGAACGCGGCGAGCAGGCGGCCGCGCAGGCCACCCGTCACGGCTCCACCCAAGCGTCTTCGAGCATGAGGCGACCGGCCAGATCCACCACGGCGCCGTGCACGCCGGGCCGGGTGCGGTACGAGACGGGGACGGAGGCCAGCGGCACGAGGACCCACTCCGATCGCAGTGCGGCCTCCGCCCGGTGCAGCCGGGCGCGGCGGCGGCTGGGCTCGGTCTCGTCGAGCGCCGCCGCCAGCTCTGCCCGCGCCGCCGCCCCCGGGTGTGCCCGCGCCGCGAGCTCCGCCAACGCGAGGCCGGCTTCGGCCACCTCCGGCGACCACATCACCAGGTGGGCGTGGGTAGGTGCGGCCAGCACCGTGGCCGGGCTCGAGGGCACGACGGCCACCCGCAGGCCGAGTGTCGTCAGGTGGGCCACGACACGCTGGCTCGCGACGGGAGGGACGTCGAGACCGACCGCCAGCGTCGAGGTTCCCGTCGCCCGCCCGGGGGTGGGTGTTTCGCCGAGGCCGAGAGGCGGAAGAAGCGCGGGCACGAGAAGGGATGGCGCGTCGTCACCGCCGGGGATCAGGTGACGGACGAGGTCGCCGCGATCGATCGCGGCCGCCACCGCGGCTCGGGCCACGGGCCGGTCGAACGGAGGCCGCGAGGGGTCGAGGAGCAGCAGCAGCGTCGCGGCCAGCCTGGTGATCCCCGGCTCGCCCGGAGCCGCATCGATCCGCCCGGAGGCCATTTCGGACGGCACCGCCGAGGCGTCGGGCAGCGCCACCACCTCCACGCGGTCGAGATACGGCCGTCCCCTTACGTGACCGGCGAATGCGGTGAGGGCCAGCCGGCGTCCCGGCACGGGCGCGGCCGGAACGAAGGGGCCGGCCCCGGCCCCGCCGGCGCCGGTGACCGCCGCCGCGGGCGACGCCAGCGGCGCGAGGGGCAGCGCCTGCGCTTGCGCGAAGCGAAGGACGATGCGCCGCGCGTCGGGCGCGGACACGCCGGCCAGATCGTCGCCGCGTCCCGCCCGGAAGGAGACGCCTTCTTCCAGGCCCTCCGCCATCCGCGCCGCGGCGAAGGACGGGGAGCGCAGGAAGCGGCGGATGCTGCGCGCGGCGTCGGCGGCGCCGACCGGGCGGCCGTCATGGAACGCCGCTCCCTCCCGCAGGCGAAGCGTCCACTCCCGGCCGCCGGCCGCCGTGCTCCATCCCTGGGCCAGAGCCGGAGAGGGAAAGCCGGCCTCGTCCACGCCCACGAGCGTCTCGTGGACGAGGATGGAGACCAGGCCCGCGCCGATGCCGCGCTCGGCCCCGGGCTCGGTGGTCGCCGGCAGCTCCATCACCCCCACCCTCAGCTCGCCGCCGTAACGCGGTCCGAGGGCGGCGTAGAGGAGGAGCGGCCCGAGCACGGCGAGCGCCGCCATCGCGACGCCACGGGCCGTGCGCCTCACGGCGTGAGGGGCGCCAGGTCGATCAGCACCAGGTGCGTTCCGCGCTCCTCCTCGACGGCGGCCACGAGCCGCATCTTCGCCGACGTGCCCCGGGCGCCGAGCGCGCGAACGGCCCCGTCGACGGGCAGCGATTGCAAGGGTGGCCGGCCGGGATCACGCGCGTCGAGAAGGACCACGGCGTCGCGAGGGCCGGGGGGCCCTCCGCCCGCGGTGGCGATCATCTCCGGTGCCGGGCGAGCGAGGCCGCCACCCACCTTGACGTCGATCGCGCGCGGCCCATCGGGCGAGGCCATCCACAGCCTTCCGTCGGGGGCCACGGCGGCGCCCCGCGGGTCGAGGCGCAGGAACGGGCCGTCGCCGAGGTCCGCCACGGAGCCTTCGAGGAGGTTCGTACCGGGCCGATAGCGCAGGCCTCGGGGCGTGCGGGGCCAGAAGAGCGCCTCGGCCTGTTGCCGATCCTCCAGACGCCCATTGTCCAGGCCGAAGAGGACGGCCCGGGGCGACCGGCTCGTGAGGACCCAGGCCGCTCCCTCCCCTGAGGCAACGTAGATCGTCCCGCCCGGAAAGCGTACCGGCAACGACACCGGCAGCTCGTGACGCGACAGCAGGGCGAGACCGGCCTCATCCAGCCGATAGAGGGCGAGCGCGTCCTCGTAGAGGACGAGCACCCGATCCTCGCCCACCGGGGCGACGTCGAGGACGCGTCCCTCGAGAAGAGGCGTGCGCCGGAAGGCGACGACCGCCAGCGGCCCCGCGCCTCCCGCGGACCCTGCGGGCACGAGCGACAGGAGCATCGGGTCGGCCTCGGCCGAGGCCGCCAGCACGTCCACCAGCCGGCCGCCCGGCTCCTCGGTCAGGCGGGCCGAGACCCAGAGCCGGCCCGGCCCTTCCGCGAGGACGGAGCCGACCCGGATTCGAGGGCCCGAGCTCACCAGGCGCACGCGGCCCTCGAGGCGGGCGCGCAGCAGCGACGCGAGGTCGAGCGCGAGCGAGCCTCCGCTGCCGGTCCGGTCCTCGGGAGACGCAACCTCGACCGCGCTCCCGTGGACCGCGGCGACGATCTCGCCGGCGAGAGCGTCGGCGAGCCGCGCCAGGGGCGCCGCCGCGTCCGCGGGCGCGGCGATCGCCGCCAGGGCCAGGAGCACGGCGGCGATGCGAGAGGCCTTGGCGAGAGCGCGCAATCCCCCCGCCCGCAGCGGAGGCTTCCTTGCCGCCGCGACGGAATCCACTTCCGGAGCGGGGGAGCACGACGAATATGCCGGAGCGAGGACGCCCAATTCCACCGGAAGGATAGCGCGAAAACGCGATATCCTTGGTCGATGCCCGAGCCCGTTTCTCTCGTCGATCGGATCCAGCAGGACCTCACGGCGGCCATGAAGGCGAAGGACGCCGACCGCACGAGCGCGCTGCGCATGGCCAAGGCCGCGCTCGTGAACCGCGAGATCGAGAAGAAAGCACCTCTCGACGACGCCGAGGCCGCGCGCGTGCTCCAGGGCCTCGTCCGCCAGCGCGAGGACTCGGTCTTCCAGTTCCGCAAGGCGAACCGGCCGGAGCTGGTCCAGAAGGAGGAGAAGGAGATCACGCTGCTGAAGAGCTACCTGCCTGCGGAGGCTTCGGACGCCGACATCCAGGCCGCGGTGGAGAAGGCGGTC
>QHVJ01000498.1 GCA_003222275.1 Acidobacteriota bacterium | reverse complement strand
CTCACGAGCACGACGCCCGCGGGCGTCTCCACCGCGAGGGCCAGGCTGTCGAGGACGCTGTGCGACACGCGGATCGGATGGATGCGGAACGGGCCCGCTTCGACCGGCTGGCCGGGGGTGAGGAGCCGGAGGTCGGCGCTCGTCGCGCGCTCCTCCAAGCGGCGGCGCACGAAGCCGAGCGTGAGCCGGCTGCCGTAGACGGGAGCGGGCGCGGCCTGCAGCGCGAAGCTCAAGCCGCCGATGTGGTCCTCGTGGCCGTGGGTGAGGACGATCGCGCGGAGCCGGTGACGGCGTTCGGCGAGATACTGGAAATCGGGGACGATCGAATCGACGCCCGGCATCTCCGCGCTCGGGAACATGACCCCGGCATCGACCAGCACGAGATGGTCCTGCCACTCGACGACGAGCGCGTTGAGGCCGAATTCCCCCAGGCCGCCCAGGGGAACCAGGCGAAGCTCAGAGCCGTTCCCGGCGGGGTTCACGTGGGCATTGCTCGCCTCAGGGCCCGGCTGAGCCGTGCGAAATCCACCACCGATAGCGTTTCGGCACGACGAGACCCCTCGATGTTGAGCAACCTCAAGTTTTCCTTGAGGTTAGCATAGCTATCTCGCAGATTGTTTTCAAGTGTTCTGCGGCGGTGGGTAAAGGCCGTCCTGACGAGCACTTCGAACGCCTCCATGTCGTCGATCTCCACTCGCGGGCGGGCGAGGAACCGAGCCCGCAGGACTGCCGAGTGGACCTTGGGGACGGGGGTGAAGGCGGCCGGGGGAAAGCGCATGGGCAGATCGACGTCGGCCCAGGCCGCGTAGAGCACGGACAGGATGCCGCACTGGCGCGAGCCGGGCGGCGAGGCGACGCGGCGCGCGACCTCCTCTTGCAGCATCACGTGCACGTCCGTGACGTGGCCGCGCAGGTCGAGGAAGCGCCGGAGCAGGGGGCTCGAGACGTAGTAGGGAAGGTTGCCGACGAGGCGCGTGCCGGAGGGCACCAGCGCCGCGAGATCGGTCTTCAGCGCGTCACCGGGCACGACCGTCAGGCGCGGGACGTCGCGCCGTTGCAGCTCCGCGGCCAGGCGCGCGTCCAGCTCCACCGCCACGACCCGCCCCGCGCGCTCGGCCAGCGGCAGCGTGAGCGCCCCCCGTCCGGGGCCGATCTCCAGGAAGGTCTGGTCCGGGCGCGGATCGATGAGCTTCAGCAAGCGTTCGACCCCTGCCGGCCGAAGGAAGTGCTGGCCGAGGCGCCGCCCCATCGCGGCCGATTATAGTGGGGGGTCGATGACACACAAGACGGCGCCGGCGCTGGCGGGCCTGGCGATGGCCGCGCTCGCCTGCGGCGGCGGTCCCTCCAGCCCCCGCTTCGCGGGCGCGCCCGTCGTCCTCATCTCCATCGACACGCTTCGCTCCGATCACTTGCCCGCCTACGGTTATCGCACGGTCGAGACCCCGCATCTCGACCGCTTCCGCCGCGACGCCATCCTGTTTCGCCACGCGTACAGCCCCTGCCCGATGACCCTGCCGTCCCACCTGACGATGCTCACGGGCCTGCAGCCCCCCGAGCACGGCGTGCGGAACAACATCGGCTTTGCGTTCCGCAGCGCGGACCACGCCAGCCTGCCCACGATCCTGAAGAAGCAGGGGTACGCGACGGGCGCGGCCATCTCGTCCTATGTCCTGCGCGGGGAGACGGGCCTCGCTGCCGCGTTCGATTTCTATGAAGACTCGATCGATCCGCGGCCGGGCGGCGCGTTCGCGGACTTCCAGCGCCCGGGACGGACGACGGAAGCGCTCGCCCGAGAGTGGGTGCAGGCGCGGAAGGACGCGCCGTTTTTCTTCTTTCTCCATCTCTACGAGCCGCACGTGCCCTACGATCCACCGGAGCCGTTTCGCAGCCGCTACGCGCTCGCCTACGACGGCGAGATCGCGACCGCCGACGCCGTCGTCGGCGGCTTCCTGGACTTCCTCAGGAGCGCCGGCGTCTATGACCGCGCGTTGATCGTCGTCACCTCGGACCACGGCGAAGGCCTCGGCGACCACGGGGAGGACCAGCACTCGATCGTCGCGCGCCGGCGAGAGCGTCGACGCGCCCGCGCAGCTCGCGGACCTGGCGCCCACGGTCACCGAAGTGCTCGGCCTCGATGCGCCGCCGGCCGCGAAAGGCGCATCGCTCCTGCGCCTGCCTCCGTCACGCTCCCTGTACGCGGAGACGCTCTACCCGCGCATCCAGCTCGGCTGGAGCGACCTTCGCTCGCTGGTGGACGAGCGCCATCACTACATCGAAGGCCCGCGGCCCGAGCTCTACGACCTCGTCCAGGACCCGGGTGAGACGCACGACCTCGTCGCCGCGCAGGCGGCGGTGGCCGCCCGGATGCGGAACGAGCTGGCGCGTGTGCCGGCCGGTCTCGCGACGCCGGGCGAGGTCGACCGCGCCGCCGCGGAGCGGCTGGCGACCCTCGGCTACATCGGCACGTCGCGCGAGCGGGGAAGCGGGCCGCTGCCGAACCCGCGCGACAGAGTGCATCTGCTCGGCCGCATCCGCGACGGCCTCCGCCTCGCCGACCAGAAGCGGTTCGACGAGGCCGTGACGGCGTTGCGCGCGATCGTCGCCGAGAGCCCGGAGATGGTCGAGGTGTGGACGAAGCTCACCTCGAGGAGGCCGCGCGCGACTACGCGGAAGCGATCCGGCGCTGTCCGGCACCGTCCGCGGACATGGTGCTCTCTCTCGCGCAGGCGGAGCTGGCCCGCGGCCGCTTCGACCAGGCGGACGCCGCGGCCCGACAGGCGCTCGAGGGGAGTCCCGCGCGAGCCCACGAGCTCCTGGCGCGCGTGGCGCTGGCGCGGGGCCGGCTCGACGAAGCCGAGGCGCAGGCGCGGGCCGCGCGGGAGAGCCACCCGCAGCCCTCGACGGACCTGTTGCTCGCGGAGGTCGCGATCCGCCGCGGCGACGACACCGGCGCGCTCCGCTCGATCGACGAGGCCGCGCGCCACGCCGCCGAGCTGAAGATGGACCGCGTCTACGGCCTCGACTTCCTTCGCGGCGACGCCCTCGCGCGGCTCGCCCGGCCGGCGGAAGCGGAAGCGGCCTATCGCCGCGAGATCGAGGCCTTCCCCGACCACCTCCAGGCCTACACGAACCTGGCCGTCGTCTACTTCGTCCAGCGCAAGCGCCCGGCCGTCCAGTCGATACTCGAGGACATGGCGCGCGCCAATCCCGGCCCCGCGGCGTATCGGCTCGCGGCGAAGACGTGGGAGGCCTTCGGCGACCGGAGGACCGCCGCGGCCTGGCGCCAGCGCAAATGAAAAAGCCCCGGGGTTGCCCCCGGGGCCGCTAGACGTACGAACTACCTAGAACCGGAAGCCGACCGCGAATTGATATGTCCGCGGCGTCTGGTAGGCGAAGCGGCTCGTCGGCTGACCGAACGTGGGAGCCTTGCGCCAGTTCACGCCCTCGACGGGCGTCTCGGTAAACGGGTTGAAGCGTGCGACGGTGTTGTTGTTGGCGTTGGTCAGGACGGTCGTGCTGATGCAGCCGCCGGTGCCGCACCCGAGGTCGAGCTCGCTGTTGATGCCACCCCAGAAATTCGTCAGGCCCTTGCGGTTGAAGGCGTTCACGACCGTTCCCCGGAGGAACAGCTCCGCCTTCTTCACGCCCAGCTTATGTGCATAGTTGAGGGCGAGGTCGGTGCGCCAGAGCCGGTCCATGTGGAACGCGTCCCGGGCGGTGAAGTAGTAGTTCACCGTGGCCGGCGCGTTCGAGTACCCGGGGTTGGTGACGTAGGGCCGGGTGTCGACCGTGCCCTGCGCGCCGTAGGGAGTTCCGCTGTTGAAATACTGCAAGACGCCCAGGTTCACGCGCCCGATGGCGTCGGGAACCGGGAACTCGTAGCTGGCCCAGGCCCGCACCTTGTGGCGGACGTCGGCGTTGAGGTCACCCTCGGTGTAGTTCCAGCGGCGATCGAAGTACTCGGGGTATCGAAGGATGGTGTCCTGGATCGGACCGCTGCCGCCGTTCTCGCCCTCTACGTTGCCTTTCAGCTCGCCGAGCGTGTAGTTGCCGCCCAGGTTCAGCCGGTCGAACGCGTGGTAGCTGATCTGGAGGTTCATGCCCCGGTAGCTCCGCTTGAGGTCGTTGGTGTTCTCGACCAGCCGAAGATCGAAGCTCCGCCCGAACTGGTCCTGGACCTTCCCGGTCGTCGTGTCGGCCCGGCTGGCGTAGAAGTCCCGGAACTTCCGGAAGATCCCGTCCAGGCGCACCGCGCCGCGCGTACCCAGCCGGCGCGTGACGCCGAAGGTGATCTCGCGAGAGTTGGGCGACTTGAGCGTGTTGTCGATGTGCGTGTTGAGGCCGGGGATGCTGGGAGAGCCACGGGTGGGCCGGTTGGTGCCGCCGTTGGCGTTGAACCAGTCGAAGAGAGTCTGGAGCGCGCCCGCGATGGGGACGGGGTTGGCCGGGTTGCCGGTGTTGACGGCGGGGCCCAGGTAGTCGAAGTCGATCGTGGCCGGCTGGCCTCCCGCGGATCCCGCATCACCGACGCTGTTCGCGATCGCGGCCACGTAATGGCCGTAGGCCGCATTCACCGTCCATTCGCCGTTGCCCTTGGGGTCGAAGGTGGCCGAGAACCGGGGACTGAACGCGGCGTCCTTGACGACCGCGCTGCCCTGGCTGTCGGTTCCGCTGTTCTTGTCGTAGCGGACGCCGACGTTGAAGCTCCAGTGCTTGTTGAAGCTCCACGCATCGTTGACGAAGCCGGAGTAGGTACGGAAGCGGTTGCCCTCGGACCCGACGAAGATCGGCGTCCAGCGGATGAAGGTCCGGTTGTCGAGCACCGGGAACAGCGTCGGCCCCTGGATGATCACCGACGTCGAGTACACGCGGTAGTCCGAGCCCGACTGGTGGTTGTTGGCGAAGCGCTTGTCGTCGAACAGGTCGAAGCCGAACACGACGTTGTGCGAGCCCAGGCTTCCGGTCGACGCGAAGTAGGTGGCCTTGGCGGTGACGTTCTGGTTGTCGCGCCTCTCGTCGTCGCACACGCCGCAGAACGTCGGCGAGTTGTAGCGGGCGGTGTTCCGCGACTGGTCGAGCATCAGCGTGCCCTTGATCAGGTCCGTGAACTGCGAGCCCGAATGCTGGAACGTGAAGCGCCGCCGGGAGTACTGCCCCTCCACGAAGAACTTGGGGCTGATGATCCCGGTGTAGTTGGTCGACAGCAGGTCCTGCGGCGTCGCGCGGTTCACCAGGCTGTCGAAGTCCATGATGTTGCCGAAGAAGTTCCCGTTTTCGGTGTCGCTGATCTTCGTATAGGCGCCCTTGAACGTGTGGTTGCCGTTGAGGGCCCAGGTCAGCTTGCCTTCGCCGCGCTTCTGGTTACGCGTATCGTCGAAGTTGAGGTTGGTCGCGAACGTCGTGCCCGCCGTGACCCGGTTTCCGGTCATCCGCCCGGCCCCGAAGAACCACAGCCGGTCCTTGACGATGGGGCCGCCCAGCGTCGCCTCCTGCGTGTAGATCATCTTGTCGGTCCGCTTGTCGTTGGGATAGGGCGTCAGCTTGACCCACTTGTTGTTGTCGAAGGTCGCGCGGTAGGAGCCGGAGAACTCGTTCCCCCCCGACTTGGTGATCGCCTGGATGACGCCGCCCTGGAAGCGGCCGTACTCAGCCGAGACGGCGGCGGTGGTGATTGTCGTCTCCTGTAGCGCGTCCTCGATGAACAGGTTCAAGGCCTGGCCACGGATGTTCTCGTTCACGACCACGCCGTTGACGACGTAAAGGCTTTCGAAAGACATGGCTCCGTTGATCGCCAGGCCGCCGTTCGGTCCGGTGTTCTGCACGCCGGGCGTGAGCTGGGCGGCGGCCACGAAGGTCCGGTTCGTCGGGAGCTTGTCGATGAGGTCTTCCTTGAAGTTCGTGGCGACCGAAGCCTTCTGCCCGAACTCCTCCTCCACGTGTCCGGTGACCGTCACCGTCTCGCTGACGGTGCTGACGATGAGCCTGGGGCTCACCGTGACGCTCGCGGACGGGGAGACGCGGCTCGTCTGCTTGACGGTCTTGAACCCGGTGAGCTGGGTCGTCACCTCGTATTCACCGGCGGGCAGGAACGGGATTATGTAGTCGCCGTTGGCCGACGTCGTGGCCGACCGGCTGCCCTGCATCGCCGGGGACTGGACGGTCACGGTCGCTCCGGGCACGGGCAGGCCTTCCTGGTCGACGACCTTGCCCGAGATGGTGCCCGTCGGATTGGTCTGCGCCCGCAGAGGCACCGCCGCC
>QHVJ01000481.1 GCA_003222275.1 Acidobacteriota bacterium | reverse complement strand
CAAGAGCCTCGTCAATTTCGATCGCGTCCAGGTCGCCGGGGGCGGTGTGGCCTTCGCGAGCACGTCAGCTCCGCGGACGACGACGGCGGCCAGTGCAATTTCGACGACCAGCGCGACCGCCTCGGGGACGGGGGTCACGCCGACTCCCTGAGCTTCCGCCCTCACACCCTTTGACACGGGGGAGTGCCAACACTCCCCCGCGCTCCCGGTCTAAACTGGGCGTATGGCGACGCGTACTCGTGTGTCCCGCATCGTTCTCGTGGTCGTCGCCGTCGCGGTGGTCGCGGCGGTCCTGGCGTTCCGCAGCCATGACCGCCCGGTCACCTACGCCGCCGTTCCGGTCGACCGCGGCGACATCCAGGACGTCGTCGGCGCCACCGGCACCGTCCAGGCCGTCCAGACCGTTCAGGTCGGCTCCCAGGTGTCCGGCACCATCCAGAACCTCTATGCCGACTTCAACAGCGTGGTCCACAAGGGGCAGGTCATCGCCCGCCTGGATCCGTCGTCGTTCCAGGCCCGTCTCGGCCAGGCTCAGGCCGCCCTGGTGGCCGCCCGGGCCAACGTGGACCGCTCGCGGGCGGCGGTGGACGATGCACGCCGCAAGCTCGAGCAGGCCAAGGCGCTGGCGGCCGAGAAGCTCCTGCCTCAGAGCGATTTCGACACCGCCCAGGCCAACTACGACCAGGCGGTGGCGCAGGTCAAGGCCAACCAGGCGGCGGTGAGCCAGGCCCAGGCCAACGTCAATCAGGCGAAGGTCGACCTCGACCACACGGTCATCGCCGCTCCCATCGACGGCGTCGTGATCGCCCGCAGCGTGGACGTGGGCCAGACGGTGGCGGCTTCGTTCCAGGCGCCGGTGCTGTTCGTGATCGCGAACGACCTGAAGCACATGGAGGTCAACGCGTCGGTCGACGAGGCCGACATCGGACGCGTGCGGACGGGCCAGGAGGTGACGTTCCGGGTCGATGCGTACCCGGACCGGACGTTCCACGGCCGGGTCACGCAGGTGCGCCTGCAGCCCACCACCGTCCAGAACGTCGTCACGTACAACACGATCATCAGCGTCGACAACGACGACGGCCGGCTGATGCCCGGCATGACGGCCACGGTATCCGTGATCGTGCGCAAGAGCCAGAACGCCCTCCGCATCCCGGCGGCGGCGCTGCGATTCCGCCCCGAGGGCTTCGATGGCGGCAGTCGTGGCCGCTCCGCCGGCGCGGCCGGCGGGACCGGCGGCAGCACCGGCCCGCGGGCGGCGGCGGCACCCGGACC
The DNA here is from genome assembly GCA_003222275.1 of Acidobacteriota bacterium. Taxonomy (GTDB): domain Bacteria; phylum Acidobacteriota; class Vicinamibacteria; order Fen-336; family Fen-336; genus AA32. The sequence goes on along the minus strand of QHVJ01000481.1, from coordinate 2,356 downwards.
GGCGGCAACGGCCGCGGGGGCGGGACCCGGCGGAACTCGCGCCGGCGGACGGGCCGGAGGGTGGAGCGGCCGGCGCGCGGATTCCGGCGGCGCCTCCGGAGCGGCGGCCGGCGGCGCCGAGGGCGACAGCGGGCGGACCGCGCTCGTCTTCGTCCTGAACGACAAAGGCCAGCCCGAGCCGGTGCGGGTCCACACCGGCGTCTCCGACGGCCAGTTCGTCGAGGTGAAGGACGGTCTCACCGAAGGCGCCCGTGTCGTCGTGGGCATCGAGGGGGAGGGCACGGCGCGTCCCGCCGGGGCGCGCCCGAGCGGCTCGCCATCGACCAACCCGTTCAACCCGCAGTTCCAGCGCCGCCAGCGCTGAGGCCGCGCTCATGACCACCGAGCCCGCGTCCCGCCGGGAGCCCCTCATCCAGATCACGGGGCTGCGCAAGAGCTACGTGCTCGGCGACGTTACGGTCCACGCATTGCGCGGCGTGGACGTCGAGATCGCGGGGGGCACGTTCGTGACCGTCGTGGGCGCCTCCGGAAGCGGAAAGTCCACCTTCATGAACATCGTGGGCCTGCTCGATCGGCCGAGCGGCGGCCAGTATTTCCTGGAGGGCGAGGACGTCTCGGGCTTCGACCGCGACCGCCGGGCGGTGCTGCGCAACCGGAAGATCGGCTTCGTGTTCCAGAACTTCAACCTGCTCCCGCGCACGAGCGCCCTCGAGAACGTGGAGCTGCCGCTGCTCTACAGCGGCCAGCCCCTCTCGGCCGCGGAGCGCGACCGCAAGGCGCTCGGGCTGCTGCAGGCGGTGGGCCTGGGTGAGCGGGCCCACCACACGCCGAACCAGCTCTCCGGCGGCCAGCAGCAGCGGGTGGCCATCGCGCGCGCGCTCGTCAACGATCCCGAGATCCTCCTCGCCGACGAGCCGACCGGCAACCTCGACAGCCGCACGAGCGTGGAGATCATGGAGATCCTCCAGCGCCTCAATGGGGACAAGGGCATCACGATCATCCTCATCACGCACGAGCACGACATCGCGGAGTACGGCCACCGCGTCATCACCTTCCGCGACGGCCGGGTCGTCTCCGACGAGCCGGTCGACACGCGGCGCGACGCGGCCGCCGAGTTCGCCGCGCTCCCCGCACTCGAGGAGGAGGTGAGCGCGTGAGGATCCAGAACGTCCTGCGCATCGCCATCAAGGCCATCCGCCGGAACAAGATCCGCTCCGGCCTGACGATGCTGGGCGTGATCATCGGGGTCGCGTCGGTCATCGCCATGATCGCCCTCGGCTCGGGCGCGCGGGCCTCCATCGACCAGCAGATCCAGAGCCAGGGCACCAACGTGATCTTCGTCTCCTCGGGCAGCTTCGGCCGGCCCGGCGGGGGCGCGGTGCGCGGGGGAGCGGGTACGGTGACCACGCTGACCCTGGACGACGCGAAGGCGATCGCCGAGCTTCCCGTAGTCACTCGCGTGAGCCCGATGGTCCGCGGGAGGGCGCAGGTCATTGCCGCCGACCAGAACTGGAACACGTCGGTCGAGGGTGGAAACGAGGACTACCTCGCCATCCGGAACTGGTCCCTCGCTTCGGGAGAGAACTTCACGGCCCGCGACGTCCTGGTGGCGGAGAAGGTCTGCTTGCTGGGGGATACCGTGGTCCGCAACATCTTCCCGGACCAGGACCCCGTGGACCAGGTGATCCGGGTCAAGAACCTGCCGTTCCGCGTCCTGGGCGTGCTCGCCCCGAAGGGCCAGGGCCAGTTCGGACAGGACCAGGACGACGTCATCATCGCCCCGTACACCACCATCCAGAAGAAGCTGCTCGGCATCACCTACATCCAGCAGGTGTACGTGTCGGCGGCCAACAGCGACCAGGTCGAGCCGGTGGCGGTGCAGATCACGCGCCTCATGCGCCAGCGCCACCGCATCACGAACCCGGACGAGGACGACTTCACGGTGCGGACCGTCGAGGAGATGGCGGCCACGCGCGTGCAGATGGCCAACACCATGACCGGGCTGCTCATGAGCGTCGCCTCGGTCAGCCTGCTCGTCGGCGGCATCGGCATCATGAACATCATGCTCGTCTCGGTCACCGAGCGGACGCGGGAGATCGGTCTCCGCATGGCCGTCGGGGCCCGCACGCGGGACATCCTCCGGCAGTTCCTGGCCGAGGCGGTGAGTCTTTCCGTGGTCGGGGGAGTCATGGGCATCGCGCTCGGCGTGATCGTCTCCCAGGTCATGACCTGGCGGCTCGGCTGGCCCACGTCGATCACATCCGCTTCCATCCTGGTGGCCTTCGCGTTCGCGGGCGCGGTCGGGATCTTCTTCGGCTACTACCCCGCGCACAAAGCGGCGAACCTCGACCCCATC
>QHVJ01000480.1 GCA_003222275.1 Acidobacteriota bacterium | reverse complement strand
GTCGGCAGGGGGCAATGCTCGATCCCGCTCCTGCTTCCCGTCAGGGCGAGCACGCGCTCGGCAAGCTGCCTGACCGTGAACTCGTGCGGGTTGCCGACGTTGGTGGGCTCCGCGGTCCCGCAGTGGAAGAGACGGAGGATTCCCTCGATGAGGTCGTCCACGTAGCAGAAGGACCGGGTCTGAGCGCCGTCGCCGTACACCGTGAGCGGCTCTCCGCGCAGCGCCTGGACGATGAAGTTCGACACCACGCGTCCGTCGTTCGGCCGCATGCGGGGCCCGTACGTGTTGAAGACTCGCACGATCCGCGTGTCGAGCCCGTGGTAACGGTGGTAGGCCATGGTCATGGCCTCGGCGAAGCGCTTCGCCTCGTCGTACACGCCGCGCGGGCCGACCGGGTTCACGTTGCCCCAGTAGCTCTCGGGCTGCGGGTGGACCAAGGGGTCCCCGTAGACCTCGGAGGTCGAGGCCAGGAGGAACCGTGCGCCCTTGGCGCGGGCGAGGCCCAGCGCCTTGTGCGTGCCGAGCGAGCCCACCTTCAGCGTCTGGATCGGCAGCTCCAGGTAGTCCACGGGGCTCGCGGGGCTCGCGAAATGGAACACGCCGTGGAGCGGACCCTCCACGTCGATGTAGGCGCTCACGTCGTGGCGGACGAACTGCCAGCGGGGGTGGTGCTCGAGGTGGGCCACGTTTGCGAGGCTTCCCGTGACGCAGTTGTCCATGCCGACCACCGCCGCCTCCGAGGCGAGGAGCCGGTCACACAGGTGGGAGCCGAGGAAGCCGGCGGCGCCTGTCACCAGGATGCGCATGCCAGACTCCGGCCGATGCTGTCGTAGGTGAAGCCCAGGCGGGCGAGCTTCTCCGGATCGTACAGGTTCCGGCCATCCACGATGAGGGGACGGCTGAGCAGCCGCTTGATCTGGTGGAAGTCCGGGCTGCGGTACTCGCGCCACTCGGTGACGACGGCGAGGGCCTCGGCCCCCTCCAGCGCCCCGTACGCGTGCTCCGCGCACTCGACCCGGCCGTCGAGGTAGCGGCGCGCAGTGGCGGCCGCGGCCGGATCGTGGACCCGGACCGCGGCCCCCGCTTCCAGCAGCGCTTCGATGAGGGCCAGCGCCGGGCTCTCGCGGACGTCGTCCGTGTCCGCCTTGAACGCGAGCCCCCAGACGGCCAGGGTTCGGCCGCGCAGCCTGCCGTCGAAGTGGCGGCGCAGCTTCTCGAACAGGACGCGCTTCTGGCAGTCGTTCGCCGCTTCCACGGCGCGGAGGATGTCGAGCGAGACCCCGCGGTCCTCCGCCGTCCGGATCAGCGCCTTGACGTCCTTCGGGAAGCAGGAGCCGCCGTAGCCCGGACCCGGAAAGAGGAACGCCGGGCCGACGCGGCGATCGGTCCCGATGCCGCGCCGAACCAGGCTCACGTCCGCGCCCACGGCCTCGCAGAGCCGAGCGATCTGGTTCATGAAGGAGATCCGCGTCGCGAGCATCGCGTTGGCGGCGTACTTCGTGATCTCGGCGGAAGGGATGTCCATGAAGATCAGCGGATTGCCCGTGCGCAGGAACGGCGCGTACAGCTCCGCGACGACCTTGGCGGCCTCGTCCGAGTCCACGCCCACCACGACGCGGTCGGGCTTCATGAAGTCCTCGACCGCCGCGCCCTCCTTCAGGAACTCGGGGTTGGAGCAGACGTGGAACGGCGTGCTCGTGTGCTTGACGATCTCGGCCCGGACGCGCTCCGCGGTCCCCACCGGGACCGTGCTCTTGGTGATCACGATCTTGGGGCGGTCCATGTTCTGCCCGATCGTGCGGGCGACGGCGAGGACGTGCTGAAGGTCCGCGGACCCGTCCTCGTCCGGAGGCGTGCCGACGGCGATGAACACGATGTCGGATGCGCGCACCGCCTCGGCGACATCAGTGGTGAAACGGAGCCGCCCCTGGCGCTGGTTGTGTGACACCAGCGGCTCCAGGCCCGGCTCGTGGATCGGCATCAGGCTCTGCCGCAGCGCCGCGATCTTCGCCTCGTCCACGTCGGCACAGGCGACCTGGTTGCCGGTCTCGGCCAGGCACGCGCCCACGACGAGCCCAACGTACCCCGTACCCACCACCGCCACGTTCATCGGGAGCCCTCCGGGATCGCGATCACCGGTGTGCCGTCACCTCAGAAGCCGTACCTCACCGCGAACTGGAAGCTCCGCGGGTCCCTCGCCACCACCGCCCGCCCGAAAAAGGGCGACGTCATGACACCGACGTACGGCCCATAGTTCACCTGGTTCAGCAGGTTGAAGGCGTCGAGGACCAACTGGATCCGGCCCTGCCTCCGCTTCTCTCCCGGGAAGGGGCTGGCCGTCGGGATGTCCTTCGTGAGACGCAGGTCGAGTTGGGCGAAGGGAGCACCGTCGCCTGCGTTGCGCGGCACGCCCGGCGGCCGGTCGTTGGCATAGGTGTCGCCGTTGTCGTCGCGTCCGGTGGTGATCTCGAAGGGCGCGGCGCTCTTGTACTTCAGCAGTGCCCCGAGCTGCATGCGAAACGGCAGATCGAGCAGGCCCGCGAGGTTCACGGTATGCCGGCGGTCGAAGTCGGCACGGCCGTACTCGTTCGCCAGGTCGTAGTTGTCGGCCGGGAGGCGGAGGGAGGAATCGGAGCCCAGATCGGCCCCCGCCCCGGGCACGTCGTTGCGCGTACGGGCGAGCGTGTACTGCGCGGTGGCCTTGAAGCGTCGGCCGACGTGGCCGCGATAGGTGAACGTGACGGCGTGGCTGCGCATCATGCCGTCGGAACCGATCTCCAGCACGTTCCGGAGGGAGGGGTCGGGACGAAGCGCCGTGCCCGGAAGCGGAGCGTTGACGTCCCGGAGTCGAAACAGATGAAAGCCCCGCAAGAAGGAGTACTCGACCGTCATGAACGTCCACCGGCCGAGCCGGCGCTCCCAGGCCGCGCTCGCCTGGACCACATACGGCGTCTGGAGATCGGCGGCGGTGCGGAACACGCTGGGAGGCACGAAGCTCGCCTCACCCGCCAGGAACGGATCCGGGTACGAGGGGTGCGCCATGACCAGGCTGCGGACCCGCGCGCCGTCATCGAGGAGCCGGTGCACGCTCACCCAGGATGGGAGCCGCTCGTAGAAGACGCCGAAGCCGCCCCGGAACACCGTCTTCTGCGACCCCGGGGAATAGGCCAGGGCCAGCCGGGGAGCGACGTTGTCGCGGTCGCCGATCTCCGAGGTCCGGTCGTAGCGTGCCCCGATCATCAGCCGCAAGGGATTGCCGAGCTTGATCTCGTCCTGCGCGAAAGCCTCGGCCTCCCACGAGACGAGGGACACGCGGGGCGTGCCCTGGCTTACCCGGTAGACGAATGGGCTCTGCCGGGCGAAGTCCTGGAGGCTCGCGAACTCGAAGGCGCCTCCAAACCCGGAGGCGTCCGTCTCGGTGAGGGCGTCGCGGCGGACGCCTCCTCCGAGCCGGACGGTGTGCGGCCCGAGGACGAGCGTGCCCACGTTTCGAAGCTCCAGGCGCGTGCGGTGGCCGGCGCGATCGATCTGCGGCTCCCCACCCAGGAAGGCGCCGTTCACGTCGAGAGCGGGGCCGGCGGCCGGACG
>QHVJ01000028.1 GCA_003222275.1 Acidobacteriota bacterium | reverse complement strand
AGCAGACCAACCTCTTCGGGGGCTTCGTGCCCGAAGGCGTGGCCGCCTTCACGGAGCCGTCGCGCGACCGCATGGTGGTCCCCATCGACGAGCCGCCCGATCGGCTGCAGGGCCTCATCACCCACGAGCTGACCCACGTCTTCGAGTTCGACCTCATCCCGCGCAACTTCGTCCACCGCCAGGTGCCCCTGTGGGTGGACGAGGGACTCGCCGATTACGAGCGCGGGCTCTGGGACAACCTCGATCTGATGTCGGTGCGTGACGCCGCCGTCACGGACCAGATCCCCAAGCTGTCGCGCTTCGAGGAGTACGGCGACAGCCCCAACCCGCGCCTCGTCTACAACCTCGGCCACGCCGCCTTCGAGTACATCGCGGCCCGCTACGGCAAGGAAGGCATCCGCCAGTTCCTCTACACCTTCCGCAAGAACATCGTCGGCGGCGCGATGGAGGACATCTACCAGCAGGCCTTCCGGATCAAGCCCGAGGAGTTCGACGAGGCCTTCGAGAAGTGGCTGAAGGAGCGCTTCAAGCCCTTCCGGGACAAGCAGCGGCCGAGCGACTACGGCAAGGACCTCGCCCCCGACTCGGAGAAATCGAGCTACACGCAGGTCTTCGCCTTCAGCCCCAGCCCCTCCGGGGAAGTGGTGGCCGCCCTGAGCGGGAACCGCGCGGAGGGGGAGTTGGACCTCATCCTGCTCTCGGCCAAGGACGGGACGGTGATCGAGAACCTCACCCGGGGCTATACGGAGAAGTTCGAGAACATCACCTACAACGGCGACACGTTCGTGGCCGGGCGCTCGATCAGCTTCGACCCGAAGGGGGACGCGGTCGCGTTCTTCGCCCGCAAGGGGAAGCGCCGGACCCTGTTCCTCGTCTCCCCGCTCACGGGCAAGATCCTGAAGAGCATCCCGCTGGACCTCGACCAGGCGCAGGCGCCCTGCCTCCTTCCCGACAACCGCCACGCCCTGCTCGCCGCCATCAAGGACGGCGTCTCGGACATCTACCTGCTCGACTTGAACAGCGGCGACCACAAGAACCTGACCCAGGACTCCTTCTTCGATTCCGATCCCCAGATCTCGCCCGACGGGAAGACGGTGATCTACACGCGACGCATCAGCGGCCACGACAAGATCTACGTGTTCCCCCTCGACAACCCCGCGAAGAAGACGCAGCTGACCTTCGGCACCTTCGACGACAACGCGCCCACCTTCTCGCCCGACGGCAAGCTCGTCTACTACTCCTCCACCGAGGACGACGACATCTACAACCTGCGCAGCCTCGACCTGCGCACGGGTGTCGTCAAGCAGTTCACCGACGTGCTCGGCGGCAACATGGCCCCCGCGGTCCTCACGGGAAAGGGACCGGAAAAGGTCGCCTTCATCAGCTATTTCAAGGGCGAGTACCGGCTGCAGACGATCGAGCCGGGCGAGCCGCTCAAGGAGGTCGACCAGGAAGTCGAGGTGGCCTCCGACGAGTCGATCGTCGATTTCCAGCCCGACGTCGTCCACCAGGTGGTCCCCCAGAACAAGCGGAAGAAGCACACCTTCGAGAAGCTGTTCCTCGAGGGCCGGCCGCCGCTCAACGTCGGCGTGACCTCCGGCGGGGACTTCTTCGGCGGAAGCCAGGTCGCGCTCTCCGACGTCCTCGGGGACCAGAACTTCCTCTTCACGGCGATGTCCCTGCGCGAGTTCCGCAGCTACGAGGGCACCTACCTGAACCTGTCCGGACGCCTGCACTGGGGGCTCACGGGCTTCGACGACACGCGCTTCTTCTACGCCTCGCCCTACGGCTTGCAGCAGGGCTTCGGGCGCGAGGGCGCCTTCGCCACCCAGCGCTACTCGGGAGCGCTGGCGCTGGCGCAGTACCCCCTGGACAAGTTCCGCCGCCTCGAGGTGTCGGCGGGCTACCTGCGCGTGAGCGAGGGCTTCGCGAACACGCTGGCCGCGGAGCAGGCCCAGCAGCAGGCGGCCCTTCTCGGCGTGCCGCTCTTCTTCAACAACGGGAGCATCGTTCCCATCACCGTGTCCCTCGTGGGCGAGACCACGCGCTTCCGGGAGTTCGGGCCGCTCACCGGGCACACGTTCTCGCTGAGCTTCATGGCCGCGCCCGGCGTCGGCAGCTCCCTGTCCCGGCGGACCGTGGAAGGCGACGTCCGCAAGTACATCCGGCTCGGACAGAGCGTGGTGTTCGCCACCCGGGTCCGCGGCTTCCTCTCCAGCGGGACGAACCCCGACTACTTCTACTTCGGCGGCAACATGGAGCTGCGCGGCTATCCCTACCTCTCGATCGTGGGGAACAAGGGTTTCTTCGCCAACGCCGAGCTGCGCCTGCCCCTCATCGACTTGATGAAGACGCCCATCGGCATCCTGGGCCCCGTGCGGGGCACGCTCTACGCCGGCATCGGCGGCGCGCACTTCAAGGGCGACAACTATACGTTCGGCACGAGCGAGCCGGGCATCTCGTACGTCAAGGATCCGCTGTTCGGCGAGGCGGTGAGCGGCTACCACCTGATCGACGGCCGCGCCTCGTACGGCTTCGGGCTGCAGTTCTTCTTCCTCGGTTATCCGCTGCATTTCGACTGGTCGAAGCTCACCGACCTGAAGGTCGCCTCCCCGACCCGTTTCGACTTCTGGGTCGGCTTTGACTTTTAGCGTTACGCTACAACGCAGAGACCGCAGAGACCGCAGAGTAAGAAAAGAAGGATCCAAGATCCGTTCTCTGCGGCCTCTGCGTAATCTCTGCGGCCTCTGCGTGGAAAGGGCTTGCGGCCGCTGTTTCGCCGTGATTGACGCCAGCGGCGGGGGCGTGCTACCGTCTTGTGTTCTGGCGGAGTCGGCTGAAGGAGGCTGCGGTGTACGCGATCGTCAGGGCCGGCGGCAAGCAATACCGGGTGGAGAAGGGCGACACGATCTACCTCGAGAGCCTCTCCGCCGCCGTCGGAGAGAAGGTCACCTTGGGTGAGGTGCTCTTCGTCAGCGAGGGAGGCGGCGAGAAGGGAGAGGCCAGGCTCGGCTCGCCCCTCGTCGACAAGGCCCTGGTCGTCGGCACCGTCGTCGGTGAGGGACGCGACCGCAAGATCCGCATCTTCAAGTACAAGAAGCGGAAGCATTACCGCCGCACGAAGGGTCATCGGCAGGCCTACACCGCCCTGAGGATCGACGCCATCGAGCTCTGAGCCGGGGACAAACAAGGCGACGGCCCGAGCGGCCCCGGGGTCCCCCGGCGCCGCTCCAATGTTTTTGTGAGGTTGGCGCATGGCGCACAAGAAGGGACAGGGTTCGAGCCGGAACGGACGGGACAGCAATGCTCAGCGCCTCGGCGTCAAGCGCTTCGGCGGCGAGCGGGTCAAGGGCGGCACCATCCTGGTCCGCCAGCACGGCACGAAGTGGAAGGCCGGGAAGAACGTCGGGGTGGGCAAGGACCACACCCTCTTCGCCCGGGCCGGGGGTGTCGTCCGGTTCGAGGACCACGGCGCGCGCGGTCTGCGCGTGAGCGTCGTCCCCGCGGCACCGTAGGGAGCGCCGCGGCCACCGTCCGCGAGGGCGGGGGGCCGGAATCGGTTCAGCGATGTTCGTCGATCGGGTCAAGATCTTCGTCAAGGGGGGAAACGGGGGCCGCGGCTGCGTGAGCTTCCGACGGGAGCCTTACGTTCCCCGGGGCGGCCCCGACGGGGGTAACGGCGGCGACGGCGGCAGCGTCTTCCTGCACGCCGTGTCCCACCAGAACACGCTCCTGCCCCTGCGCTACCACACCGAATACCGCGCCGAACGCGGCGAGCACGGCGGGCCGTCCAACCGCACGGGCGCCCGCGGTGCCGACATCCTCATCTCGGTTCCTCCCGGCACGATGGCCTCCGACGAGCCCACCGGGGAGAAGCTGGGCGAGGTGTTGACCGATGGCGAACGGCTCCTCCTCGTCCACGGCGGGCGGGGGGGGAAGGGCAACCAGGCCTTCCTCTCCAATCGCAACCGCGCGCCCCGCGAGGCCGAGCCCGGCGGGGAGGGCGAGGAGCGATGGCTGCGGTTGGACCTGCGCCTCATCGCCGACGTGGGGCTGCTCGGCTTCCCCAACGCGGGCAAGTCGACGCTGCTCTCGCGCCTCTCGGCGGCGCGGCCCAAGATCGGCGACTATCCCTTCACGACGCTCTCCCCGGTGCTCGGCGTCGTGGAGACCGACGGCGACGGCTTCGTGGTCGCCGACATCCCCGGCATCATCGAAGGCGCCCACGACGGCTCGGGGCTCGGCCTGCAGTTCCTCCGGCACGTGGAGCGCACGCGGGCGCTCGTGCACGTGGTCGACGTCTCGGGGACGAGCGGTCGCGACCCCGTCTCCGACCTCCGCGCGGTTCGCGAAGAGGTACGGCACTGGGACGCCGCGCTCCTCGAGCGCCCGCAGATCGTGGTCGCCACCAAGCGGGACGTGGTGAGCGAGCCCGATCCGCTGGCGGCGCTGGAGGAGGAGGCGCGGCGGCTCGGCCTGGAGGTCCGGCCCGTCTCCGCGGTCACCGGCGAAGGGCTCGCCGAGCTGAGGCGCTCGCTCGCCCGCCTGGTGCGCGAGGCGGCCGTCCGCGCGCTCGAGACTCATCCTTGAGGGTGGGCATCATGGGCGGCACCTTCGATCCCATCCATCTCGGCCACCTGCGCGCGGCGGAGAACGCCCGCGAGGGACTCGGCCTCGACGAGGTCCGCTTCCTGCCCGCCCAGGTCCCGCCGCACCGCACGGCCCCCGCCAGCTCGGCGCGCGACCGCTACGCCATGGTCGCGCTGGCCACCGCGCTGAACCCGCTCTTCGTGGCCGATGACCTCGAGCTGCGGCGCGAGGGACCGAGCTACACGGTGGACACCATCGCCCGGCTGCGCGACGAGCGCCCCGGCGACGCGGTCGTGCTCATCGTCGGCAGCGATACGTTCCCGGAGCTCCCGACGTGGAAGGATCACGACCGCATCCTCCGGATGTGCACGGTGGCCGTCGTGACGCGGCCGGAGGACGGCCGCGAAGACGGCGGCCATGGCCAGCCGCCGACGGGGGGCCGGGGGCAACCGGAGAGTCCCCTCCGCATTGAAGAGCGAGCGGAAGACGTTCGCGTGCCCGGCCCGGGCCTGGCCGTCTCCGCCACCGACATCCGCCGGCGGGTGAAGGAGGGCCTCAGCATCCGCTACCTGGTGCCGGAAACCGTGGCCGACTACATCGCCAAGCGAGGACTCTACCGGTGAAGGCGCACGTGGCCATCGAGCGCGCGGCCCGCGCTGCCCTCGGCAAGAAGGCGAGTGAGGTCGTGATCCTCGACCTGCGCAAGGCGGTCGCCTTCACCGATTACTTCGTCCTCGCCTCGGGCGCGAACCAGAAGCAGATCCTGGCCATCGCCGACGCCGTGCTGGAGACGATGCGCGACGCGGGATTGCGGCCGAACCACGTGGAGGGCTACCCGCGCCAGGAGTGGATCCTCCTCGACTACGCGGATTTCGTCGTTCACGTCTTCACCGAGCGCACGCGCGCCTTCTACGACCTCGAGCGTCTGTGGGGCGGGGCCGAGCGCCGCGAGGTGGCGGGATGAGCGCGGTCGTCCACGAGGCGCTCTCCGGCGTCATCGCCGAGTCGCCGGCCATGCGGGAGCTGCTCCAGGTCGCGGTCCGGCTGGCCGAGGCCAAGAGCCCGGTCCTCATCCAGGGGGAGAGCGGCACCGGCAAGGACCTCCTCGCCCACTGGCTGCACTACAAGGGCGCTCGTCGGGACGGCCCGTTCATCAAGGTCCACTGTCCGTCGATCCCGGAAGACCTGCTCGAGTCGGAGCTGTTCGGCCACGAGCGCGGAGCGTTCACCGACGCGCGGCAGGCCAAGGCGGGCAAGATCGAGCTCGCCGCGGGGGGCACCCTGTTCTTCGATCAGATCGAGGACCTGACCCTCGCCCTCCAGGCCAAGCTGCTGCGCGTCGTGGAAGAGAAGCGCTTCGAGCGCCTGGGCGGCACGCGGACCCTCGAGGTGGAGGTGCGCTTCGTGTCCGCCTCCCGCCTCGACCTCCGGAAGGCGGTCACCGCGGGTACGTTCCGCGACGACCTCTACCACCGCCTCAGCGTCGTTCCCCTCACGCTGCCCCCGCTGCGCGAGAGGCCGCAGGACATCCGGCCGCTCGCGGAGGCGTTCCTCGCGCGCGAGCGCGAGCGCCATTCGACCCAGGCGCGCGGCTTCGCGGAGGAGGCGATGATCGCGCTCAAGGGCTACCCGTGGCCGGGCAACGTCCGCGAGCTGCGCGGAGCGGTCGAGCGCTCGGCCCTGTACAGCCCGGGCCCGGGCGAGCTGATCGAGCCGGCGGCGCTCCCGCCGCAGGTGCGGGAGCAGCCGGCGACGCTGTGGGCCGGCCGCGAGCAGCGGCCTTCGCTGCGGGAGGTCGAAGCGTCGTACATCCGCTACGTGCTCGAGCAGGTCTCGGGCAGCCAGACCAAGGCCGCGGCCATCCTCGGCATCAGCCGCAAGGCCCTGTGGGAGAAGCGCCGGCGGTACGGGATTCCCTGAGAGAAAGAGAACATGGAAAACAAGAAGTTGAAGCTCTTCCGGGAGAAGCTGGTCCAGAAGAAGAAGGAGATCCTGGAGGCGTACGAGAAGAACAAGACCTACGGCAAGGAGGCCGACGAGGAAGGCGCGCAGGACATCGCTGACAAGGCGTCGAACTCCTACACCAAGGAGTTCCTCTTCAGCCTGTCCAACAACGAGCGCGACATGTTGCAGCTGGTCGACGAGGCGCTCGTCCGCATCGACGACCGGCGCTTCGGCGTCTGCGTCGTGTGCGAGGACGAGATGGACCGCAAGCGCCTGGAGGCGGTGCCGTGGGCCAAGCGGTGCATCTCCTGTCAGGAGAAGCAGGAGCAGGGCCTCCTGTGAACCTGGCCTCCCTGGCCCGCAAGGGGCTCTTCGATCCCCTGCTGGCCGTCGTCTTCCCCTCGCGCTGCCCCGCTTGCGCGGCCGAGCTGACCTCGCCGACCCGCGGACCGCTTTGCGAGGCGTGCTGGGCCGCCCTGCCCGTCCACGTCATTCCCGCCTGCCCATGCGGGCTGCCGCTGCCCGGCGCCGTCCGAGCGAAAGCCGGCTGCCCGAGGTGTCGGCGAGGGCTCACCCCCTTCCGCGCCGGGGCCAGCCTGGGGCCCTTCGAGGGCCCGCTGCGCACGGCCCTCCACGAGCTGAAGTATCGCGGCCGGCGGCGGGTGGCGGCGCGACTGGCCGAGGCGATGCTGAGGCGGGAGGACGTGCGGAGCCTCCTCGACGCCGGCGCCGTCCTCGTGCCCGTGCCGCTGCATCCCCGGCGCCGGCGCGAGCGCGGCTTCAACCAGGCCGAGCTGCTCGCCGCCGAGCTGGGCCGGCGCTCCGGCCTCACCGTGGCCGAGGTGCTCGTGCGCCGCAAGGACACCGCGGCCCAGACCGGCCTGTCCGGCGCCGCCCGCCGCACCAACGTCGCCGGCGCGTTCGCCGCCCGCGGCAAGGGACGGGTGGCGGGACGGGTGGCGGTGCTCGTGGACGACGTCTTCACGACCGGCGCCACGGCGATGGCGTGCGCCCGTGTGCTGGCGGCCGCGGGCGCGGCCGAGGTGCGCGTGCTGACCGCCGCCCGGGTCGTCTGAGGAGGAACCCAATTTCCATGTCCCAGCCCCTGAAGCTTCTCCGGGTGGCGGCCCTGGCCGCCGCGATCATGCTCGCGGGGGGCCCGGCCCGCGCCTGGGGACCCATCGCCCACCAGGCCGTGAACGCCCACGCCATCGACACCCTCCCCAAGGGACTGAAGCCGTTCTACAAGAACCACCGGCTGGAGATGCCCTCGCTCTCCCCGGAGGCCGTGGTGCCGGAGGAAGGAGTGGACCGCCGCTTCGCGGCCGACCGGCTCATGTCCTTCCCGTTCGCCGACATGCCGCATACCGAAGCGGACATGAAGGCGAAGTTCGGCGAGGCGGGGGAGAAGGCCGGGCGCCTGCCCTGGCTCATCGAGCAGAGCTACCAGCGCCTCGTCGACGCGTTCAAGGCGAACGACAAGAACCGCATCCTGGCGGAGTCGGACCAGCTCGCCGGCTTCGTGGCCGACCTCCACAACCCCCTCGCCCTCACCGACAACGCCGACGGGCAGAAGACCGAGCAGCACGGCCTGTGGGTGCGCTTCAGCACGCGGCTGCCCGAGGCGATGCAGAACCGGCTCAAGCTCGACCCCGAGACCGCCCGCTACCTCGACAACCCGCGCGACTACGTGTTCGCGATGATCAACGACACCTACGTGTGGCTCGACAACCTGCTCTATCAGGAGGACCTCGCCCACCGCGGGCAGGGCGGCTACACCGAGCTCTATTACGAGATGCTCGAGCAGCGGGCGGGCCGCATCCTCCGCGACCGCCTGAGCGAGGCCGCGGGCGACGTGGGCAGCTACTGGTACTCGGCATGGACCGCGGCGGGACGTCCCGAGCTCCGTTAGCAGATATTTGCTTCAGGCCCGGCGACCTTCTAACATCGAGCTTCGCCGTGTGACATGGACGACGCCCTCCGGCCGGTCCCCGACGCCGAGCTCATCGAGCGGTGCCTGCGGAAGGACAACGCCGCGTGGGACGGAATCGTCGTCCGCTACTGGCGCAAGGTCTTCCACATCGCCTACAAGTTCACGGGCAAGCACGACGAGGCGGAGGACCTCACCCAGGACGTCTTCATCAAGCTCTTCCGCAGCCTCGACAAGTTCAACCGTGACGCCGACTTCTCGACCTGGCTCAGCAGCGTGGCCCGCAACTACTGCATCGACCACTACCGGGCCAGCAAGCGCGAGCGGGAGGTGCTGGTCGAGGACCTCGTGGCCTTCGACCTCGCGCCCGCGTCGCCGGGCAGCAACCCCCATCGGGCCCTGGAGGATCGCGATCGGCGGAGCTTCCTGCGCCGCGGCCTCGAGTCCCTGCCCGCGAAGCTGCGGGAGGCGGTCGTGCTCCGCGACCTGCAGGGCCTCAGCTACCAGGAGATGGCCGACCAGCTCCACCTGCCCGAGGGCACGGTGAAGAGCCGGATCAACCGGGGACGGGAGGAGCTCGCCCGGCTGCTGCTGCGCGCCCAGCAGCCGGGACGCAGTCGGAGAAGCGCGGGGGGCCCGGCGCGGCTCCAGGCCCGGAGGTGAAGTGATGCAGCTGGCGGTGGCGGACAGCGGCGACGTGAAGATCGTCCGCGTGAAGGAGCCCAAGCTCACCTACCCGAACCTCGCCCCCTTCTTCGCCGAGGTGCGGCAGCTCGTGGAGGGAGGCGCCCGCAAGGTCGTCATCGACCTCGCGGCGGTGGGCTACATCGATAGCGCCTCGATCGGCTGCCTCATGGACGTGCGGCGGCTGCTGCAGGACCGCGGGGGGGTGCTCAAGCTCTCCGGGCTGCAGCCCCGCGTGGAGACCATGCTGTCCATGACCGGCGTGCACAAGATCATGGACATCCATCGCGAGGAGGCGGCGGCGGTGGAGGCGTTCGGCGCGCGCAAGGCGAAGGGGCAAGGCGATGCGTAAGGTCCGCCTGACCTCCGGCTACGAGCTGTCCCTCGACGGAGACCTGCTGGGCGTGCTCGAGGCCCTGTACCGCGAGGTGACGCTCAAGCACGAGCTGCGGGTGTCCTTCGACGATATGATGAAGGAGATCCAGGGGCTGGTGGACCAGATGACCGAGGAGGAGCGCAAGCGGTACCTGGTCGAGAGCCTGTTCCTGAACTCGGTCACGTACGAGAACGAGATGCTCGACGCATACATGCGGAAGCTCACCGCCGGGAAGAAGAAGGGGCGGGGGCGCACCGCCGGGAGGGCGCTGTGAGGAGAGCCTTCGTGCTGATGGCCGTGATGGTGGCCGGTGGCGCCCTGTCCGCGGGGGCGGACGACGTCAAGCCCGAGGGGGCCAAGCCGGCCGCCGGCGGTCCCCGCATCGCGGTGGAGCCGCCGTCGTTCGACTTCGGCAAGGCGGTCCAGAACAAGACGCTGCAGAAGGAGTTCTCCATCCGCAATCTCGGCGACGCCGACCTGTTGCTCGACAGCGTGACCACGTCGTGCGGCTGCACGGTGGCCGAGGGCTACAGCAAGGTGGTGAAGCCCGGGGCGAGCACGCGCCTGCTCGTCTCCCTGCAGACGCGCACGAGCTCGGGGAAGCTGCAGAAGAGTGTCCTCGTCAAGTCGAACGACCCCGCCAAGGGACTGTACGAGCTGAAGCTGGAAGCGACGGTCGCCCCCCCCGAGACGAAGTCCCCCGAAACGAAGTAGCGCGTCAGGACAGCGCGAGGCGGGGCGAGGGCGCGGCCAACGGCAACGAGGGCAGCCCCATCACCGGCAGCTCGGGATGGGTGACCACCGTCCACGCGTCGGGGCTCTCCCAGAGCCGCTGGCAGAGCGCGGCGTGGAGCGCGTGGCCGGCGCGCGTCGCCTCCAGGTGGCCGACCACCGGATGGCCGAGCAGGGACAGGTCGCCGATGGCGTCGAGGATCTTGTGCCGGACGAACTCGTCCTTGAACCGCAGGCGGTTGTTGAGGACGCCGGTCTCTCCGATCACCACCGCGTTGTCGAGGCTGCCCCCGAGGGCGAGCCCGCTCCTTCGCAGCGTCTCCACTTCGCGCAGGAACCCGAACGTGCGGGCGGGCGCGATGTCCTCCGCGAACGTGTCGGCGGCGACACGGAACGAAGCCGCCTGGTGGCGGAGGAGCGGGTGGTCGAAGCCGATCACGTAGCTGACGCGGAAATGGTCCGCGGGGGAGATGCGGATGGATTTCGCGCCCCGCACCACGTCCACCGGCTTCAGAATCTTCAGGTAGCGGCGGTTGACGGCCAAGGGCTTGAGGCCGGCCTCGTGGATGAGGATGACGAAGGGGGCACCGCTCCCGTCCAGGATCGGCACCTCCGGCCCGTCGACCTCCACGAGGGCGTCGTCGACGCCGAGGCCGTGCAGGGCCGACAGCAGGTGCTCCACCGTGTCCACCGAGACGCCGTTGCGGCTGAGGGTCGTCGCATGGTCGAGCCGGGCCAGGTACTCGATCGAGGCTGGAATCTCGACGCCGACGTCGGTGCGGAGGAATCGGATGCCGTGCTCCGCCGGGGCCGGCTTCAGCTCGAGGCGGACGGGCTTGCCGGAGTGGAGGCCGATCCCCGTGCAACCCACAGCTCTCCGCAGCGTCCTTCGATAGGGCATTAAAACTCGCGCCTGGGGCTGCAAGCCATATACCAGCCGCTAGCACCCGCAACTAATTGATCTGTAAGGGTCTATTTCACCGGTGTGGCCATGCGCCACGCGTTCTGTAGCCACGCCGTGGTTTCGTGACCACAGCCGGCTTCAAAAGCCGGTCCCACCCATCGCCTCGTGCGCTTGGTAGGCCCCCGAATCGAGGATCCGGCGCGTCTCGTCGAGGGCCCGCGAAATCTCCGCGTCGGTCGAGTAGAAGTGCGGTGAGAAGCGGATCCCGGCTCCCGGCCGGAAGTCCACGATCACCTCGCGGCGCAGCAGCTCCCGCGTCACCGCCTGGCCGTGGGGAACGTCGAGGATCACCATCCCCCCCCGCTGCTCCGGACGCTCGGGCACATGGGGACGGAAGCCGCGCTCCCGGGCCAGGTCGACGAGCATCTGGACCTGCCGCATCGACTTGGCGCGGATGGCCTCCACCCCCGCCGCGGCCACGATCTCATACCCCGCCTGCGCGGCGTAAAGGGCGGGCACGGCGGGCGTGCCGTGAAGGAAGCGCGTCGCGTCGTCCGCGTACTCGATCGCCCCCGGCTCGAAGGCAAAGGGCGCCCGATGGGCCATCCACCCCGTGAGCCGCGGCGCGAGCTGGTTGCGCAGCCGGGGGGCGACGTACAGGTAGCCGGCGCCGGGCCCGCCGCAGAGCCACTTCACCGAACCTCCGGTGGCGAAGTCGACGTCCCAGGCCGCCACGTCCACTGGCACCGTGCCCGCCGACTGATAGAGGTCGGCCACCACGAGGGCCCCGACCTCGTGCGCGCGGCGCACGATCGCGGGCACGTCCTGGATGAAAGCGCTCTTGAAGACCACGTGGGACAGCGGCACGAGCAGCGTGCGCTCGTCGATGGCGGCGAGGAAGCGCTCGAGCGGCACGCTGATCCCGTCGTCGCTGGGAACGGTCACGACCTCGGCCCCCAGCGCGCGGTGGGCCTCGTACACGTACATCACCGAAGGGAAGTTCAGCTCCTCGTAGACGATCTTGTTGCGCCGGGAGGAGAAGACGAAGCACGACAGCACGAGGGCCTGGCACACCGAGACGTTCTGGTGCATGACCACGCTGCCCGGCGGGGCGCCGATGATCCTCCCGACGGCGTCGCCGACCGTGATCGGCATGCGCCACCAGCCCTCGGCCCAGGCCCGCACCCCGCGGGAGGACCAGGTGTCGGTGTACTCCTCGAGCCGCTTCCCGACCGCGCGCGGCATCGCGCCCAGCGAGTGGCTCACGAGGTACGTGGTGCGCTCGAGGATGGGGAACTCGGGCCGCCAGGAAAGAAGGGGGTCTTCCATCAAGCGCGGCCCGAGGGTTCCCCGGCGGTCACCCGCGCCGTCCGCGCTCGAGCATCTCGCGCAGGTACCGGCCGGTGTGGCTCTCCGCGCAGGCGGCCACCCGTTCGGGGGTGCCCGCGGCCACCACCGACCCGCCCCCGGGTCCCGCCTCGGGGCCCATGTCGATGACGTGGTCGGCGGTCTTGATGACGTCGAGGTTGTGCTCGATGACGAGGACGGTGTTGCCGGCCTCCACCAGCCGGCCCAGCACGTGGAGCAGCTTGCGGATGTCGTCGAAGTGCAGGCCCGTGGTCGGCTCGTCGAGGATGTAGAGGGTCCGGCCGGTCTCCCGCCGCCCCAGCTCCCGGGCGAGCTTCACCCGCTGCGCCTCGCCGCCGGAGAGCGTGGCCGCGCTCTGGCCGAGGCGGATGTAGCCGAGGCCGACGTCGATCAGGGTGAGGAGGAGGCGGTTCAGCCGCGGGTGGGCGGAGAGGACGGGCTGGGCTTCGGCCACGGTCATGTCGAGCACGTCGGCCACGGTCCGCCCGTGGTACAGGATCTCCAGCGTCTCCCGGTTGTAGCGCCGGCCGCGGCACGCGTCGCACGCGACGTAGACGTCGGGCAGGAAGTGCATGCCGATGGCGCGTACGCCGTCGCCCTGGCACGCTTCGCAGCGGCCCCCCTTCACGTTGAACGAGAACCGGCCCGGCTTGTAGCCGCGGGCCCGCGCCTCGGGCACGAGGCTGAACATCTCGCGGATGAAGGTGAAGGCGCCCGTGTAGGTGGCGGGGTTGGAGCGGGGCGTGCGGCCGATGGGGCTCTGGTCGATCGCGATGACCTTGTCGATGGCCTCCGCGCCTTCGAGCGCGCGGTGGCGTCCCGGCTCGGGCGCGGCGCCGTAGAGCCGGCGGCCCAAGGCACGCTGGAGGATGTCGTCGACGAGCGTGGATTTGCCGGCGCCGCTGACGCCGGTGACGGCGGTGAAGACGCCGAGGGGGATGTCGACGTCGATGTCGCGCAGGTTGTGCTCGCGCGCCCCGAGGACGCGCAGCTTGCCCTTCGGGGAACGCCGCTCCGCCGGGACCTCGATGCGCAGGTCCCCGCGCAGGTACCGCCCGGTGAGGCTCCCGTCGAGATTGCCCGGAGGACCCTGATACATCAGGCGGCCGCCGTTGCGGCCCGCGCCCTCCCCGAGATCCACCACCCAGTCCGCGGCCCGGATCGTCTCCTCGTCGTGCTCCACCACGACGACGGTGTTGCCGCGGTCGCGGATGGCCCGGAGCGTCTCGAGGAGCTTGCGGTTGTCGCGCTGGTGCAGCCCCACCGACGGCTCGTCGAGGACGTAGAGGATGCCCTGCATCCGGGCTCCGATCTGGCCGGCGAGCCGGATGCGGTGGGCCTCGCCCGCGGAGAGGGTGGTCGTCGGCCGGTCCAGGCTCAGGTAGCCCACACCCACCGATTCGAGGAAGCGCAACCGGCTCAGGATCTCCTGCAGCAGCCGGTCGGCGACCGGTCGCTCGCGCTCCGGGAACTCCAGGGCCTCGAAGGCGGCGCGGGCCTCGCCGACGGGAAGCTGCACGTAGTCCGCCAGCGAGTGGCCGCCCACGCGCACGGCCAGGCTCTCCCGGCGCAGGCGGGCGCCCCCGCACTCCGCGCAGACCGCCTCGCTCAGGTACGGCCGCAGGTCCTCGAACGCCTCTCCCCCTTCGCGCTCGTCGGAGACTTCCTCACCCTCTCCCGGGCTCATCCGCAGGAGCCGCTCGAGCCTCCGGCGCAGATAGGGAAGCGCGCCCGCGAACCCGTCGCCGTCGCCGGCAAGGAGGACGTGGCGCGCTTTCTTGGACAGGTCCCGGACGGGAACCTCGAGCGAGAAGTTGTGCCGCTTGGCGACGTCCTCGAGGGCCTCCCGGAGGAGGCGGGGGCCATGGCGCTGCCAGGGGTGGATGGCGCCTTCCAGGACCGTACGGCTCTCGTCGGGTATCACCTTGGCCGGGTCCACTTCCCAGCGGTG
The DNA here is from genome assembly GCA_003222275.1 of Acidobacteriota bacterium. Classification (GTDB taxonomy): domain Bacteria; phylum Acidobacteriota; class Vicinamibacteria; order Fen-336; family Fen-336; genus AA32. The sequence continues at coordinate 29,996 of QHVJ01000028.1, read as the reverse complement.
GCCGAGACCCTGGCAGCCGGGACAGGCGCCGTAGGGGCTGTTGAAGGAGAAGGCCCGCGGCGACATCTCTCCCACCGAGACGTCGCACTCCACGCACGCGAGACGCCGGCTGTAGAGGCGCTCTCCGCCTCCCTCGAGGGAAACGAGGACGGTGTCGCGCGCGAGGGCAAGCGCCTTCTCCAACCCCGCCACCAGCCGCTTGAGGATGCCGGGCCGGACCACGACCCGGTCCACCAGCACGTCGATGCGGTGGTTGCGACGCGGCTCGAGCACTACGGGCTCGGCCAGGTTTCGTACCTTCTCGTCGATACGGGCGCGCACGAAGCCCTGGCCGGCCAGCTGGGCCAGCTCTTTCTTGAACGCCCCCTTGCGGCCGCGGACGACCGGGGCGAGCAGGGCGAGCACGGTGCCCTCGGGATAACGCGCGAGGCGCTCCGCGATCTGCTCCGCGCTCTGGGAGGAGATGGCGCGGCCGCAACGGGGGCAGTGCGGCTTGCCGAGGGCGGAGAACAGGACCCGGAGGTGGTCGTATATCTCCGTGACCGTGCCCACCGTCGAGCGGGGATGGGAGGCAGTCGTGCGCTGCTCGATCGCGATGGCCGGGCTCAGCCCGGTCACCGACTCCACGTCCGGCTTCTCCATCTGCTCCAGGAATTGCCGGGCATAGGCGGAGAGGCTCTCGACGTAGCGGCGCTGGCCCTCGGCGTACAGGGTGTCGAAGGCGAGGCTGCTCTTGCCGGAGCCCGACGGGCCGGTGATGACGACGAGGCTGTGGCGGGGCAGGTCGCAGTCCACGCCCTGCAAGTTGTGGACCCGGGCCCCCCGGATCGCGATGGGATCTTCCTTGTTGGCTCTCACGGCGCTTGGACCAAAACCGCATTCTATCAAAGGCGCCGCGGCCGCGTGTGATGGGGGCCGCTTGCGGCCCGCCGCGCAGGCTGGTATGCTCTGCGGTTTAGCCCTCGACTCCAGCGGCTGCGAGCGAAGCGCGATTCATTCGCCCCGGGGCCGCGAAGCGGACCGTATGATGAGCGGCGGCGAATTCACTTCGCAGCCGCGGAAGACGCGAGCGGGGGGTTCGGGGGGTGCGCCGCTAGCACCCCCCGGCTCAATGAGGAGGAGACGAATGAGCGCGAAGAAGACGGCCCCGGCCCCGGCCGCACGCAGGTCGAGCGCCGCTCTCGAGCTCTACGAGAAGGCGGTCAAGGCGGTCGGCAAGCGCGATTACGACCGGGCCCGGGACCACCTCGACGCCCTCATCGCGAGCCACTCCGACGAGCGCGAGCTGCTGGAGCGGGCGCGCTCGTACCGGGCCCTGTGCGAGCGGGCGATCGCCGAATCGAAGCGGACGGCTTTCCGTCCCAAGGGCTTCGAGGATCTCCTCAACCACGGTGTCTACCTCCACAACCGGGGTGAGTACGCGGAGGCCTTGAAGGTGCTCCGGCAGGCGGCCGAGATCCACCCGAAGAACGAGCACGTGCTGTACTGCCTGGCCGCCACCGCGGCGCGGGCCGGCGACACCGCGAGCGCGCTGAAGGCCCTGCGCTCTGCGGTCGCCGCCAGTCCGGCCAACCGGGCCCAGGCCCGCAGCGACTCGGATTTCGACCCCATCCGGGAAGACGAGGAGTTCATCGAGATCGTATACCCGCAGGCGAGCTGACGAGCCGCGGGGGGGTGCTAACATCGAAACGTGACACCTCTCGACGCGCAGGCGGTGATCCTCGCCGCGGGCAAGGGTACGCGGATGAGGAGCGCGCGGGCGAAGGTGCTCCATCCGCTCCTCGGCGTCCCGCTCCTCGACCACGTCGTCCGCGCGGTCCAGTCCGTCGGCGTAGATCCGATCACGGTCGTGGTGGGGCATCAGGCCGAAGCGGTGGAGGCGGCGTTCCGCGGGCGCGGCCTCGCGTTCGCCCGGCAGGAACCTCCCCTCGGCACCGGCCACGCGGTGCTGGCGGCGCGGGAGCGGATCGCCGTCCATCCGGAGCGGACCGTGCTCGTCCTCTACGGCGATCTGCCGCTCCTGCGGCCGGAGACGCTCGGCCGGCTACTCGACGCCCATCGCTCCGGGGGAGCGGCGGCGACCTTGCTGAGCGTCGTCCTCGACGACCCCGCCGAATACGGCCGCATCGTGCGCGAGGCCGACGGCTCCGTGCGTGCCATCGTCGAGAACAAGGACGCGAGCCTGGAGCAGAAACGAATCCGGGAGATCAACGCCGGGATCTACGCCTTCCAGCCCGGACGCCTCCTGGAAGCGCTGGCGCAGCTCCGGCCGCAGAACGCGCAGGGGGAGTACTACCTGACCGACGTCATCGGCCTCTTGCGCAAGGCGGGGAAGCGCGTCGACGTCGTGACCGCGCCCGACAGCCACGAGGTACTGGGCGTGAACAGCCACTCGGAGCTGGCGGCGGCGGCCCGGCTCCTCCGCCAGAGACGGTGCCAGGCCCTGATGGCCTCCGGCGTGAGCATCGAAGACCCCGAAACGACGTTCGTGGGCCCGGAGGTCGAGGTGGCCCCCGACGCCGTGCTGCGCGCCTTCACCGTCCTGGAGGGACGGACGAAGGTGGCGGCGGGCGCGGTGGTGGGACCGTTCGTGCGCATCGTGGACTGCGAAGTGGGACCCGGGACGCAGATCCTCGACCACTGCCTGCTCCGCGAGTGCGTGGTGGAGGAAGGGGCGACCGTGGGGCCGTTCGCGCACGTGCGGCCGGAGACCCGGATCGGCGCGGGGGCGAGGGTCGGAAACTTCGTCGAGCTGAAGAAGACCCACCTCGGTGACGGCTCGAAGGCGCCGCATCTCTCCTACATCGGCGACGCCACCGTCGGGCCGGGCGTGAACATCGGCGCCGGCACGATCACCTGCAACTACGACGGCGTCGACAAGCACCCGACGCGGATCGAAGCCGGCGTCTTCGTCGGCAGCGATACGACGCTCGTCGCCCCCATCACGATCGGCGAGGGCGCGTACATCGCCGCCGGCAGCGCGATCACGGAGGACGTCCCCGCGGGGGCCCTCGCCCTCGGCCGCGCCCGCCAGGTGATCAAGAAGGGCTGGGCGGACGCGCGCCGGCAGCAGAAGGCCGGGGCCGGCAAGGGATCACGCGGGGGGCCTGGGGGGGCCTGAAGAGGACCCCCCAGCTTGGATAGCGAGCGCGGGATTCATTCCCGCGCGAGCGAAAGAGGGCGGCTGACATGTGCGGGATCGTCGGCTACGTGGGGACGCGGGACGCGGTGCCCGTCATCATCGAGGGCCTGCGCCGGCTCGAGTACCGCGGGTACGACTCGGCGGGCGTCGCCGTGGTCGACGAGGGCCGCCTGAACCGCCGCCGCTCGGTCGGCAAGCTGAAGAACCTCGAGGAGAGCCTGCGCGCCGAGCCGCTGAAAGGCGCCTTCGGCATCGGCCACACCCGCTGGGCCACCCACGGACGGCCGAGCGAGGAGAACGCCCACCCGCACGCGGACTGCAAGGGCGAGCTGGTCGTGGTCCACAACGGGATCATCGAGAACTATCTCTCGCTGAAGTCGCGCCTCGCCGCCGCCGGCCACCGCTTCGTGACCCAGACCGACACCGAGGTCGTCGCCCATCTGGTGGAATCGCACCTCGGCCGCGGATCGCTCGAGGACGCCGTGCGCAAGGCGCTCGAGGAGATGGAAGGCATCTACGCCCTCGTCCTGATGCACACCGGCGAGCCGCAGAAGCTCGTCGCCGCCCGCCGTGGCCCGCCGCTCGTGGTGGGCCTCGGGGAGGGCGAGCACTTCCTGGCCTCGGACATTCCGGCCCTCCTGCCCTACACCCGCGACTTCCTGTTCCTCGACGACGGGGACGTGGTGGTCGTGACGCCGAAGTCGGTGCGCATCACCGACCCCCACGGGCGCGAGGTCACCCGCGCGCCGCAACGCATCGCCTGGGACCCCGTCCAGGCCGAGAAGGGCGGCTACCGCCACTTCATGCTCAAGGAGATCCACGAGCAGCCGCGCGCCGTGCGCGACACCCTCCTGGGCCGGATCGGCCTCGAGGAAGGCGAGGTCCACCTCGAGGAGCTGGGCCAGGCCGCGGCGGAGCTGAAGCGGTCGCAGCGGGTCCTGCTCCTGGCCTGCGGCACGAGCTGGCATGCGGCACTGATCGGCAAGTACCTGCTGGAGCAGCTCTCGCAGGTGCGGGCGGAGGTCGACTACGGCAGCGAGTTCCGCTACCGCACGCCCATCGTGGGACCCGAGACGCTCGCGGTCGCCATCAGCCAGAGCGGGGAGACCGCCGATACGCTCGCCGCCTTCCGGGAGGCGAAGCGTTTGGGCGCCCTGCCGATCGCCATCTGCAACGTGCAGGGCTCCATGCTCACGCGCGAGGCGGCGGGCACGCTGCTCACCCATGCCGGGCCCGAGATCGGCGTCGCTTCGACGAAAGCCTTCACCTCGCAGCTCGTGGCCCTGGCTCTCCTCGCGCTTCACCTGGGCCGCCTGCGCGGCACCCTCAGCCCCGAGCGGTGCCGCGAGCTCCTGCAGAGCCTGTCCAAGGTTCCCCACCTCATGGAGAACGCGCTCCAGGCCTCGGGGCGCATCGACGAGATGTCGAAGTTCTTCGCGCACGCGCACGATTTCCTCTTCCTCGGCCGCGGGATCAACTACCCGATCGCCCTCGAGGGCGCGCTGAAGCTCAAGGAGATCTCGTACATCCACGCCGAGGGCTATCCCGCCGGCGAGATGAAGCACGGCCCCATCGCGCTCATCGACGAGAACATGCCCGTGGTGGCGCTGTGCCCGCCGGGGCGTACCTACGAAAAGATGCTCTCCAACGTCCAGGAGGTGAAGGCCCGGGGCGGGAAGGTCCTCGCCATCACCATGCAGGGCGACACCGAGGTGCCGAAGATCCTCGAGCAGCCCCCGGACATGGTCGTCGACGTGCCGGAGGTGGACGAGGTCTGGTCTCCGCTGCTCACGGTGCTTCCGCTTCAGCTCCTCGCCTATCACACCGCGGTGCGCGCCGGCCGCGACGTGGACCAGCCCCGCAACCTCGCCAAGTCCGTCACCGTCGAATAGCCTTTCCACGCAGAGGCCGCAGAGGACACGCAGAGGCCGCAGAGATTAGAATCTGATGTGTTCTCCAGCTGTACTGGCCCCTCTGCGATCTCTGCGCGCTCTCTGCGGCCTCTGCGTTGAATCCGTTGAGCAATTCCGGCTCCTCTGAACCTGGGATCCAGGAGTCCCCGCTGCTCGAGGGGCTGAACCCGCAGCAGCGCGAGGCGGTGCTCGCGAGCGAGGGCGCCGTCCTCATCCTCGCCGGCGCCGGGAGCGGCAAGACCCGCGTCATCACCCACCGCATCGCCCACCTCGTCCTCGACCAGGGCGTGCCCTCGGAGCGCATCCTGGCCGTCACCTTCACCAACAAGGCGGCGGGGCAGATGAAGGCGCGCACGGAGGCGCTGCTCCCCGGCCACGCCGTCAAGAGCTGGATCTCGACGTTCCACAGCCTGTGCGTGCGCATCCTCCGCCGGGAGGCGGTGGCGGCCGGCCTGCCCCGGGACTTCGTGATCTACGACGACGAGGACCAGCTGCAGGCGGTGCGCGAGGCGCTGCGCGCGCTCGACATGCCTGAGAAGGTGAATCCCCCGCGCCGCCTCCTCGCCCGCATCTCGGCGGCCAAGAACGCGGGGCGCGACCCCGAGCAGGAGAACGACTCCGAGTCGGAGGCGGCGGTCAAGCTCGCCCGCGTCGCCGAGCGATACCGGCAGACGCTGGAGGCGGCCCACGCCCTCGACTTCGACGACCTGCTGCTGCGCACGGTGGCCCTGCTCGAGTCGAACGAGGCCGTGCGGGAGAGCTACCGGCAGCGGTTCCAGTACGTCCTGGTCGACGAGTATCAGGACACCAACCGCGCGCAGTACGAGCTCGTGCGCCACCTGTCGGGTCCCCACGGCAACATCACCGTGGTCGGCGACGAGGACCAATCGATCTACTCGTGGCGGGGCGCCGACATCCGGAACATCCTCGACTTCGAGGCCGACTTCCCCGGCGCGCGCGTGCTACGGCTGGAGGAGAACTACCGCTCGCGACCGGCCATCCTCGACGCCGCTTCCGGGCTCGTCGCCCACAACGAGAAGCGCAAGGGCAAGACGTTGCGCGCGGTGAAGACGGCCGGGGACCCCGTGCGTCTGCATCAGGCGGGGGACGAGTTCCAGGAGGCGGCGTGGGTCGTCTCCCGCATCTCCGGCCGGCGGGACGGGGGCCGGGCGGCGGTGCTCTACCGCATGAACTCCCAGAGCCGGCTGTTCGAGGAGGCCCTCATGCGGGCGGGCGTGCCCTACGAGGTGTGGGGGGGCGTCGGCTTCTACGAGCGCCGGGAGGTGAAGGACGTCCTCGCCTACCTGCGGCTCATCGCGAACCCCCGCGATCCCATGGCCCTGCGCCGGGTGGTGAACGTGCCGCCGAGAGGGATCGGGGACCGCACGGTGCAGGAGCTGGAGCGGGTGGCGAGGGAGCGCGGGACCTCGACCTGGGAAGCCGTCGCGGTCGTGGAAGGCGAGGCGCTGCTGCCGGCGCGGGCCACCCAGCCTCTTCGCCGCTTCCGGGAGATGGTGGAAGCGCTCCGCGCGGAGGCGCCGAGCCTCGGGCTGAAGGACCTGCTGACCCGCGTCCTCGAGGTGACCGGATACGCGGCGGCGCTGGCCCAGGAAGACAGCCACGAGAGCCAGGACCGGCTCGAGAACCTGGCCGAGCTGCTGTCCGCGGCGGCCGACTATCAGGCGCGCGAGGACAGCCCGTCCCTCGCGGGCTTCCTCGATCGCGTGTCCCTGCTCTCCGACGTCGACAAGGCCAAGGACGACGCGCCGGTGGTCCTGATGACGCTTCATTCAGCCAAGGGGCTCGAGTTCGACGCGATCTTCCTCGTCGGCCTCGAGGAGGGCCTCGTCCCCCACGCGCGCAGCCTCGCCCGCGGGGACGCGCTCGAGGAGGAGCGCCGCCTCTGCTACGTGGGAATGACGCGGGCCCGCGAGCGGCTGCACCTGACCTGGGCCCAGAGCCGCTCGGTGTTCGGCCAGCGCCGCCTCAGCGAGCCGAGCCGGTTCCTCCTGGAGATCCCCCGCGACCAGGTGGAGGAGACCGCCGACGGCCGCCGGCCCGTGATCGCCGCCTCCGCCCCCCGCCGCCGCTTCGGCACCGACCGCAGCTTCACCCCCGCTCCCGCGCCTTCGCCCGAGGCCCTCAAGGAGCTGAGGCCGGGGGCCCGCGTGCGCCACCCGCTCTTCGGGGTGGGGACCGTGCTGCGGAGCGAAGCCACGGGCGAGGATCTGAAGGTGACGGTCTCGTTCCCCGGCGTCGGAGCGAAGCGGCTGGTGGCCCGCTACGCGGGCCTGGAGCTGGTTTAACGACCTCGGCCGTCTCTCCTAGGCCGGCTTCAGGTCCTGGACCACCCACCGCGGGCGGGCGCTGCCCTTGATGTCGTACTTCCGCAGCGTCATCACGTAGGGCTGGTCCTCGCCGTTGATGGTGAGCACGAGGTCCAGCCGCTTGGTCACCATGTCACCGCTGAGCCCCTCGGCGTTCTCCGTGGGTCCGAGGGACCGCTCGAGGTTTCGCTTCTCCTTCTCCACCGCGGCGGTGGCGTCGGCGAGCGCCTTCTTGAGGTCGCGGTCCTTCTGGTTGTACTTGTCCCACTCTGCGGCCACCGCCTGAAGCTTCGCGGGGACGGGCTTGCCCGCCTTGCGCCCCTCGCGGACCTGATCGACCTCCGCGTAGTGGTCCATGGAGTAGGCCGTGGCCGCCTTCTTGTTCTCCGCGACCGCCTTCTCGAGCTCCTTCTGCTTGGCGATCAGGTCGGTCAGCGGGATGGGAGCCTTCTCCTCGTCGCTCTCCTTCGCGATCCGCCAGCGGTCCACCTTCTTGTCGAACCCCACGGCGGCAAAACTGCCCAGGGTCTGGTTGTCCTTCGAGTTGACGGCGTTGAAGTACTGGTCGACCAGTCTCTGGTCGCGGTGGCCGCAGGCCGCCAGCGCGAGGCCGAGGCCTGTCAAGACCAACAGGTGCCGGATGACACTCCTCATCGTCGTCCTCCTTTCGCCGCTCCGCGCGCTGCCGCCCCCGGGGGGGGTTGGTGGCTCAGGCCTCTCCCCCCGCGGGAGGTGCGTCCTCGCCCTCCTCGCGCTCCGCGAGGCGGGCCACCGACACCAGGTGGTCCCCCTCCTCCAGCTGTATGAGGCGCACCCCCTGGGTGTTCCGGCCAATGGTCGAGATGTCCGCCGTGTTCAGGCGGATGATCATACCCTTTTCGGTGATGAGCATCACGCCCTCGTCGCCCTTCAGGAACTTGACCCCCACCACCTTCCCGTTGCGGCCGGAGGTCTTGATGTTGATGAGGCCCTTGCCCCCGCGGCTCTGGACGCGGTACTCGTCGAGGGAGGTCTTCTTGCCGTAGCCGTTCTCGGTCACGGTGAGCACGGTGCCGCCGGCGGCCACGACCTCGAGCGCGACCACCTCGTCCCCCGTCTCCAGCTCGATGCCCTTCACGCCGTAGGCCGCCCGCCCCATCGGCCGCACGTCGTCCTCGCTGAAGTGGATGGCCATCCCGTCGCGGGTGGCGAGGAGGACCTCGTCCGCGCCGGAGGTCAGCACCGCCTCGATGAGCGCGTCGTCGTCCTCCACCGAGAGGGCGATGATGCCTCCCGCGCGCGGGTTCGCGAAGGCGGAGAGCTCCGTCTTCTTCACGATGCCCTTGCGGGTGGCGAGCAGGACGTAGCGGCCGGAGGCGAACTCCTTGACCGCGGCGAAGGCGGCGATCTTCTCCTGGGGGTGCAACTGGACGAGGTTGACGACGGCCTTGCCCCGGCCCTGCGGCCCCACCTCGGGGATCTCGTGGACCTTCAGCCAGTGGACGCGGCCGCGGTCGGTGAAGATCAGGACGTAGGAGTGCGTGGAGGCGATGAAGAGCTGGTCCACGAAGTCCTCGTCCTTGGTGCGCATGCCCATCCGGCCGCGCCCGCCGCGGTGCTGGGCGCGGTACGAGGAGATCGAGGTGCGCTTGATGTAGCCCCCGTGCGTTATCGAGATCGCCACGTCCTCCTCGGCGATCATGTCCTCCACGGTGATGTCTTCCACCGCGTCCACGATCACCGTGCGGCGCGGGTTGCCGTGGTCGTCGCGGACCTTCTTCAGCTCGTCGGCGACGATCTGGTCGATGCGCCGGGGCTTGCTGAGGATGTCCTTCAGGTCCGCGATGAGGACCTTGATCTCCTTCAGCTCGTCGACGATCTTCTGCCGCTCGAGGCCGGTGAGCCGCTGGAGCTGCATCTCCAGGATCGCGTCGGCCTGGATCTGGCTGAGGCCGAAGCGGCCCATGAGGCCGGTGCGCGCCTCCGGCGGCGTCTTCGCCTCGCGGATGAGGGCGATCACCTGGTCGAGGTGGTCGAGGGCGATGACGAGGCCTTCGAGGACGTGGGCCCGCGCCTCGGCCTTTCGCAGCTCGAAGGCCGTCCGCCGGCGCACGACCTCGCGGCGGAACTCGACGAACAGCTCCGCGGCCTCGAGCAGGTTCAGGACCTTCGGCCGCTGGTCGACGATCGCGAGCATGATGATCCCGAACGTGTCCTGGAGCGGCGTGAGCTTGTAGAGGTTGTTCAGGATCACCTGGCTCGGCTCGCCCTTGCGGATGTCCATGACGATCCGCATGCCCTCCCGGGAGCTCTCGTCGCGGATGTCGGCGATGCCGTCGATCCGCTTCTCGCGCACGAGCTCGGCGATCCTCTCGATGAGGCGCGACTTGTTGACCTGGTAGGGGATCTCGGTGACGATGATCGATTCCTTGTCCCCCTTGCGGGTCTCGATCTCCGCCCGCGCCCGCATCACGACCGATCCCCGCCCGGTGCGGTAGGCCTGGCGGATGCCGGCCCGGCCGCAGATGAAGCCGGCGGTGGGGAAGTCGGGGCCCGCGATCCGCTCCATGAGCCCTTCCAGCCGCTCGTCGGGCGTGAGGTCCGGGTTCTCGATGAGGAACGTGAGCCCGTCGACGACTTCCCCGAGGTTGTGGGGCGGGATCTTCGTGGCCATGCCGACCGCGATCCCCTCCGCTCCGTTGACGAGCAGGTTGGGGAGCACGGTGGGAAGGACCGTCGGCTCCTTCGACTCGTTGTCGTAGGTGGGCTGGAAATCGACGGTGTCCTTGTCGATGTCCAGCATCATCGAGGCGCCCACGCGCGAGAGCCGCGCTTCGGTGTATCTCATCGCCGCCGGCGGGTCGCCGTCGACGGAGCCGAAGTTGCCCTGGCCGTCCACGAGCGGCGCGCGCATGTTCCAGTCCTGGGCCATGCGCACGAGGGTGTCGTAGATCGCCCCCTCGCCGTGCGGGTGGTACTTGCCCATCACGTCGCCGGCGACCCGCGCGCTCTTCTTGTAGGGTCTCCCGGGCTGGAGGCCCATCTCGTGCATGCCGAAGAGCACCCGACGGTTCGCGGGCTTGAGGCCGTCCCGCACGTCGGGCAGGGCGCGGCCGATGATCACGGACATGGCGTAGTCCATGTAGGACTGGCGCATCTCGTCCGCGATGTTCGTGGGGATCTTCTGGAAGGCTACCGGATCTTGCTCGGGTCCCGCCATGTCAGATGTCCAGGTTCCTCACGTTGAGGGCGTTCTCTTCGATGAAGATCCGGCGCGGCTCCACCGCGTCGCCCATGAGGGTGGTGAAGATGTTCTCCGCCACCTCCTCGTCCTCGAGTCGCACCTGGAGCAGCCGCCGCGTGGCGGGGTCCATCGTCGATTCCCAGAGCTGCTCGGCGTTCATCTCGCCCAGGCCCTTGTAGCGCTGGATGGTGACGCCCCGCTGTCCCTCGGCCAGGAAGAGGCTGAGGAGCGCCTCGCGGCCGGCGACCGGCGTCTCCCCGCCGTCCACCACCACCAGGGGCGGCTGGTCGAGGTCGCGGAACTCCTCGTAGGCCGAGTAGAGCGCCTTGTACTCGGGCGAGGAGACGAACGCCTCGCCCACGCGCGCCTCCCGGGTCTGGCCGTCGGTTCCCAGCTGGAGCACGATCTCGAACACCCCGTGCTCCTCGTCCTTCTCGAGCACCACGTCCGCCCCCGTCGCGCGGAGCGGCTTGATCAGCTCCTGCAGCCGCGTCCTGTCCGTGAAGGCCTCGGCGTCCTTGACCTGCCCCTTGAGCAGCAACTCCACGAGCGCCCGCGGCGTGCCCTTCTTCTCCACCATGGCCAGCAGCTTGGAGTAGCCGACCATGCGGTCCAGCAGCCGGATGAGACGCGCGCCCTCGATCTCCTGGCCCGCGGCCAGGCGCACCTTGCGCTTCTCGACCGCCCGCTCCATCAGGAACGCGTTGAGCTCGTGGTCGTCCTTCAGGTAACGCTCGGTCTTGCCGACCTTCGCCTTGTAGAGCGGAGGCTGCGCGATGTAGAGGTGGCCGCGCTCGATGAGCTCCTTCATCTGCCGGTAGAAGAAGGTCAGGAGCAGGGTGCGGATGTGGCTGCCGTCCACGTCCGCGTCGCACATGATGATGATCCGGTGGTAGCGGAGCTTGGTGACGTCGAAGTCGTCGGCCCCGACGCCGGTCCCCAGCGCGGTGATGATGTTGCGGATCTCCTCCGAGGCGAGCGTCTTGTCCAGGCGCGCCTTCTCCACGTTCAGGATCTTCCCGCGGAGGGGCAGGATCGCCTGGAAGTGGCGGTCGCGCCCCTGCTTGGCCGAGCCCCCCGCGGAGTCGCCCTCCACCAGGTACAGCTCGCACAGCTCCGGGTTGCGCTCCTGGCACTCGGCGAGCTTGCCGGGGAGCCCCGCCCCGTCGAGGGCGCCCTTGCGGCGCGTGAGGTCGCGCGCCTTGCGGGCGGCCTCCCGCGCCCGGGCCGCCTCCAGCACCTTGAAGACGATCCGCTTGGCGACCGACGGCGTCTCCTCGAGAAAGGCGGAGAGCTTGTCGCCCATCAGGCTCTCGACGATCCCCTTCACCTCGGAGTTGCCGAGCTTCCCCTTGGTCTGGCCCTCGAACTGCGGGTTGGGGACCTTGACGCTGATGACCGCGCACAGCCCCTCGCGCGCGTCCTCCCCCTGCAGCGGCTCGGCCATGTCCTTGCCGAGGCCGGAAGACGTCGCGTAGTTGTTGAGGCTGCGTGTGAGGGCGCTCTTGAAGCCGACGAGGTGGGTCCCTCCGTCGTGGGTGTTGATGTTGTTGGCGAAGGAATAGATGTTCTCCGCGTAGCCGTCGTTCCACTGAAGGGCGATCTCGACCTGCACGCCCTCGCGCACGCCCTCGATGAGGATCGGCCGCGGGTGCATCGTCTCCTTGTTGCGGTTGAGGTGCTCCACGAAGGACGCGATGCCGCCCTCGTACTGGAAGCGGTTCTTCTTCCCGTCGCGCTCGTCCTCGAGAACGATGAGGATGCCGCGGTTCAGGAAGCTCAGCTCGCGCAGGCGCTGGGAGAGCGTGTCGAAGCTGAACGAGGTCGTCTCGAAGATCTCGGCGTCGGGCTTGAACCGGATCTTCGTGCCGCGCTTGTCGGTGACGCCCACGTTCTCCAGCGGTCCTTGGGGCGCCCCGCGCTTGTAGCTCTGGCGGTAGACCTTCTTGTCCCGCCAGATCTCGACCTCGAGGCTCTCGGAGAGCGCGTTGACGACGGAGACGCCCACGCCGTGGAGGCCGCCCGAGACCTTGTAGGACTTCTTGTCGAACTTGCCGCCCGCGTGCAGCTTGGTGAGCACCACCTCGGCCGCGTCCATGCCCACGACCGTCGGGTGGGGACCGACGGGTATGCCGCGGCCGTTGTCCACCACCGTCACCGAGTTGTCGATGTGGATCGTGACGCTGATCTCGGAGCAGTAGCCGGCCAGCGCCTCGTCGATCGAGTTGTCCACCACCTCGTAGACCAGGTGGTGGAGACCCGACTCGCCCGTGGAGCCGATGTACATGGCGGGCCGGACGCGGACGGCCTCCAGCCCCTCCAGGACCCGGATCGCCTCCGCCCCGTAGGCGCCCATCTCGTCTTCGACCGTTTTCGTGGGGTCGCTCATTCGCTCCCTGGTAACCCTATCCCCGGACCCCGCCGGCGCGGGACCCGTTGCTCAAGCCGCTCGCACCTCGCCCGCCTCCACCTCGAAGAGCCGCCCTCCATCGGCCAGGCGGCGCGCCCAGCCCGCGTGGGCGGTGGTGACGAGGGCCTGCCCCCGGCGGCTCACCTCGCGGCACAGCTCGGTGGCGCGCGCCTCGTCCAGCTCGGAGTCGAGGTCGTCGAGCAGCGCCACCGCGGCGCTGCCCGTCTCCTGCCGGTAGACCTCGAGCGTCGCCAGCGCGAGCGCGAGCAGGAGGCTGCGGGCCTGGCCCGACGAGGCGGCGACGCCCGCTTCCTCGCCATCCACCAGCAACAGCACCTCGTCCCGATGCGGGCCGACGAGGCTCCGCCGGGTGCGGCCCTCGTCCCGCCGGCGGCCCTCCATCTCGGCCACGAGCCGGGGTCGTTCCGCCTCGACCCCGCCGGCGAGCGGCGCGGGGACGAGCACGACGTCGTAGCGCTCGCCCTCCGGGTGGAACCCATGCCGCAAGGCCACCCGCAGCCGCTCGACGTAGGACGCCCGCCGGTCGCGCAGCCGCGCGCCCAGCTCCACGAAGCGCTCGTTCCACGTGTCGAGATCCCTGGCCCCCGCCTCCAGGGCCGCATTGCGCTGCCCGAGCACGCGCTCGAAGTCCCGCACCGTCTGCCGATACGCCGGCCACAGCGCCGAGCCGGAGCGGTCGAGGAACTGCCGGCGCTCGCGCATCGGGCCGCGCACGACCCGCAGGCGGTCGGTCGAGTAGACCACCACCTCGAGGCGGCCGTGGTACTCGCGTGGCGGCACTTCCCGTCCGTCGACGCGCAGGCGCCTCGTGCCGGGGGCGATCTCGACTTCCAGGCAGGTGCGGCGGTCCGGCGCCGTCGCGGTTCCCCGCGCGCGCAGTACTCCCGCGCCCCGCCGGATCAGGGTCTCGGTATCCTCGGTGCGGAACGAGCGGCCGCGCGCGAGCAGGCCCACCGCCTCGAGCAGGCTCGTCTTGCCCTGCGCGTTGCGCCCCACCAGCACGTTCAGCCCCGGTGCGAACTCCAGGCTCGCCTCCTTCACGTTACGCAGGTCCCGTACCTCCATCCTCGCCACCCACACGCTTAAACCGGATGCGGCGCGCTTCGCTCCGCGCGCGCCTTCAACAAGCGGACGGCGGCGGAGTGAATCCGCCGCCATCCGGCAGAGGAAACACTCCGCTTCGCGCGCCGGACGTTCACATGCGTAGGATTCCTCAGCATCTGCTCTCTATAGACGCATCGGCATCACGACGTAGCGGTAATCGGTCTCCGCCGAGCCCTGGGGCCGGAAGACCCCCTGGCTCTCGTGGTCCTTCAGCTCCATGCGCACCGCTTCCGTCCCCGCCACGCCGAGGAAATCGAGGAGGTATTGCGCGTTGAAGCCGATCTCCACCGAGTCCCCCTTGTATTCGGCGGCGAGGGATTCGCGCGCCTCGCCGAGGTCGGGGGAGGAAGCGGCCAGATCGAGGCGGTCGGGGTTGAGCGACAGCTTCACGGCCCGGCTCCGCTCCGAAGAGAGCAGGCTGACCCGGCGGATCGCGGTCCCCAGCTCCTCGCGGCCGAGATTCACCACCTTGTCCCCCGTCACCGCGATGACCTTCTCGAAGGCGGGGAACTGGCCCTCGATCATCTTGGAGGCGAGCGTCCGGCCGCCGACGACGAAGACGAGGTGGTTCTCCACCTGCTGGAAGCTCACCGTCTCTTCCTCTTCGAGAAGGCGCGCCAGCTCGTGGATCGCCTTGCGCGGCACCAGCACGCGCTGGGGGTCGGCGAGCTTCAGCGCGCTCTGGCGATGCGCGTACGAGAGACGGTGCCCGTCCGTGGCCACCATCGCGACGCCGTCCTTGTCCAGGATCATGAGGGCCCCGGCCAGGTAGTAGCGGGCGTCCTCGGCCGTGATCGCGAAAGCGGTGCGCGCGATCAGCTCCCGGAGCACCTCGCCCGGCACCTCCACTCCCCCTTTTCCCTTGGCCTCGGGCAGCGACGGGAAGTCCTCCTTGGGCAGCCCGGCCATCTTGAAGGTCACCCGCTCACACTCGATCGAGGCCCACGCGTCGGGCAGGACCTTGATCTTGACGTCCGCCTCCGGCAGCGATCGCGCGATCTCATAGAGCTTCTTGGCCGCCAGCGTGATCGCGCCCTCGTCCGCGATCTCCGCCGGGCATCCGCACCGCAGCGAGACGTCGAGGTCGGTGGCCGAGATCCGCAGCTCCTTCCCCTTGGCCTCCGCGAGCACGTTGGAGAGGATCGGGATCGAGTTCTTCTTCTCCACGATCCCCTGCACGAGGTGCAGTTCTCGCACGAGGTCGTTCTTCCGGACCGTGATCTCCATCAGCGCTCTACCTCCTCTCCTCTCTTCTCCCGGATGTCCATTGAAGGATGAAAAGAGAGGGTGCGGAAACCGCGAAAAGGCGGCCAACTCGCTCCACCGCGGAGGCTTGGCCTGTGGGCGGACGTGTGGACGTCCGAGGGTGACGGCGCTTCCCGCTGCGGATGGCGGAGGGCCCCGCGCCCGCGGATGCAGACGGGCGGCCCGCCGTGGTGGAAAACCAGGGCAACCTCATCGGAACGCTTGGACAAAGCTGTTGATGCGGCGGTCGAATTCGGGGTCGCGCTTGCGCAAGGTGTCGATCTTGCGCACCGAATGGATGACCGTCGAGTGGTGCTTGCCCCCGAAGGCCTTGCCGATCTCCGGCAGCGAGGCGGCGGTCAGGTTCTTGATGAGATACATGGCGATCTGGCGGGGCTCGGCCACCGTCTTCGAGTTGTTCTTGGCCTTGAGCTCGGTGATCTTGACGCCGAACTGGTCGGCCACGAATTTCTGGATCATCTCGATCGTGATGGGCTTGTCCTCGGTATGGAGGAGGTCGCGGAGGATCTCCTGGGCGAGGGTGAGGTCGATGTCGCGGCCGGTCAGGCTCGCATAGGCGATGAGCCGGATGAGGCTCCCCTCCAGCTCGCGGATGTTCGTGCGGACCTTGCTCGCGATGAAGAGCGCGACGTTCTCGGGGATCTCCACCCGCTCCGCCTCCGCTTTCTTGCGGAGGATCGCGACCTTGGTCTCGATGTCGGGGGCCTGGATGTCGGCGATGAGCCCCCATTCGAAGCGGCTGTGCAGCCGCTCTTCGAGCGTCGGGATCTGGCGCGGCGGGCAATCGCTGGAGATCACGATCTGCTTCTGCGCGTCGTGGAGCGCGTTGAAGATGTGGAAGAACTCCTCCTGGGTGCGGTCCTTGCCCGCGATGAACTGGATGTCGTCCACGAGCAGCACGTCCACCGCCCGGTACTTCTGGCGAAAGGCGGGCAGGCGGTCGAAGCGGATGGCGTTGATCATCTCGTTGATGAAGCGGTCGGAGGAGATGTAGACGAGATTGAGGTGGCGGTTGCGGGCCTGGATGTAATGCCCGATCGCATGCATGAGGTGCGTCTTGCCGAGCCCCACGCCTCCGTAGAGGAAGAGGGGGTTGTAGGACTTGCTCGGGATCTCGGCCACCGCCCGCGCGGCCGCGTGGGCGAACTGGTTGGACGAGCCGACGACGAAGCTCTCGAAGGTGTACTTCGGGTTGAGCGCGGTCGAGACCGCGACGGCCTCGCGGTCGCTCCCGGCGTCGGGCGCGGCCGCCGCCGCCGCCTCGCATTCGAAGACGACCTGGACCTCCGCGCGGCCGAGGTCGTGCAGGGACTCGGCGATGATCCCTTGGTAGTTGCGTGCGAGCCAATCCTTGAACTGGGGATTCGGCACCTGGACGAGCAGGCTCGACCCGTGGAGGGCGTGGAACGTCGTCGGGCGAAACCAGGTCGCAAAGCTATGCCGATTGACCTTGGCCTCGACCTTGGCCAGCACCTCGTCCCAGAGGTTCATGCCTGATATATCTAAGTCTTTTGTTTATAACTACTTATATGATACGGCAATCATTTTGGCCGCACCACTTCTCGCCCAGAGCCCTTTTGCACAGAGATTTCAACAGCTGTGGAAAAGCCAAGCCTGAACACGGAAAAAGGTTGGGAGCGGGTCGCGTTGCTCCAAGCGCCTAGGCTATCACACGGGCGACGACCGCGACAAGACGAAGCGGGGGCAAACGTGGCGCGGGTTTGACACGAACCCGGCGTGGCCAGTAGACTTACCCCTTTCCCCGGGACAGGCCGGCCTTGACGCGGCCCGCCGGACGAAGGGCAACCCACGATGAAGCGGACATTTCAACCAAACAACCGGAAGCGGAAGCGGACACACGGCTTTCTGGTCCGGATGCGGAGCAAGGGGGGTCGTCTCGTCCTCAAGCGGCGCCGCCGGAAGGGACGGAAGCGGATCGGAGCCTAGGGCGCCCGCGGCCGGAGCACGTTTCCGGCCCTGGCAGCGTCTTCGCTCCCCCGCCGAGTTCCAGCGGGCCTTCCGCCGCGGGAACCGGATCGACGGTCCGCTATTCCTCCTCGTCGCGGCGGCGAGCAACCGGGGTCAAGATCGCCTGGGGCTGGCCGTGAGCCGGAAGCTCGGGGGCGCCGTCCGGCGCAACCGGGCCAAGCGGCTGCTCCGGGAAGCGTTCCGCCGAAACGTCCGGAGCGGGCTGCCGGCCGTTGACCTGGTTCTGGTCGCCAAGCCCGAGATCACCGCCTGTTCCCAGGCAGAGGTCGAGCGTGAGTACAGGGAGCGCCTGCGACGCCTTGCCGCCCGCGGCCCGGCCCCGGCCCGCCGCGCGGGCCCTGCTCCTCGCGATTGACGCGTACCGCGCCCTGCTCGCTCCCCTCGTCGGGGGTTACTGCCGGTTCGTGCCGAGCTGCAGCCTCTACGCGGCCGAGGCGGTTCGACGGCATGGCGCGCGCCGCGGCTCGATCCTGGTCGTGCGTCGTCTGCTCCGTTGTCATCCTCTCCATCCCGGTGGCTTCGACCCGGTCCCATAGGTAATGGAAGAAAAACGCCTTCTGCTGGCCGTTGCCCTGTCGCTTCTCGTCCTCACGGCCTACCAGCTCCTCTTCGCTCCCCCGCCGAAGCCGCGGGCCTCGCCGACGCCGGCCGCCTCGGCCGTGCCGCCCCTCCCCGCGCCCTCCCCGTCCCTCGTTCCGGGCCCTCGCCCGGGCCCCCGCTCTCCGGTGCCCGCGCCGGCGGTGGCGCAGGTTGCCGACGACAAGGAGCGGCGGGTCGAGGTCCAGACCCCGGACGTCGCCGTCGCCTTCTCGAACCGGGGGGCCCGGCTGCTGTCCTGGCGGCTCCTTCACTTCGCGGACCCCCGCGGCCGGCCGGAGGAGATGGTCCAGGCCGTCGTCGGCGGTCCTCGGCCCCTCGACCTCGAGACGGGGGACGCGGCCATCGATGCTCGGCTCAAGGACGCCCTCTTCAAGCCCTCGGCGGAGAGCATGACGCTCCCGGGGGACTCCTCCGACCTGCGATTCACGTACGCGGACGGGGACATCGAGGCGGAAAAGACGCTGCATTTCGAGCCGCGGGGCTACCTGGTGAGCGTCCGCGGCGCCGCCCGCAAGGCGGGACGCGACCTGCCCGTGCGCGTCTTCTGGGGTCCCGGGATCGGCAACCCGACCGCCGCCGAGATGGAGGTGCAGGGGTACCACGCCCCCCAGGCGGTCTATCTCGGGCCCGGCGGCGTGGAGCGGATCCCGGCGCCGAAGGTCGGCCCCACGCAGACCGTCTCCCCCGCGCGGTGGGCCGGCGTCGAGGGCACCCATTTCACGGCGCTGTGGATCCCGCCGCCGCCCGGCACCGCCGAGCTGCGCGGGGTCGCGCTGCCGCCCGGCGAGGACGGCAAGCCTCGAGTCGGCGTCCAGGCCGGGGTCGTCCTCGGCGGCGACGCGCCGGCGACGCTGTACGTGGGTCCCAAGGATTATTTGATGCTGTCCAAGCTCGATCACGACCTGCAGCGCGTGGTGCCGGTCGGCGAGTGGATCGGGCCCATCGTCGTGGCCCTCATGGCCCTTCTGCGCTGGGTCCACGGCCACGTCGGCAACTACGGGTGGTCCATCGTCCTCCTGACCGTGCTCATCAACCTGGTGATGGCCCCCTTGCGGCACTACAGCATCGCCAACGGCGTCAAGATGGCGAAGCTCGCCCCCGAGATGAAGGTGATCCAGGACCGGTATCGCAAGGTTCCCGCCCTCGACCCGCGCCGCCAGGAGATGCAGAAGGAGGTGGCCGCGCTCTACGGGCGCCACGGCATGAGCATGAGCACGCAGATGACGGTGGGTTGCCTGCCCATCCTGCTGACCATGCCCTTCCTGATCGCGTTCTACCGGGTGCTGTCGGTGTCGATCGAGCTGCGGGGTGCGCCGTTCCTCTGGATCCCCGACCTCTCGCAGAAGGATCCCTACTTCGTCACCCCCCTCCTGATGGGGATCTCGATGTTCGTGATGCAGCGGATGACGCCGACCGCCATGGACCCCGCGCAGCAGCGCGTCATGATGATCATGCCCCTCATGTTCGTGGGCATGTTCTTGTGGGCTCCCGCCGGTCTCAACCTGTACTGGCTGGCCTCCAACGTCTGTTCGATCATGCAGCAGGCGGTGACCCTGCGCATCCTGAAGTCGCGCGAGGAGAGGGCCCGGCCGGAAGGGAGGCGGAAATGAAGGACCAGGTCTTCTCCGGCCGGGACGTGGAGGACGCGCTGGCGACGGCGAGCCAGGCGCTCGGAGTGCCCCGGGAGAGGCTCCACTACGTCGTGCTCGACGCGGGGGCGACGTCCGCACGCGGGCTCAACGCCCAGCCGGCCCGGGTGGCGGTGCTGATGGACCGCACCGCGCCGCCGCCGCCCCCGGCCCCGCCCGATCCGGGTCCCCGGGCCGAGAAGGATCCGCGCGCCGGCGCGCGCGCCATGGTGCGCGCGATCGCGGAGGCGGCCGGCCTGGAGGTGGGGGCGGAGATCGAGGAGGCGCCCGACACCCTCACCGTCCGCATCGAAGGCAAGGACGTCGCGTTCTTCCTCGACGACGACGCCGACGTCCTCGAGGGCCTCGACCACCTGCTGCAGCGGATGTACCAGCGCGCGCTCGACCCGCGGCGCCTGGTCGTGACGTGCGAGGGCCACCGGGTGGAGCGCGACGAGGGCCTGCGCCGGACCGCGCAGGAACTGGCGGAGGCCGTCCGGCGCGACGGCGTGCCGCGGACCACCCGCGCCCTCAACTCCTACGAGCGCCGGGTGGTGCACGTCGCCCTCGCCGCCGAGCCCGGGATTCGCACCTACAGCGTCGGCGAGGAGGGCAACCGCCGGGTGACGGTGGCCCCCCGCGCTGCGGAAGGCGAGCCGGAGGAGCCGGCCGGGGGAGGCTAGCCGCGGGCCTGCACCGGCCGCCCCTCGACGCGCTGGCGCTGCCGGAGACGGCCCGCCCCGGCCTCGAGCGCTATCTCGACCTGCTCGCCGCCTGGAGCCCGCGGGTGAACCTCACCGGCGCGCGCACGCCCGACGAGCGGGTGGCCCTGCTCGTGAAAGACGTCCTTCCCGCCGCCCCGCACGCGCTTCCGGGCCGGCTGATCGACGTGGGGTCCGGCAACGGGTCGCCGGGGCTCGTCCTCGCCCTCGTCCGTCCCGAGCTGCGCGTCGTCCTCCTGGAGCCGCGGCAACGTCGGTGGGCATTCCTGAGGGAGGCCTGCCGCGCCGCGGGCCGGCCCGACGTCGACGTTCTTCGCGAGCGCCATGACCAGTACACCGGTCCCGCGGCCACGACCGTCACCCTGCGCGGCCTCGACCTTCCGCTGTCCGCCCTCGCTCCGCTCGTGGCCGAGGGAGGGCGCGCGCTGGTCTTTGGCCGGCCCCGGCCGATCGAGGCCGGGTGGCACGAGGAGAACGGCTCGGCCGGGCTCCACGTCTTCCGGCACACGACCGTTTCACGGGAAACTTGACGGTGAAACACTTGTTCCACGGGAAACTTGACGGTGAAACGTCGGGCGTGGGATCCTTCGGGCCCGTGGGGGAGAGCGGACCGCCCGACGACTTCTCGGCCGGGTTCCTCATCGGCCTCCTCGTCGGCGAAGGGCACTTCGGGGGCGACGGCCGGCAGCCCCAGGTCACGCTTCGCATGCACGTCCGCCACGAGAAGCTCTTCCGGTGGCTGCAGCGGATGTTCCCCGAGGGCCGCTTGTACGGACCCTACCACCACGGAGGACGGTACTATTACCAGTGGATGGCGCGCGGCGAGTTCTTGCGCCGCATCCTGGTGCCCCTCGTGAGCGACCATCTGCCCCGTCTCGACGACTACGCGGCCGAGCGCTTCCGCTCCATGTGCGAGCGCTACCGGATCGATCTTCCGCTCGCGCGGAGTGAATCCGCGCTCGCTCATCAAGCCGGGGGGTACCCTACGGTCCCCCCCGGACCCCCCGCCGCCTTGGCGCGCGCCGGGGCCAAGACGGCGGGTCGGCGAGGCCGAAAGGGTTAGCACGTGGGACGCGTCATCGCGGTGGCCAACCAGAAAGGTGGGGTGGGAAAGACCACCACTGCCATCAACCTCGGGGCCAGCCTGGCCGCGGCCGAGCGCAAGGTGCTGGTCGTCGACGCGGATCCCCAGGGCAACCTCACCTCGGGGCTGGGCCGGCGGTCGGCCGAGAAACGCCCCAGCCTGTACAGCGCCCTCATCGATCAGCACCCGCTGGAGGACATCCTCCTGCCGACCGACCTTCCCCACCTGACGCTCGCGCCCTCCGACCGCAACCTCACGGGCGCCGAAGTGGAGCTGGTTCCGATGCTGGCGCGGGAGTATCGGCTCAAGGAGGCACTCGCTCCGGTGGCCGCGCGTTACGATTACGTCTTCATCGATTGCCCGCCGAGCCTGGGGCTGCTGACGGTGAACGCGCTCGCCGCCGCCGACCGCCTGCTCGTGCCGCTGCAATGCGAGTACTTCGCCCTGGAAGGCATCTCGGAGCTGATGAACACGCTGCGCCGCGTCCAGCGCTCGCTCAACCCCGCCCTCGACGTCGAGGGCGTGCTGCTCACGATGGTCGACGACCGCACCAACCTCACCCAGCAGGTGGCGGGCGAGATCCGTCTCCATTTCAAGGACAAGGTCTTCCGCACCGTGATCCCGCGGAGCATCCGGCTGGGGGAGGCCCCCAGTTTCGGCAAGCCGATCCTCCTCTATGACATCCGCTCGCGGGGCGCCGAGGCGTACCTGGAGCTGGCCAAGGAAGTGATGGCCCATGAAAAGAAAGGCGCTGGGCAAGGGGCTCTCCGCTCTCCTGCCCGATCCTGAGCCGTCGCCGTCCGTCGAGGAGGCGACGCTCCACGTCAGCCCCGACCGGCTGGAGGCCAATCCCTTCCAGCCGCGCACGGTGATGGAGCCGGCCCGGCTCGAGGAGCTGGCCGCGTCCATCCGCGAGAGCGGGATGATCCAGCCGCTGCTCGTCCGCCGCGCCGGAGGGCACTACCAGATCATCGCCGGCGAGCGGCGGTGGCGGGCCGCGCAGCGCCTGGGGCTGGCCACGGTTCCGGTGGTGATACGCGACGTGCCCGACGACCGGCTGCTCGAGCTGGCCCTCGTCGAGAACATCCAGCGCGAGGAGCTGTCGCCGCTCGAGGAGGCCCAGGCCTTCCAGCGCCTGCACGACGAGTTCCGCCTCACCCAGGAGGACGTCGCGCGCAAGGTCGGCCGCGACCGCTCCACGATCGCGAATACCGTGCGCCTGCTCCGGCTCCCGGCGGAGGTGAGGGAGATGATCGCCGGCGGCCGCCTCGACGCGGGACACGGCCGGGCGCTCCTCGCCCTCGAGCGGACCGAGGACCAGCTCGCCCTGGCCCGGGAAGCCGTGCGCAAGGGGTTGTCGGTGCGGGAGGTCGAACGCCGCGTGGCCCTGCAGCGCGCGCCGCGCTCGCGCCGGAGCGGCCACCGCGACCCCAACACGCGGGCGGCCGAGGAGCGCCTGCGGGCGGCGCTGGGGACGCGGGTCCAGATCGTGCGGCGGGGCAAGGCGGGTACGCTTCGCGTTTCGTTCGCGACGGAAGCCGAGCTGCAGCGTATCTACGAGCTGCTGCTCCGCGCCGGGCGCGGAAGATAGGGCGGGCGTGCTAACCTTCTTACCTGCGGACCGTGGGGGGTCCGGGGGGGACCGCAGGGTGCCCCCCGGCTTAAACGAGCGAGCGCGGATTCACTCCGCGCGAGCGATCTAATGATCAAGCTGAAGGGATTGCCCAGCGAGGACCTCAATGGCTTCATGGACGAAGGCACGGAGTTCCACGGCGAGCTGCGCTTCCAGGACACCTTCCGCATCGACGGCCGGCTCACGGGCAAGGTCGTCTCCGAGCACACCCTCATCGTGGGGGAGTCGGGCAAGGTCGACGCCGAGATCGACTGCGGCGTGGTGTCGATCCGAGGCACCGTCACCGGCCGCGTGAACGGCCGCCAGCGCATCGAGCTGCTCGCAGGGTCCAAGGTCCAGGCCAGCCTCGTCTCCCCGAAGCTCGTCATCGAGGAGGGAGCGATCTTCTCGGGGCAGTGCGACATGGGGGGGCTGCCCAAGGCCTCCAGCTCCATCCTCCCCCTGCCCTCGGTCGTACTCGCCGGGGGGCCCGACCGCCGCTCCTGACCTTCTGAATATAGTACTTTCTATAGGAGGTCGCGATGGCCGACTCGGCCGACGACCGGCAGCGGATCCGCCGGCTGACCGAGCGCGTGTCGTGCGCCGGTTGAGCGAGCAAGCTCGGCCCCGCTGAGCTCGCTCAGGTCCTGAGCGCCCTTCCCGTCAACGACGACCCCCGCGTGCTGATCGACCACCGCACCGGGGACGATGCCGGTGTGTTCCGGCTCGACGACAAGACGGCGCTCGTGCAGACGGTGGACTTCTTCACGCCGGTCGTGGACGACCCCGAGGCGTTCGGGGCGATCGCGGCCGCCAACGCGCTGTCGGACGTCTACGCGATGGGCGGGCGGCCGCTCTCCGCCCTCTCGATCGCCGCGTTCCCGGAGACGGACTTCCCGGCCGAATGGGCGGCGGCCATCGTGCGCGGCGGCGCGATAAAGCTCGCCGAGGCGGGCTGCGCCCTCCTCGGCGGCCATAGCGTGCGCGACCCCGAGATCAAGTTCGGCTACGCGATCACCGGCCTCATCGACCCGCAGCGGATCCTGACCAACGCGGGCGGCCGGGGGGGAGAGATCCTGGTCCTCACCAAGCCGCTGGGCACCGGCGTGATCGCGACCGCGCTCAAGGCGGGAAAGGCCCCGGAGGAATCGGTGACGGCGGCCACGGACAGCATGTCCCGCTTGAACCGCGACGCGGCCGCGGCCGCCCTGCGCCACGGCGTCACCGCCGCCACCGACATCACCGGCTTCGGGCTCGTCGGGCACGCTTCGGCCGTCGCGCGGCAGAGCAGGCTGACGCTCGAGATCCGAGCCTCCGACCTGCCGCTCCTGCCGCGCGCCGGCGATCTGGCCCTTCGTTTCCAGCCCGCGGGACTGAAGGCCAACCGCCGGCAGTTCGAGCCGGAGGTGGAGTACCGCGTCGATCCCGGCGACGAGATGAAGGCGCTGCTCTACGACCCCCAGACCTCGGGCGGCCTGTTCTTGCTTCTCCCGGAGGCGGAAGCATCGGCGCTCCTCGCCGAGCTGCCCGAGGCTCGCACCGTCGGCCGCGCCCTCGCGCGCAGTCACCGACAGGTCGTGATCGTCTGAGTTTCCGCGCGCACGCGAAGCTTTGACTCGCGCGCGCGCCGCGTGATAACCTCCCGCGCTTTATCGAATACCCACGCCCGGTTTTGAGAGCCCAGGCCAGAGGATAGCGACCGATGCTCAACCACCACGGAAGGTCGACGTGAGAACGGGCGGGCCGGCGGCGGCCCGGCGCATGGCGCGGGCGCTGCTCGACGTGGCGGAGAAGAAGGACGCGGCCGCGGTGGTCCAGACCGGCCTGCGGCAGGCGGTGGGCGCGCTCCATGATCTTCCGGAGCTGCAGTCCGCCCTTTCCAACCCGGCCCTCTCTGTCGACCGCCGGAAGAGGATCGTGGCCGCCGTGTTCGCCTCCGCTCCCGAGCTGGTCCGGGGATTCCTCGAGCTGCTCGTCGCGCGCGAGCTGACCTCGCTGCTCCCGCAGGTGGAGCGCTCCTATACCGCGCAGTGGAACGCGCGGCGGGGCGTGGTGACGGCGGAGGCCGTGACCGCCGTGCCTCTCGACGAGGCGCTCGTGCGCGCGCTGGAGCAGGCGATCCAGAAGACGACCGGCCTCACCGCCGAGCTGAGCGAGAAGAACGAACCCGAAGTCATCGGGGGCGTCTTGCTCAAGATGGGCGGCCAGATCTATGACGGCACGGTCCGGGGCCGCCTGCAGGCCCTGCGCCGCACGCTCAAAGGCGAGACCAGGAGCTAGCGGATCATGGACATTCGTGCCGACGAGATCAGCCGGATCATCCGCGAGCAGCTGGGCGGATTCTCCGCGGGAGTGGACGTGGCCGAGGTCGGCACCGTCCTCTCGGTGGGAGACGGCATCGCGCGGCTCCACGGGCTGGAGCGTTGCATGGCGGGGGAGCTGCTCGAGCTGCCCCACGGCGTCACCGCCATCGCCCTCAACCTGGAGGAGGACTCGGTGGGAGCGGTGCTCCTCGGCGAGTCGAGCGAGATCAAGGAAGGCGACGAGGTCAAGCGCACCCGCCGGATCATGTCGGTACCGGTGGGGGAGGAGCTGGTGGGGCGGGTCGTCAACGCGCTCGGCCTTCCCGTGGACGGCCGCGGTCCGGCGGCGACGAAGCAATACTCCCCCATCGAGCGGATCGCGCCCGGGGTGGTGGAACGCCAGCCGGTGCGGGAGCCGCTCGAGACCGGCATCAAGGCCATCGACAGCATGGTCAACATCGGACGGGGCCAGCGCGAGCTGGTGATCGGCGACCGGCAGACGGGGAAGACCGCCCTCGCCGTCGACACGATCATCAACCAGAAGGGCAAGGGCGTCATCTGCATCTACGTGGCCATCGGCCAGAAGCGCTCCACGGTCGCGCAGGTCGTGAAGACGCTCGAGGACTTCGATGCGATGGGGCACACGATCGTCGTGTCCGCCTCCGCCTCGGAGCCCGCCCCTTTCCTCTACATCGCGCCTTATGCGGGGTGCGCCATCGGCGAATACTTCCGGGACAACGGCCAGCACGCCCTCTGCATCTACGACGACCTCTCCAAGCACGCCGCCGCCTACCGCGAGGTCTCGCTGCTGCTGCGGCGTCCGCCCGGTCGCGAGGCCTATCCCGGCGACGTCTTCTATCTGCACAGCCGCCTGCTGGAGCGGGCGGCCAAGCTCAACGACAAGAAGGGGGGGGGCAGCCTCACCGCCATCCCCGTGATCGAGACGCAGGCCGGCGACATCTCGGCCTACATCCCCACCAACGTCATCTCGATCACGGACGGCCAGATCTTCCTGGAGAGCGACCTGTTCAACTCCGGGATCCGCCCCGCCATCAACGTGGGCAACTCCGTCTCCCGCGTCGGGGGGTCGGCCCAGGTCAAGGCCATGAAGCAGGTCGCGGGCCGCCTCCGGCTGGACCTGGCCCAGTTCCGTGAGCTGGCCGCCTTTTCGCAGTTCGGGTCCGACCTCGACAAGGCCACCCAGCAGATGCTGGCCAAGGGGGAGCGGCTGACCGAGATCCTCAAGCAGGACCAGTATCAGCCGCTGCCCATGGAGAAGCAGGTCGTCATCATCTTCGCCGCCACCAACGGCTACCTCGACCGGTACCCGGTGTCGGAATGCCGCCGCTACGAGAAGGAGCTGTACGCGTTCCTGGACGCGAGATACGCGGCGCTGCTCAAGGAGCTCGCGGAGAAGAAGGACCTGAAAGGCGAGCCGACCGAGAAGCTCAAGGCCGCGCTCAACGAGTTCGCCGAGGTCTTCCAGGTCCGGACCGAGGAGCCCGAGGCGCCGCCGGCGAAGACGGAAGCGCCCGCGAAGCCGGCCCACTGAGTCCGGATGCGGCGCGCTCCGCTTCGCGCAGGCCGTCATGAAACGTGTGGCGACGGAGTGAATCCGCCGCCACACGGCCGAGGAGACGCTCCGCTGCGCGCGCCGGACGCTCTCATACGCGGATGGCGCAAGTAGGTCAATGCCAGCACTGATCGACATCCGGCGCCGCATCCGCAGCGTCAAGAACACCCAGCAGATCACGAAGGCGATGAAGATGGTGTCGGCGGCCAAGCTGCGTCGGGCGCAGGACGCGATGTTCGCGGCGCGACCCTACGCGCGGAAGATGATGGAGGTGCTCAACAGCCTCGCCACCCGCGCCCGCCCCGACGCGCACCCCCTGCTGCAGGAGCACGGGGACGAGAAGGTGCTGCTCATCGTCATCACCGCCGACAAGGGACTCTGCGGCGGCTTCAACGCGAACATCATCCGCGCGGCCGCACGCTTCCTCGACGAGCAGCAGCGCGGCGAGCGCAAGCTGGAGCTGGACCTCGTGGGGCGCAAGGGCCGCGACTTCTTCCGCCGCCGGCGATACCGCGTCCGCTCCGAGCACATCGGGCTGTTCCAGGCCCTGCAGTTCCCGGCCGCGCAGCGCATCGCGCAGTCGCTCGTCAAGAGCTACGTGGAGCGCGAGGTGGACCGCGTCCACATCGCCTACAACGAGTTCAAGACCGTGATCGCGCAGAAGGTGGTGGTCGAGCAGCTCCTGCCCATCCGGAAGCTCGAGTTCGATCCCCGGGAGCCGCCGCTGGACTACCTCTACGAGCCCTCGCCGGGGGCGATCTTCGACGAGATCCTGCCCAAGCACGTCGAGATCCAGGTCTGGCGGGCGCTGCTGGAGTCGGCGGCGGCCGAGCACGGCGCGCGCATGGCGGCCATGGACGCCGCCACCAACAACGCGGGGGAGATGATCGATCGGCTCACGCTGTACATGAACAAGGTCCGGCAGGCCGCGATCACGAAGGAGATCATCGAGGTCGTCTCGGGCGCGAGCGCGTAGGAAAGGAAATCATGGCAACCGAGAACATCGGCCGCGTCGTCCAGATCATCGGGCCGGTGGTGGACGTGGAGTTCGAGAAGGTCGTCCCCGCCATCTACAGCGCCGTGCGCATCCAGGACGACGGCAAGGGCGGCGGCATGCCCATCGACGTGGTGACCGAGGTGGAGCAGCACCTCGGGGAGAACCGCGTGCGGTGCGTGAGCATGCTTCCCACCGACGGCATGGTGCGCGGCATGAAGGCGGTCGACACCGGAGGGCCGATCACGGTGCCGGTGGGGCCGGCCACGCTCGGCCGGGTCATGAACGTCATCGGCGAGGCCGTGGACGAGCTCGGCGCGATAAAGAGCCCGAAGCGCTACCCCATCCACCGCCCCGCGCCCTCCTTCGAGGACCAGGCCACGCGGCTGGAGATGTTCGAGACCGGGATCAAGGTCATCGACCTCATCGAGCCCTACCTGCGGGGAGGCAAGATCGGCCTCTTCGGCGGCGCGGGCGTGGGCAAGACCGTCATCATCCAGGAGCTGATCTACAACCTGGCCAAGAAGCACGGCGGGGTATCGGTGTTCGCGGGAGTGGGCGAGCGCACGCGCGAAGGCAACGACCTGTGGCTGGAGTTCCAGGAGTCGGGCGTCATCGACATCAAGGACCCCCAGAAGTCCAAGGCCGCCCTCGTCTACGGCCAGATGACGGAGCCGCCCGGCGCCCGCCTGCGGGTGGCCCTCAGCGGCCTCACGGTGGCCGAGTATTTCCGCGACGACGAGGGCAAGGACGTCCTCCTCTTCATCGACAACATCTTCCGCTTCACCCAGGCCGGCTCCGAGGTGTCGGCGCTCCTCGGCCGCATGCCGTCGGCGGTCGGTTACCAGCCGACGCTGCAGACGGAGATGGGCGAGCTGCAGGAGCGCATCACCTCCACCAAGAAGGGGTCGATCACCTCCGTGCAGGCGATCTACGTCCCGGCCGACGACTACACCGACCCCGCGCCGGCCACGACCTTCGCCCACCTCGACGCGACCACCAACCTCTCGCGCCAGATCGCCCAGCTCGGGATCTACCCCGCGGTGGACCCCCTCGCGTCCTCCTCCCGCATCCTCGACCCCCGCGTCCTGGGTGAAGAGCACTACAAGGTGGCCCGCGACGTCAAGCAGATCCTCCAGACGTACAAGGACCTCCAGGACATCATCGCCATCCTCGGCATCGACGAGCTCAGCGAGGAGCAGAAGGTCGCGGTCGCCCGGGCGCGGAAGATCCAGAGGTTCCTCTCCCAGCCGTTCCACGTGGCGGAGCAGTTCACCGGCATTCCCGGCAAGTACGTCCCGCTGGCCGACAGCATCCGCAGCTTCAAGATGATCGTGGACGGCGAGCTCGACCACCTGCCGGAGCAGGCCTTCTACATGGTCGGGGCCATCGAGGAAGTGCTCGCGCAGGCCAAGAGCATGGAAAAGTAGTCGCGCTTGCTTCTTCCCACCAAGCTGATGCTCGACGTGGTGACCCCCGCCGGCCTCCTCCTGCGCGAGGAGGTGGACGAGGTCATCGCTCCCGGCGCGCTCGGCTACTTCGGCGTCCTGCCCGGCCACACGCCCTTCCTCTCGACGCTCGGCGCGGGCGAGATCACGTACCGCCGCGGAAGCGAGAAATCGCACCTGACCTGCTTCTGGGGCTTCAGCGAGGTGCTGCCCGACCGCGTGAACATCCTGGCCGAGATCGGCGAGCGGGCGGAGGACATCGACCTGGCCCGCGCGGAGGCGGCCAAGGCCCGCGCGGAGGGGGCGTTGAAGGCGATCAAGGACGAGGCGGGCTATCGGGAAGCGCAGGCGGCCCTCGTCAAGGCCCTCACGCGGCTCGCCGTGGCCCGCAGACACCGGGCCTGATTT
The DNA here is from genome assembly GCA_003222275.1 of Acidobacteriota bacterium. Taxonomy (GTDB): domain Bacteria; phylum Acidobacteriota; class Vicinamibacteria; order Fen-336; family Fen-336; genus AA32. The sequence continues at coordinate 229 of QHVJ01000028.1, read as the reverse complement.
ACTCCGCGCGAGCCAACCCTGGCACAATCCCTCCCGTGATCGCCCAGACGCGGACGCTCGTCCGCTACCGCCTGCTCATCCAGAGCCTGGTCGGCCGGGAGCTGAAGGCGCGGTACCGCGGCAGCGTCCTCGGCTTCTTCTGGAGCTTCGTCAACCCGCTGCTCCAGCTCCTCACCTACGGCCTCGTCTTCACCGTGATCCTTCCCGGGCGCCGCCAGCCGGAGATCGA
>QHVJ01000497.1 GCA_003222275.1 Acidobacteriota bacterium | reverse complement strand
CGTGCGCGAGGACGCGGTGCCATTCGCGCAGGACGTCCACCACCTCCACGCGGTCGAAGTACTCGAGGACGTGGCAGGCGTACACCAGCTCCGTGCTCTCGTCCTTGAACATGGGCAGGCTGCGGACATCGCCGCGGTGATCGATGTGCGGCAGGTCGGCGACGTCCACGTGGACGAAGCCGGGGATGTACCGCTTGCCGCAGCCGAGGTGTAGCTTCACGCGCGCGTCCGATAGAAGGCGCGGATCTCGGCGCAGATCCGCTTGATGGTGCCGTCCTCGAGGAACGAAGACGACGGCAACCACAGGCCGTGCCGCGACGCGTGTTCGGTCTCGGGAAAGTCGCCGGGCCGGTGGTACGGGGCCTGGGTGTGGACCGGCGGATAGAACGGGCGCGAGCCGATCCCGCGCCCGTGCAGATGCTGCCGGAGGGCGCGCGCATCCGGCACCAGCACGTCGATGAACCACGGCGAGGTCGCCTCGAGGTCCGTCTCGACGAATGCCACGCCGCGGACGTCGGCGAGCTCGGCCTGGTACAGCGCGAACATGTCCCTCTTGCGCTGCACGCGCCAGTCGAGCTTCGTCATCTGGGCCAGCCCGATCACCGCCTGCAGATCCGTGAACTTGAAGTTGTAGCCGAGGGCGTCGTGCTCGTCGACGCCGGCCTGCACCCGGCCGAAGTCCTTCACCTTCAGCACGCGCGCCATGAGGTCCGCGTCGTCGGTGACGAGGGCGCCGCCCTGCCCGGTGGTGATCACCTTGGGGCTGCTGAACGAGAAGCTGCCGATGTCGCCGAAGGTGCCGAGGTGCCGGCCGCGCCAGCGCGAGCCCAGCGCCTGCGCCGCGTCCTCGACGAGGAACAGCCCGTGCCGCCGCGCGAGCGCCACCGCCCGCGCCATGTCGGGCGCGCGCCCGTTGAAGCTCACGAGCATGATGGCCTTCGTGCGCTCCGTGACGTGGCGCTCGGCCTGCTCGAGGTCGAGACAGAGGCTGGACGGCTCCACGTCCACGAACACGGGCGTGGCGCCGGCGAGGACCACCGTGTTGGCCGAGGCGATCATGGTGAGGTCGGGGACGAGCACCTCGTGGCCGGCGCCGACGCCGAGCGCGGCCAGCGCCGCGAAGAGGCTCACGGTGCCGTTGGAGACCATGGCCACGTGGCGCGCGCCGACGTAGGCGCCGATGGCCTGCTCGAGCTCGCGTGTGCGGGCGAACTCCGTGAGCCAGCCGCCGGAGTCGAGATAGTCGACGACGGCCTTCTTCTCCTCCTCGCCGATCCACGGCTGCATCTGGGCGATGTACTCCGCCGCGCTCATGGCGCGCCCACCTGCCGGTACCAGTCGATCGTCCGCCTCAGCCCTTCCTCCAGTGTGTAGCGCGGCTTCAGCCCGACGAGGCGATCCGCGCGCTCGGTGCTCGCCGCCCGCCGCGGGTCCCCGCCGCTCTTGCTCGCGTCGAACGAGACCCGGCCCGCGTAGCCGGTGAGCCGGGCGATGAGGTGCACCAGGTCGCGGATGCTGATCTCCTGGCCGGAGGCGAGGTTCACGCACTGCGAGCCCTCGAGCCGCTCGGCGGCGAGCACGAGGCCGGCCGCGAGGTCCTCGACGTAGAGGAAGTCGCGCGTGGGCGAGCCGTCGCCCCAGACGACGAGCTCGGGCTCGTGGAAGCACTTGCGGATGGTGGCCGGGATGACGTGCGAGATCGCCGGATCGAAGCGGTCGCGCGGGCCGTAGGCGTTGGCGGGCAGCATCACCGTCACGTTCATGCCGAACTCGCGGTGGTACATCTCGCCCATGTCGACGAGGTCGCGCTTGGAGAGGCCGATGCCCAGGTGCGTCGAGGCGATGGCGCCGTCGTGCACGTGCTCCTCGCGCAGCGGCGACGGCGCGGCCGCCGGATAGGCGAGCAGGTTGGCGACGCCGACGAACCGCTCGACCCCCTCCTGACGCGCGGCCTCCAGCGTCATCAAATTTATCAGCGCGCAGTTGTAGTACTGGCTCGCGGGATGGCTCCGGCTGAAGGCGATGCCACCCGTCTGGGCCGCCAGGTGGAACACGATCTGGCAGCCCTTCACGGCGCGGCGGGCGTGCTCAAGCTCGCGCAGATCGCAGTCGCGGCTGCGCGGCACCACGATGTCGGCGGGATCGACGCCCCGGGCGGTGACGAGATGCTCGACGACGAAGGAGCCGATGAAGCCGGCCCCGCCCGTGATCAGGATCTTCTTCCCCGCGAAGAACTCCGTCACGCGCGGTGGTCTACCAGTCGATCCGGGTGGCCCAGCGCTCGCGATGCTCGGCGTACCACTTGATGCTCTCGCGCACGCCCTCCTCCCACGAGTACTCGGGCGTCCACCCGGTGAGCTTGTTGAACTTGCTGTAATCGACGCGCAGCTCCTCGACCTCGCTCTTGCCCAGGCGGGCCCGCCCTTCCGTGTCGGCCTGGAGCTCCTTCGTACCCCAGTAGCCGAGCTCCTGGCCGGTCCGGATGATGAGCTGGTACCAGTCGAGGATCGAGATGGTGGTGCCGTAGCCGTACACGTAGACGTCGCCGGGCGTGCCGAAGAGGGCGGCGTAGATGTGGCCGCGCACGCCGTCCTTCACGAAGCAGAAGTCGCGCTTCGACCGCACGTAGCCCAGCGTGATCTCGTCGCGCGTCAGCGCCTGCGTGATGATGGTCGGCGTGATGAAGCGCGGGCTCTGGCGCGGCCCGTAGTTGTTGAACATCCGCGTCACGACGGTGGGGACGCCGTAGGCCGCCTGGTAGTTGCGCGTGAGGAAGTCGGCGGCGAGCTTGGCGGTGGCGTAGACGCTCTGGGGATTCACCGGCGACCGCTCGTCGAGGATCAGCCCGCCGTTGTCGTCGAAGCGGTACTGGTCGCGCACCTCCTCGCGGATGTTGCCGTACTCCTCCGAGGAGCCCGCGGTGTCGACCTTATAGACGTCCATGTCGAGGTCGACGATGGACTGCAGCAGGTTCATCACACCCAGCACGTTCGCGCTGAGCGTCTCGTACGGGCGGTTCCAGCACTCGCCGACGTGCGCCTGGGCGCCGAGGTGGAAGATCACCGCCTGGTCGCCGAAGGACTTGAGGATCTTGAGCGTCTGGAGGATCGCCTGCTTGTCCGTGAGGTCGGCGCGGTGGATCGTCGCCTTCTTCTGGACGTGACCGGTGTTGTGGAGCATGCCGGACGACGTCGGGCGCACGAGCACGTGGACGTTGGCGTCGTGGGCGAGCAGCGTCTCGACCAGGTGCGACCCCACGAAGCCGTCGCCGCCCGTCACGAGGACGGTGCGTCCCTTCAGCAGCGCGGCGACGCTGTCCTTGTCGACCCGGGTCACGACGCGTTGCCGAGGGTCTTCATCTGTTCATCACGTGCTGCGACGGCGGGCGGCGCCGATGGAACCGACTATGCCCCGATGACCTGGACGGTGATCTCGCGCTTCCGCGGCCCGTCGAACTCCGCGAAGATGATCGACTGGAACCGTCCGAGCGTCAGCTCGCCGTTGTTGAGGCCGACGGCGATCGAGCGCCCGAGCAGCGCGGAGCGCAGGTGCGAG
>QHVJ01000496.1 GCA_003222275.1 Acidobacteriota bacterium | reverse complement strand
CTGGATTACGGCCCCACCACGGATATCGTCCACGCCGCCGAGCCGGGCGGCTCGGACATCTTCAAGGCCTTCGAGCAGGGTTACCTGAGCTGGCTGGCGCCGGTGGGCAAGGGTCTTCAGTTCGACGCGGGGAAGTTCGTCACCCTCGCGGGGGCCGAGGTCATCGAGACCAAGGACAACTGGAACTACTCGCGCTCGCTCCTGTTCGCCCTCGCCATCCCGTACTACCACATGGGAGTGCGCGCCACCTACAACGTGAACGACAAGGTGGCCCTGGCCGGCTACCTGGTCAACGGCTGGAACGACGCCGTGGACAACAACTCGGGCAAGACCATCGCGTTCCAGGCCGTGGTCAAGCCGCACCCCAAGCTGAGCGTCGTGGCGAACTTCATAGGCGGCCCGGAGCAGAAGAGCGACACCGCCGACAAGCGATATCTTTGGGACGGCGTCGTGACCTTCAACGCCACGCCGGCGCTCAGCCTGATGGTGAACTACGACTACGGGAAGGACCGGATCGCCGGCGTTCCCGTGCGCTGGCAGGGTGTGGCCGCCTACGCCCGCTACCAGGTCATTCCCACCTGGGCCGTGACGCCCCGCGTCGAGTGGGTCGACGACAAAGACGCGTTCATGACGGGTACCAGCCAGACCCTCAAGGAGTTCACGATCACGAGCGAGAACAAGATCGACGGCGGGCTCCTCGCACGCCTCGAGTTCCGGCGCGACATGTCGGACGTGCCGTTCTTCCTCAAGGAGGGCGGCGCCACGGTGAAGGGCCAGAACACCTTCACCGTCGGCCTGGTCTACGGCTTCGGCACCCGGTTCTGAGGGTGCCGGCGGCCTTTCAATTCAGGAAAGGAAAGCAAGACCCATGAACGTCAAGGACGCGATCAAGCTGGCGAAGGAGAAGGAAGCGAAGATCGTCGACCTGCGCTTCATCGACATGCCCGGGCTGTGGCAGCACTTCTCCATCCCGGTGGCGGACATGACCGAGGAGCTCTTCGCGGAGGGCATCGGCTTCGACGGCTCGTCGATCCGCGGCTTCCAGACGATCGACGAGTCGGACATGCTGCTCTTTCCCGACCCGGCCTCCGCGCAGATGGACCCGTTCACCAAGGTGCCCACCCTGGTGCTCATCTGCGACGTCAAGGACCCGGTGACGGGCAAGGACTACAGCCGCGACCCGCGCTACGTGGCCCGGAAAGCGGAGGCGTACCTGAAGGGCACCGGCATCGCCGACACCGTCTACATCGGCCCCGAGCTGGAGTTCTTCTTCCTGGACTCGGTGCGCTTCGACCAGACGTACAACTGCGGGTTCTATTACGTCGACTCCGAGGCCGGCTTCTGGAACGCCGGCCGCGATGGGGGCCCCGAACGCCCGAACCTGGGTTACAAGCCGCGCTACAAGCAGGGCTACTTCCCGGTCCCGCCCATGGACCACTTCCAGGACATCCGTTCCGAGATGGTGCTCGCGCTCGAGAGCGTCGGCGTGAAGGTGGAGGTGCACCATCACGAGGTGGCGACGGGCGGGCAGACCGAAGTGGACATGCGCTTCAACACGCTCACGAAGATGGCGGACAGCGTGCTCTGGTACAAGTACTGCGCCAAGAACACCGCCCGCAAGAATGGCAAGACCGCCACTTTCATGCCCAAGCCGCTCTTCCAGGACAACGGCTCCGGCATGCACACCCACCAGTCCCTCTGGAAGAACGAGAGGAACCTCTTCTACCAGAAGGGCGGCTACGCGGACATCTCGGAGATGTGCAAGTGGTACATCGGCGGGATCCTCAAGCACGCTCCCGCCCTGTGCGCGCTCATCGCGCCCTCGACCAACTCCTACCGGCGGCTGGTCCCGGGCTACGAGGCGCCGATCAACCTCGCCTACAGCCAGCGCAACCGCTCGGCCGCCGTGCGCATCCCGATGTACTCCGACGCCGAGAAAGCCAAGCGCATCGAATTCCGCACGCCCGACCCGACCTGCAACCCGTACCTCTCGTTCTCGGCCTGCCTGATGGCCGGCCTGGATGGGGTCGCCAACAAGATCGACCCCGGCAAGCCGATGGACAAGGACCTCTACGAGCTGCCGCCGGAGGAGGCCAAGGACATCAAGCAGCTTCCGGGCTCGCTCGACATCGTTCTCGACGCGCTCGAGCAGGACCACGCCTTCCTTCGCAAGGGCGACGTCTTCACCAAGGACCTGATCGACACCTGGATCGGCTACAAGCGGGGCGAGGTGGACGCCATCCGCCTCCGGCCGCACCCCTGGGAGTTCGCTCTCTACTTCGACGCCTAGGCTGTATCGGGGCGGGGGCAACCCCGCCCCTTCCTTCCAATCCGGCAGGGACCTTCGCTCTGGCTACATTTTGGTTGGTTCACGAAGGACGCACTACGATCTTCGTAGCTTCTTGCCGTGGGCTGTTTAAGGGGCTTACTGGCCTAAGCGATTGTGTCTCTTGAAGTTGATGATGGTAAACTCGTACGGCTTGGTTCTTGCTCCTTGCATGGGCGAGCCGAAGTGGAAATGAATGTCCAACTCGCGAGAAG
>QHVJ01000138.1 GCA_003222275.1 Acidobacteriota bacterium | reverse complement strand
CTCTCGCCAACTTAAGGACTTGCCTTTCGCCTCGCTGCTCGCTTCTCCACCGATTAAATCCGGTTTCAGGCGAATCCCGTCGACAGGCGGCGCCTTCGACGGCTCCGCCGGCGCAATCGGGCCGACAATCGAACCGTTCAATACCCAAGACGCACCGTGCGGTCGGGCGTGTCCTTCCGTGCCGCGGCGAGTCTCGAGGGAGACGCTCGGGGACGGGCGGGCGCCGGAACTCTCAGGAGGATTCACGATGAGCGGTAGCTGGACGAAAACAGCGATCCAGAGATGGGGAGCCGTCGCTCTGATCGCGGCGAGCGCGCTGCCGGCGGCGGCGCAGACGACGAGCGGTGGCGTCACGGGCACGGTGCAGGATCAACAGGGCGCCGCGATCCTGGGCGCCACCGTGACCCTCACGAGCAACACGCGGGGCAACGTGCTGGTCGCCAGCGTCAACCGGACGGGAGACTTCACGTTCCCGCCCGTGTCGCCGGACACGTACACACTCGCCGTGAAGGCCGACGGGTTCAAGACCGTCGAGCGCAAGAACGTCGTCGTCCACGCGAATGACAAGCTGTCCGTCGGGATCATCACGCTCGACCTGGGCGGCGTCACCGAGACGGTCAGCGTCTCCGCGGAGTCCACGCCGCTCCAGACCCAGAGCGCCGAGCGCTCGTACGCCATCGAAGGCCAGGTCGTGCAGAACGTCGCGGTCAACGGCCGCGACTTCTTCGGCCTGGCCTTCCTGGCGCCCGGAGTCGTCGTGAACAACCAGCCCACGCCGACGGGACAAGCGTCCAACAACATGAGCGCGAACGGGCAGCGCCCGAGCACGAACAACGTGCAGATCGACGGCGTCACGGACATCGACACCGGCAACAACGGCGGGCCGATGGTCGCCATCAGCCTGGACTCCATCCAGGAGTTCAAGATCCTCACGTCCAACTACCAGGCCGAATACGGCCGGTCCGTCGGGGCCCAGGTCAGCGCCGTGACCAAGAGCGGCGGCCGCGACTTCCACGGATCCGCGTATGGGCTGCGCCGCAACTCCGACATGAACGCCAATACCTGGCTCAACAACAAGAACAACCCGGTGACGCCGGTGCCGCCGCTAGAGAACCGCGACCTCGGCTACACCTTCGGCGGGCCGATCTACATCCCCGGGAAGTTCAACACGGACAAGACCAAGCTCTTCTTCTTCCTGAGCCAGGAATACCAGCACCGGCTCAACGCGCAGGTCGTCCCGCAGCGGGTCCGCGTCCCCACCGCGCTCGAGCGCGGTGGAGATTTCTCCCAGACCCGTGACAGCGCCGGGAACCTGTTCCCCTACATCCGCGACTACACGACGGGTCTGCCGTGCACCGCCGCGGATACGCGCGGCTGCTTCCAGGATGGCGGCGTTCTGGGGCGAATCCCGCAAAGCCGTCTCTATCCGATCGGCGTGAACATCCTGAAGATGTATCCGATGCCCAACTCGGATGGAACGTACACCCAGGGTTTCAACTACGTGTCGCAGGACGCCACCAGCCAGCCCGAGCGGCAGGACCTCTTGCGCCTCGACTGGAACGTCTCGGACCGCTGGCGGATCAACGGCAAGGTCATCAACAACAAGAGCGACCGGCTGCTGCCCTACGGCTCCTTCGTGCTGGCCTCGAACATGCCCGACTACAGCGTGACCTACCTGTTCCCGCGGCGAGGTTATTCCATGACGGCGGCGGGCACCCTCAACAGCACGACGTTCGTCGAGATGACGGTAGGCTACAGCCACAACTCGATCGACATCCTTCCCGATCAGTCCGACCCCACCAGGTTCACCAAGGCCGCGCTGGGCCTGTCGGATCTCCCGATGATCTTCCCGAACGCCGTCCAGCTCGACCTGCCGCCCCGGTTCAACTTCGGCGGACGCGTCGGCACCAACGGGAACACCGCGGGCGTGATCAACGCGCCGACCCTGGGCAGCGGCAACGCGCCGTTCAAGAACTTCAACACCACCAAAGACGCGATCGCGAGCATCACGAAGCTCATGGGCAGCCACACCGCCAAGGGGGGCTTCTATTACCACCACAGCCTCAAGCCCCAGAGCAGCTTCGCCAACAACAACGGCCAGATCAGCTTCGCCAACGACGCCGCCAACCCCTTCGACACCGGATACCCCTTCGCCAACGCGATCACCGGCGTCTACCAGAACTACACCCAGGCCTCCGGGTACTTCATCGGGAACTACGTGTACAACAACCTCGAATGGTTCCTGCAGGACAACTGGAAGGCGAGCCGGAAGCTGACCCTCGACTACGGGATCCGCTTCTATTGGATGCAGCCGCAATACGACACGTTGAAGCAGACCGCCAACTTCATCCCGGAGAAGTTCGACCCCAGCAAGGCCCCGCGGCTGTACTTCCCAGGGCGCGATGCGGCCGGCAGTCGCGTCGCGGTGGACCGGGCGACGGGCCAGATCCTCCCGGCGGTCTACATCGGACGCCTCGTCCCGAACTCGGGCAGCCTGCAGAACGGCGTGTTCCAGGCCGGACAGGGAGTCGAGGACACGCTGTACAACGGATCCGGAATCCTGGTCGGGCCGCGCTTCGGCTTCACCTACGACGTGACCGGCAAGAGCGAGTGGATCGTGCGCGGCGGTGCCGGCGTCTTCTACGACCGGTCGCAGGGCAACTCGGTCTTCGACCTGCTCCGGAATCCGCCCACGACGCTCGAGCCCACCTTCAACAACGGGCGGCTGCAGGAGATCAATCCGAACACGGTCCTGCTCGCGCCGCCCAGCCTCGTCGCCTACGACCACAGCGGCAAGATCCCGACGACCTACGCGTTCAACATCGGCGCGCAGGTGAAGCTTCCCTGGGCTTCCGTCCTCGACGTCTCCTACGTGGGCTCGCTGGCGCGTCATCAGCTCCAGGCCCGGCAGCTCAACGCGCCGCCCTACGGCGCCGCCTTCCTCCCGCAGAACCAGGACCCGACTCTCGCGCCGAACCCGGCCGTCCCGGGGGCGACCGCACTCCCCGCCGATTTCCTGCGCCCCTATCAGGGCTTCGGGGACATCCGGATCGCCGAGGCCAAGGCCCGCTCGAACTACAACTCCTTGCAGACGTCGCTGAACCGTCGATTCAAGGACGGCCTCCTCCTCAGCGTGAGCTACACCTGGAGCAAGGCGCTCGGGACCGTGAGCAACGACAACAACAACACCCTGACCTCCTTCGACACGCCCCGGATCGACGCGAACCAGGACCGCGCCAACTACGGCCCGCTCGACTTCGACCGCCGCCATAGCTTCATCGGCAACTTCGTCTGGGAGATCCCGAAGACCCGCGCTCGCGGCGCGTTGGGGCAGATCGCGAACGGCTGGCAGCTCTCCGGCATCTATCGCTACCAGACGGGCCAGCCCTACAACCTCAGCGTCTCGATCCCCGGTGTGGGGTCCACGAACATCCTCGGCACGGGAAACACGGCGCCCCCTCGCGTCGTGCTCACCGGGGACCCGGGGAGCGGCCACAGCAGCGACCCCTACCGCCAGTTCAACCAGGCGGCCTTCACGATTCCGAAGCCGGGCAGCCTCGGGCTCGAGTCGGGACGGAACTTCCTCTACACGGCGCCGACGAACAACTGGGACCTCTCGCTCTCGAAGTCGTTCTTCATGGGCGGAGCCCGGAAGCTCGAGTTCAGGATCGACGCCTTCAACGCGTTCAACCACACCCAGTTCTACACGGTGAACACCACGCTCGCGGTGCGGAGCCTGGCCGATCCGACGCCGACCAATCTTCCCTACGACGCCAGCGGGAAGCTCGTGAACCCGAGCGGATTCGGCGCCGTCACCGCCGTGCGGCCGCCGCGCAACATCCAGCTCCAGGTCCGCTTCGTCTTCTAGGTCCTCCCTCGGGAGCGGGCCGGGCAAGCACCTGCCCGCTCCCTTCGGCTTGACGCCCAGGGGCGGGGTCGGTACTTTTCGGGTCGACCCATGCGCGCCCGGTCCGGTCCGGCGAAATCGTCCTTGACGATCCGCGACATCGCGCGCCTGGCCGGCGTCTCCGCCGCCACCGTTTCCCGCGTCGTCAACGCCGACGCGCGCGTGAGCACCGCGAAACGCGGCGCCGTGATGGCCGTCTTCGTGCGCGGCCTTCGCGTGCCGCGAGACGTGTCGATCGTCGGCTTCGACGACCGGCCGCAGTCGGCCTTCACGACGCCAGCCCTCACGGCCGTCCGGCAGCCCGAGATCGAGATGGGAGCGGCCGCGGTCGCGGCGTTGCTCCGCGAGCTGCGGGACGACGCGTCACCTCTGCCCAAGTTCGCCACGCAGCTGATCGTGCGCGAATCGACGGCGGGGCCGCCTGCTTCTCACCGGCGGGCGCGCCCGTCGAGGTCATGAGGCGACCGGGCATGCCGGAGACGCCGCTCCTGCTCGGCAGCTCCAACCCGGGGAAGCTTCGGGAGATGCGCGAGCTGCTCGCCGGAATGACGTATCGCGTCGTCGCGCCCGGCGATGTGGGACTGCGCGGCGCGCCCGCGGAGACGGGAGCGACGTTCATGGAGAACGCGGTCCTCAAGGCGCGTCACTACGCGAGTGAGTCGGGGCTGCTCGCGGTGGCCGACGATTCGGGGTTGTCGGTCGACGCCCTCGGCGGCGGGCCCGGGCTCTACTCGAGCCGCTTCGGTGGCGAAGGCGCGACCGACGACGATCGCAACCGCGTGCTCCTCGAACGCCTCAAGGACCTGCCGCCGGAGCGAAGGGGCGCCCGGTTCACCTCGGCGGTGGCGGCGGTCAGGGACGGCCGCGTCCTGTTCCAGGCCGAGGAGAGCGTCGAGGGACGGATTGCGGAGGAGCCGAGAGGCCCGAACGGCTTCGGCTACGATCCCATCTTCTTCTATCCGCCCTTCGGGAAGACCTTCGGCGAGGTGAGCGGCCCGGAGAAGGACCGCGTGAGCCATCGGGGCAAATCGTTCGCGCGCCTGCGCGAGTTTCTCAGGAGCTGGCGGGACGTTCCTTCTTGAGCACGCCTTCGCCGAGGAGCGTCTTCTGCACCGCGATGAGCTGCTGGATGCCCTTGTCGGCGGCGGCCATCAGCCGCTTCATCTCGTCCTCGCTGAAGGGCGTGTGCTCGGCGGTACCCTGCACCTCCACGAAGAGCCCGCGACCGGTCTTCACCACGTTCATGTCGACCTCGGCCTTCGAGTCCTCCTCGTAGTTGAGGTCGAGGAGCACCTCGCCCCCCACCTTGCCCACCGACGTCGCGGCCACATAGTCCACGATGGGCAGCTCGTCGAAGAGTCCCAGCTTCTTCAGGTGGCGCAGCGCCTCCACGAGCGCCACGAAGGCGCCCGTGATGGAGGCGGTGCGAGTGCCGCCGTCGGCCTGGATCACGTCGCAATCGACCCACAGCGTCCGCTCGCCCAGCGCCTTGGCATCCACGACTGCCCGCAGCGAGCGCCCGATGAGGCGCTGGATCTCGTGCGTGCGCCCCGACGGCTTTCCCCGCGTCGCCTCCCGCTGCGACCGGGTGGTGGTGGCGCGGGGGAGCATGCCGTACTCGGAGGTGACCCACCCCTCGCCGCCGCCCTTGAGGAACGGGGGGACGCGCTCCTCGACGCTCACGGAGCAGACGACCTTGGTGTCGCCGACCTCGATGAGCGCCGAGCCCTCCGCGTGCTTCATGAAGCGCGGGGTGATGGTCACGGGCCGCAGCTCGTCGGGGGCCCGGCCGTCGTTGCGCATGTTTCTCCCTTCGCGCTTCAGCAGGGCGGGATCGATCTGCCGCTTGAAGTCGCCGATCCGGAAGCTCATTGGGCCCCCGCTCTCTCGTCGCCGGGCGGACCGGCGGCGAGCGCGTAGAGCCGCCGGTACTGCTCTTGATGCTCGAGGATGTTCATCACGTACGCCCGCGTCTCCACGAAGGGGATGCTCTCCACGAACTCCTCGGCCGACATGTTCGGCCGCGCGGCGACCCAGGAGTTCACCCGCGTCGGCCCCGCATTGTAGGCCGCCAGCGCCATTTCTACACGGCCCCCGAAGCGGTCGAGCATCTGCCGGAAGTAATGGGTCCCCAGCGCGAGGGCGGTCGCGGGATCGTACAGGTTGGGGGCCGGCGGCCGCTTGCGGGCGGCCGTCTTCTTGCCGGCGGCCCGCGCGAGTTTGCGGCTGACGACGCGTCCGGTGGGAGGCAGGATCTGCATCAACCCGCGTGCCCCTGCCGTGCTCACCGCGGCGGGATCGAAGGCCGACTCCTGCCAGATGAGGGCCGCCACCAGCGCCGGGTCGAGCCCCTCCTGCCGCGCGCGGGCGACGATGACCTCGCTGTAGTTGAGCGGATACAGGATCTGCCACACCCCGGGCGGAAGGTCGTCGCCGGCCTCGCCGACCCATCCCGGATACGCGCGCTGCATGTTCACGATCGCGCTGCGGTAGTTGCCCAGGCGCCAGTCGATCCAGGCCAGCGTGGCGCGGACGGCGGGCCCGGTCGGCGCGCGCTTCAGCTCGTCCGAGGCCTCCTCGAGCCGGCCGACGAGAAGCAGCTCGCGGGCACGGCTGAAGAGCGGCTCCGGGATCTCGCCGCCCGCGTCGATCTCGGCCGCGGGGGCCGGGTGCGTGGAAGAAGCGCCGCCCTCCACGAGGTTGAGCGCTTCGGCCGCCTTCTGGCCGTGATAGCTGTGCTTGAAGCGGCGCACCGCCTCGGCATAGAGCGCGCGGGCCTGCTCCTTCTGGCCGAGCGCCGTGCGCGCACGCCCGGCCCAGTAGAGGAAGCCCGGCGTGTAGTAGGTGGCGGGATGCGTGCGCACCGCGCGCTCGAACAGCTCGGCCACGTCGGGGTAGCGGCCGTTGCGGTAGTACCACCAGCCGATCCACCACGTGCTGCGATCGGCGTAGCGTCCCTTGGGGAAGGCCTGGAGGAGGCCCTGCAGGTAGGGGATCGCCTGGTCCTCTTTCATGTCCTTCAGATGGAAGTAGGCCAGGCTCAGCAGCGCGTCCTCGGCCCACGGCGTGTCCGGGTATCGATCGACCACCGCCTGGAACGGCGACGGATCGCGCTGCCGGCGCGACTGGATCTTCGCCCGCTCGTACGACGCTTCGCCGCCGAGCCGCGCCTCGGCGGAGATTCCGTTCAGCGCCGCCAGCGCATCGCCGTCGCGTCCCGTTACCGCGTAGGCACGGCCGAGACGCAACCGCACTTCGTCGGACTCCTCGCCCTTCGCCGACGCCGGCAGCAGCGGCCTGAGGAGGACGAGGGCCTCCTTGTTCTTGCCCGCGGCCAGGAGGCGCTTCGCTTTGTCGAGGTTGCGGGCGCGCCGCTCGGCGGGCGTAAGCGAGGGGACGTAGGCCTTCAGGGCCCGCAGCGGTCCGGCCGCGGCGGCGGCCTCGGGAGACGCGGGGAACTCGCGGTCGAGCCGCAGGTAGGCCTCGGCCGCTTCCTTCAGCTCCTTCCGCGCCTGGTGCATGGCGCCCTGTGCAGCCAGGATCGACGGCAGAGAGTCTGGGCAGTCATGCCGGGCCTGATCGAGGAGCGCGAGGCCCTTCTCGCTGCGGCCGTAGGCGGCCTCGGCGTCGGCCGCGTCCAGCAGCGCGCCGCACCGCAGCGGGCTCGCCGGGTATTGCTCCAGGACCGAGAGGTGAGCGGCCGCGGCGCGGGGGTAGTCGCGCGTGTTCGCGTAGGCCTCGCCCTGCGCGAAGAGCGCGTAGTCGGCGAGATGCGTCTGGCGGACGTCGGGATGCTGCAGGAAGGGAAGCGCTTCGGCGGAGCGCCGGTCGTCGAGCAGCCTCAGTCCGGCCTCGAGCTGGGCGAGGCCCGACGCAAGCGTGCCGGGATGGGCGGAGGAGACGGCCTTCAACTCCTCGGTGCGAGCGCCGTTGGCGTCGACCGCGCTGCGCAGCGCCTCTTCGGAGGGATCCCGCGGCTGGCCCTGGAGCCAGTAGCCCCGGGTGGTGGCGCCGTGCAGCAAGCCACCCGCAACGACGGCGACGACTACGATTGCGGAGACGAAGACCCGGAAACCCACGTTCACCCGCAACGGCGGCAGCTACATGGGCCCCAGAGCGCCGGCGTCGCCGCCGGCGAGGATGCGCACGAGCTCGTCGTAGAAGTAGTTTGTCGCATCGCGGACGGTGCCGGGCACTCGCTCCGCGTACATCTGCCGTCCCCGCTCGATGTCTTCCTTGAGCCGTTCGTAGAGATCCTTCTGCCGCCGCCCTTCGCTGACCTTGGCTTCGTTGTACAGCTTGATCTCGCTCACCACGAGGCGCGCGAAGCGCTTGGCATCCTCATGGGCCTTCTGCTCCTCGGGGGGAAGGCCGGAAGCGGCCGGCTTCGGGGGCGGGGGAGGCGCCGGCCGTGCGGGGGCCGGCTGCTTCATCGAAGCGAACGTGCTGGCGTTGAACATCACGGTCGACGAGCCTTCGTCGCTGCCCTGGCTGGCGGGCGGCGGAGGAGGGGCGGGCGGCCGCGGCACGTTTGCCCGTTCGCGCACCTCCTCGCCCCCGGCGCGGATGGCGGCCGCGCGCTCGGCCATGTTGCCGGTCGTGCGGGCGGCGATCGTGGCTTTGGGCACCGCCGAGAGCATGTCGATGATCTTGCCCGCGAAGACGACGAGGATCTCGATGAGATCCGCCTCCGCCGGAGGAACTGCGTCCTTCGAGGTGTCGCAGTAGAGGATCGCCGCCAGCTTCTCGCGAAGGATCAACGGCACGGCGAGGACGCCCTTCGCGTTGCCGCCCAGCCGCCCGAGGGCCTGCGTCGTCCCCGGCGAGTCCTGGAGGCGGGCCCGGACGGCGGCGCGCGTGTTCTGCACGCTGCGGAACAGGGTGTCCGCGCCCAGCGGGACGTTGACCTGCTTGAGGGCGTCGGGTGTCGGCATCCCCTTGCCGTACCAGCCGATGGCGCTCGGCCCCTTGACGATGAACATCGCCGCGCGGTCCACGTAGGCGGAAACCTCGTTGACGAGGTACGTGAGCACTTCGCTGAGGCTCGTCCCCTTCTCGATGGCGTTCAAGGACGACTTGAGGCGATCGAAGCCGGGTCCTTTCGGCGCCGCGGGAGGCGGGTTCTCCTTGATGACCTCCACGATCGCCCGGGCGATGGCGCCCTCGTCGATCTTTTCGTCGTAGCGCGCGACGTTCTCTTGCAGGTCGTCCAGCGTGCGGACCAGGTTCTCCTGGTGGCGCCCGATGTTCTTCTGGATCTCCACGACCCAGTTGGCCATCTGCTGGCTGATGAGCTCCAGCGTCCGGGCCTTCAGTGCGTCTTCAAGGCTCATCTGCACCTCGGCCGAAAGTACGGCCTCTGATCGACTTAGCGATTATCGGCGGAAAAGTCGGGGGCTGTCAACGTTTTACATGAGGAAGCGGCCTTGAGCGATGCGGTATCGTTGGAAAATGGCCGTCTCGCCGAAGAGGGTCTATCGCCGCCTCCTCCGGGCCCGAGGCCCGCGGGGCTGGTGGCCCGGGCAGACGGCCTTCGAGGTGTGTGTCGGCGCCATCCTGGTGCAGAACACCGCCTGGCCGAACGCGGAGCGCGCCCTTCGCGCCCTCGAGTCTCGGAGTCTGTTGAGCTATGAGGGATTGAAGGGGATGAGCGCAGAAGAGATCGCGCCCATCATCCGTTCCTCCGGGACCTTCAACGTGAAGGCGCGCCGACTGGCCGCTTTCGTGGACTTCCTGGGCCGGCGCTACGGCGGACGGGTCGAGGGAATGGCGCGCGAAGACCCCTGGGAGCTCCGGCGCCAGCTCCTGGGGGTGCCCGGGATCGGGCGCGAGACGGCGGACTGCATTGTGCTCTACGCGGCCGGCCATCCCCTGTTCGTGGTGGACGGCTATACCCGGCGGGTCTTCTCGCGACTCGGGATGATCCACGGTGATGAGAGCTACGACGACGTGCAGCGCTTCTTCATGTGCCGGCTCCCGGGCGATGCGAGCCTCTTCAACGACTACCACGCGCAGATCGTGGGCCTCGCCCAACAGTCTTGCCGGGCCCGTCCCGTGTGCACCGGATGTCCGCTCGACGACGTGTGTCCCAAGAGGGGAGTGGCATGAGTCAACATCGCTGGCCAGTGGCTGTCTTGAGCGTGGGATTCGTGGTCTGCGGTTCTGCGCCGCGGTCGGCGTCCTCCGCGGTCTCTGCTGGCAACGCTGCCTCCTCGGCGGTCCCTGCGGTGACTCCGTTGTCGTCTGCGTCCTCCGCGTCGTTCTGGGCCCATTGGGGGGATGGTCGCGCGGAGATGAACGGGTATCGCCTGGTGCAGCCCCGCTACGGCGCGCCACGCACGGGCTCGGCCGTCTACATCTTCGTGACCGAAGACTTCAGCGATTCGGTGCGCGTCAAGGCGGATCCCGGCCGGCATCCGGCCTCGGACGTCTACCCGGTGATGAAGCTGAACGCCGTCCGGCACTTCCAGACCGGTATCTACGACTACAAGGTCATGACCTCCACCTTTGCCCGCGTCGCGTCCGGCTGGCCGCTGGCCAAGGTGAGTTTCTCGAGCCAGGAGTGGTGCGGGCACGTCTACCACCAGCTCCTGCCCCGCGGTGGCAAGGAGGACGGTGTCTTCCACAGCTACTTCGACGGCGAGGCGGACGGGCAGGACAACCTCCCGCAGCCGGAAGGGGGCATCTACGAGGACGCGTTGCCGATCTTCGTTCGGGGTTGGGGGACGACCTATCTGCAACCCGGCGAGAGCCGGAAGGGGCCGTTCCTGCCGAGCCTGCTCCGCGCGCGGCTGGACCATAAGAAGCTGGCCTGGGGCCAGGCGACGATCTCGCGTTCGGCGGGCACGTCGACGGTGAAGGTTCCCGCGGGCTCGTTCGACGTTTCGGTCTGGACGGTGGCCGAGGACGGTGGGCGCACCTTCACCTATGAGATCGAGGCGGCGGCGCCGTTTCGCCTGGTGCGTTGGTCCACGGATGCGGGCGAGGAGGCGTCGCTACTCGGATCGACGCGTCTGGCCTACTGGAAGCTCAACGGCCCCGGTGGGGAGCAGCATCTGGCGGAGATCGGGCTCAAGCCCGCGTCGGCCCTCCGTACTGAGCGCTGACTGCTGATTGCTGCCGTTCTTGCTACAATGCTTGGAGGGGGCGTCACGGTTTCGACGGGAACGTGACCCCGAGAGAGGCAAGCCGAGCGTGGCTCCCGGCTCGTAAATCCGGGGGTAAAACCATAGCTGCCAACGATAACTTGGCGCTGGCTGCCTAACTAAACTTAGGCAACCCGTCCTGCCGGTTGCCCGCTCACGGCGGCTGGACAGGGCGTCACTGAGGTGAGCTGGCCCTGGCCCTCGGTCCGGGGGCGAAAGGCGAGATCAATCGGACTAGTCGTCGCCGGTTTCGTCCGGTCTTCACGGCGGCGGCGAAATTTCAGGCTGGACTAAGCTTGTAGGCTCTCTCGTCGGCGCTTTTCCGGACGCGGGTTCGACTCCCGCCGCCTCCAGATAAAGAGTGCTCCGTCGTTCACCGGCACATCCTCTAATCCCTCTCCTCCGAAGCGGGGGAGAGGGCCTGGGTGAGGGGGTGTCGGCCCCGCAATGCAGAAGCTCGCAATTGCCGCGCCTGCTCTGGCCGCCTTCGTCCTGAGCGGTACCCTCGGGTCGATGGCACGCGCCCCGGGATCGCAGCGGCCCATCGCCGACACCCACATCCACCTTTACAAGGTCACGCGCCCAGGCGGCGTGCCGTGGCCGTCGCCCAAGAACAAGATCCTGTACCGCGACGTCCTGCCCGCCGAGTACAAGGCCCTGGCCAGGAAGTACGGCATCGGCTCGACCGGGATCGTCGAGGCCAGCCCGCTGTTCGACGACAACCAGGCCGTGCTGGACATGGTGAAGGGCGATCGCTTCTTCTCGTTCCTGGTCGCGCAGGTGGAAATCGGCTCGCCAGATCTCCTCGCCGATCTGGACAAGCTGGCGGAGGACCCGCGCGTGGTCGGCATCCGGGCGTTCTTGTGGACCCCCCGAATTACGCTCGACGCCACCCAGCTCGCGCAGCTGCGCGCGGTCGCCGCCAAGGGCATGACACTGGACATCGTCAGCCGCGGCGCCCTGAACCCGAAGGACCAGGTCTCGGCGCTGGCATTGGCGGTGCCCGACCTGCGCATCATCCTCGACCACCTGGCGGGCGCCAAAGGCGCCCATCCCAGCGCCGACTGGGAGCTCGACGTTCGGCGGCTGGCCGACCGGCACAAGAACGTGTTCGTGAAGTTCTCCTCGTTCTTCGACATGTACAACCCGATCGACACTGAGGACGAGGGCTGGAAGTCGCCCACCACGCTCGAAGCCTACAAGGCGAACTTCGACGTTCTCATGACCGCCTTCGGCGAGGATCGCCTGATCTGGGGCAGCAACTGGCCGGTGTCCGATCTGGGCGGCGACTTCGGCAAGCAGATCGAGCTGGCCGAGGAGTACTTGAAGCCGTTCG
>QHVJ01000487.1 GCA_003222275.1 Acidobacteriota bacterium | reverse complement strand
ACGACGACGGAGACGCGCGGATCGTCATAGGGCCGCTCGGGGTGCGAGCGCCGGCCGAGCTCGACGATCCTCGGGTCGATCTCCACCGCGCCCACGCTTGCGAAGCCGTTTCGCAGCGCGGCCTGGGCGTCGTTGCCGGTACCCGCGCCCACGATCAGCGCGCGCTCGCGCGGCTCGCCGAGGATGAAGGGGAGGTCGTACATGGTCCGCACCCGCGACATCAGGTCGTTGCCCTCGACGTGCGAGAGGTCGAACATGTACTGGTGGAAGTCGCGGTTGACGAACAGCGTCACTCCGCTCTCCGTTTTCGCGACGTCGATGCGGTTGTAGGGAGAGTAGACCGCGCCGCGGACGGACGCCTGGCCCAGGGCAACGACGGCGGCCAGGGCGACCACCGAAAGGACGCTGCGGGACAGCCAGAGGAAGGGCGCGGCCCCGACCAGCAGCCAGACCGGCGGCCCGGCCTGGACGGCGGTGATGGCGGCCGCGGCGAGCGTGCCCGCCAGCGACCCCAGCAGGTCCGCCGAGTAGGAGCGCAGCCCGCCGGTGCGGGCGAAGAGATGACCGATCGGGCTCGCTGCGCATGTGAACACCGCCACGATTCCCGCGACGAGCGCGAGCACGCACAGATACCCCTTCGCGGCCGCGAAGAAGGGCACTCCCCCGGCCTCCCCGCCCCAGAGGTGGATCGATGGATCGGGAAACGTCATCCGCGTGAGGCCGAGGCGATCGGCGAAGGCGAGGGGGATGCACACCAGGGCCAGCAGGGGCAGCGTCGCGTGCCGGAGACCAGGCCGTCGCCGGCCGATGACGAGCCCGACGCCCATCCCCAGGAAGGCGCTGATGAGCACGACGTTGGTGAGGTAGGCGAAGATGCGGATCTGCCCGGCCATCCAGCGGATCAGCGCCAGCTCGAGGGCGAGGATGCCGAAGGTGCCGACGGCGATCTGGAGGAGCTCGGATCCCCCGCCCTCGGGCCAGGAGCGGTCGCCGGCGATATCCATCGGCGGAGAGTGTAAACCACGACTATGATCGGCGGATGCGGACGGACGAGCCGCACCGGGCCGGACAGGCGATCGAGGACCTGTGCCGCGTGTGCAAGGCGGTGCGCGACCACACGGTGATCGCCGTCGACGATCAAGGCCGCGTGCTCCGCGTCGCGTGCGGCTTTTGCGGGAGCCAGCACAACTATCGCGGAGGCGGGGACGACATGCCCGCGCCGCCCCGCGCCGCGGCGGCCACGCCGGCCGCGCGCGAGGACCGGGCCCGGGTGGGCCGCCCCTTCGAGCTCGTCGGCGATCGAGAAAGGACGCATGCCCCCATGACCAGCGATCTCGGAAGCACGGATCTGGAGACGATGCTGCGGCGCGTGATTCGTGAGGAGACGGGCCTGACCCCCGTGGTTCCGGCCGACAAGTGGCGCGGGGGCCACCTCGTGCTGCGCCCGGCGAGCGCGGGGCTCCAGGAGAAGGCCTGGCCGATCGAGACGTTCTTCCACAAGGTCGTGATGCTGCGCAACCGGCTGCGCACGCTCGAGCAGCAGATCAACGCTTCCGATCTGCCCGAAGACCAGAAGCTCAAGCTCCAGAGCTACGTGACCGGCTGCTACGGCACGTTGACGAGCTTCAACGTCCTCTTCGCCGAAGAAAAGGACCAGTTCCGCGGCGCCGGAGGTGAGGAGAAATGAAGCCGCGTTGGGGTGGCTCGGGAGCTGCCATGCGGCTTGACGCGCGGCGCGTCAGTAATTACAATGTGAGTACATAAGAGGACATTGTGAAGTCACGGCTCATTCGCATCGGCAACTCTCGCGGCGTCCGGCTGCCCAAGCCGCTGATCGAGGAGGCGGGGCTGGACGGGGAGGTCGAAGTGCAGGTCCGCGGAAGCGCCGTTGTCATCACCTCCCGCGCGGCCCCGCGGGCTGGCTGGGCGGATGCGGCCCGGCTCATGCGCGAGCGCGGCGACGACCGTCTGCTCGACGCGCCAACCCGCACCCGCTTCGACGACAAGGAGTGGCGTTGGCGGTAGGGCAGGTTGCCCGTGGCGACGTGTTCCTGGTCGACCTCAATCCAACCCGAGGGGACGAGATCCGCAAGAAGAGGCCCTGCGTCGTCGTCTCTCCCGACGAGCTGAACGCTCACCTCCGAACCTTCATCGTGGCGCCGCTCACGACGGGCCGGCACGCGTATCCGTTCCGTGTACCGTGCAAGTTTCAAGGCAAGGCGGGCCACGTCGTCCTCGACCAGATTCGCACGGTGGATGAAGAGAGGCTGGTCAAGCGTCTTGGCCCCCTTTCGCCTCTCGCGCTCGGTCAGGCTCTAGCCGTGCTGCGCGAGATGTTTGCTCCGTAGCGTGGCCTCTCGCCTTCAGGGGCGTGACACGAAGCGGTAGTGAGCGGTCTGACATTTATTCGCTGAACTCTTCCCGGGAAGAGTCGCGCGCCGATCTCAGCGCGCATCCGCCTCCGGACCTCGAGCGGTGTGGGGACAGATCTCGCGGAAGGCGCAGAGGCCGCAGGCCATGTAGGAGGGCCGAGGAGTGAAGTCGCGGCCGCGGATGAGGGCGGCGATGTCGCGGATGCGCGCCTCGGTGCGCGCGGCCTCGTCCATCGTCGGGCGCTTTCCGCCCGCGAGGCCCGATTCGAGGAAGCGCAGCTCGACCCAGTCCGGCAGCCGGCCGGTGACCTTCAGGTGGGCCAACGCGTAGATGTCGAGCTGCAGGCTCTCGATCGCGCGCTGTTGCGCCCGCTTCAGGTCGTCGACGTCGCCGGTCTTGAAATCGAGGATCGTGACGCGGTCCGCGCGCTCGACGACGAGGTCGTAGCGGCCCACGACGCGGGTACGGTCGACGGTGAACGCGAACTCCTGCTCGACGCCCGTCGGTGCGAGCGGGCTCATCGCCTCCTCGCGATGAAAGCGCCGCAAAGCAGCCTCCCCCGCCGCCAGGCGCTGCTCCTCGTGCTCGCGCGACAGGAAGCCCTCGGAGACCCACGCGACGCGGAAGGCGGCCACGACCTCGTCTTCGCCGAAAGGGCGCCCCTGCAGTCGCGCGCGGAACAGCTCCTGCACTGCCTTGTGGATCGCGCTGCCGTAGACGACCCGATGATGGACGAGGAGCGGCACGCGCAGCCGATGGACGTATTTGTATTTGAGCGGGCAGGTCTCGTAGTCGTCCATCTGGCGGAACGAGAGGTGCAGCACCTCGTCCTCGCGCATCGGTCCTTCGACGCCGGGCCTCGGCTCCGGCGCCGGCTGGTGGCGGGCCAGCGCCTCGACGGCCAGGCTCTTGCGCGGCGCGGGCGCGGGTGAGGGCAGATCGAGGGCCTCGACCACGAAGCGGGAGAGCTTGCGGATGCGCGCGGTGCCGTAGTCGCCGGCGGAGGTGAGCAACAGCTCCTCCTTGGCCCGGGTCATGCCGACGTAGAAGAGCCGCCGCTCCTCGTGCAGGTGCGCGTCGACGCCGCCGAGCCCTTCCTCCACCAACTCGGCGGGAAGCTCCAGGGGGTCCGTGCGGCGCTTGACCGGGAACTTCTGCTCCACGCACGAGACCAGGAACACGACCGGGAACTCGAGGCCCTTGGCCTTGTGGACCGTGAGCACCGAAACCGCGTCCTCGTCGGGATCCGCCTCCGCCACCGCGGGGTCGTCCCCCGCCTCGCGCAGCAGGTCGAGGTGGGCGACGAAGGACGGCACGCGGTCGTGCTCGGCCATTTCCCCGTAGGCCTTCACCGCGTCGAAGAACTTGGCCACGTTCTTGACGCGCGCCTCCGACTCGGCGTTCGCCTCCCGGGAGAGCCGGGCCAGGATGCCCGAGGACTGGAGGAAGCGGTAGAGCACCTCCCCCGTGCGCCGTTTGGGCACGTCCTCGACCGCCGCATCCAGGCCCGCGAGGAGCCGCTCGATACGCTCGCGCGTCTCGCCGCCTACGCCCGCGAGCTCTTCGTTGGTGGGCAGGCCGCGCATCACTTCCATCAAGGGACGTGACTTCCGGGCGGCGTACCGGTTGAGCCGCAACAGGTCCGCCTCCGGGACGCGGTAGACCTCGGAGGCGGCGAGGTAGAAGAGCGAGACCGAATCGTCGGGGTTGGCGAGGGCGCGCAGGAAGCAGACGAGCAGCCGGACTTCCTCGCGGGCGTAGAGGCCGCGGCTGCCCGTGAACCGGTGCGGGATCGTGCGGACATTGAGCGCGCGAAGGAACGGATCGGCGTCGTCGTTGCTGCGGACCAGAATGGCCACGTCGCGCGGCCGGAAGCCCTGGCCCAAGCGCTCGGCGACGAGGGCGGCGACACCGTCGGCCTCGGCGGAGACGGTGTCGAAGTGGACGTGGCGCACCGCGGGACCTTCCGCTCGCTCGGGACCCACCCTCGTTCGCACCGAGCGCAGGCGCTTGTCGATCCCGGCCATCGTTTCCAGCCGGTATGGGTTGTTGTAGGAGATGAGCTGGCCGGCGGCGTCGAGGATCACCTGGGTCGAGCGATGGTTGTCGGTGAGGACTACCTCGCGCGCGCCGGGATAGAGTTTGCGGAACGCGATGAGGTTGCCGGCCGCGGCGCCGCGCCAGCGGTAGATCGCCTGGTCGTCGTCGCCCACCACGGTGACGTTCGGCCGGTCTGAATCTTCCGCTCGTCGCCGGAGTGAATCCGGCTCCTCGCTCACTGAGCGGGGGGGCGCATCGCGCCCCCCAGACCCCCCGGCGAGCAGCCGCACCATCTCGAGCTGGGCGCGGTTCGTGTCCTGGAACTCGTCGACGAGGATGTAGCGGTAACGCGCGCGCAGCGTGGCGAGCACCGCGGGCCGTTCGCGGAGCAGCGCCAGCGCGCGGCAGATCTGGTCGCCGAAATCGACCGCGCCCGCCTCGGTCAGGAGCTGCTGGTACGCCTCGTAGAACCCTGCCAGCTCGACATGGCGCTCCGCTTCGTCTCGGGCCGCGTCGTCCGGCGCGGTCACCAGGCGCGCCTCGGCCCACGCCTTGTAGGCCGACGGCGAGATGTCCTCGTCCTTGGCCCGGCTCACCAGGCCGAGGAGCGCTCCGAGGTGCCGCGTCGGATCGCCGAGGGGACGGAAGCGCCTCAGCGGCAGGCGCCACAGCCGCTCGCGCAGGAAGATGATCTGCTCGGGCCGCGTGAGCACGCGAAACTCGGGCCCGAGGCCGGCCTCCAGCGCCGACTCGCGCAGGATGCGGTCGCCGAAGGCGTGGAACGTGCCGATGCACGTCTCGGCGTAGCCGTAGGGGATGAGCTGGTCGACGCGCTCGGCCATCTCCACCGCCGCCTTCTCGGTGAAGGTGAGGGCCAGAACCTCTTCGGGCCGCGCGCGCTTGGACGAGATGAGGTGCGCGATGCGCCGGGTGAGGACGGTCGTCTTGCCCGTGCCCGCGCCCGCGATGATGAGCAGCGGCCCCTCGCCGTGGACGACGGCGTCTTGCTGTGCGGGCGAGAGGCCTTCGAGGATGCGCTCGGCGGCGGTCACGGTCAGCGTGGACATGTGCGGCCAGTATGCCCGGCGCGGCCGCCACGCCAGGTCCGTTCGCTCGCCGGCCGCGGAGGTCCGGCCGGACGAGCGCCGCCGGTTGTCCCGGGAGGCGGCCGTACATCGCGAAGCCTATGAGGCGTACCTGCGGGGGTGCTGCCGGAGGACCGAAGCCACGTGCCGGACCGACCCGCTGACCATCGACATTGAGATAGTCTGACCTCAGGCCATCAGGAGGCAAAGCATGCTGACATCCAACGCCCGGCACGCGAAAGCGTGGGGCTCTCGAGTCGTCGGCGCCCTTGTGTGCTCATTATTCTGCGTTGCGGAGAACGCATCCGCGCAGGCCGTCATCAAGGTCAGCGACACGGTCAACGTGAAGTTCGGGATGCTGGTGCAGGCCCAAGCCGACTGGACGCAGGACGCGGCGACCAGCGGCTACCAGGAGAACCTCTTCATACGGCGGGTGCGGTTCCTCGTCGGAGGGCAGGTCGCGCCCAAGGTCACGTTCTTCTTCGAGACCGACAACCCGAACCTGGGCAAGACCGTGAGCGGAACCAAGAACATCTCGACCGGCTTCACCGTCCAGGACGCCTACCTGGAATGGAAGGTCACCGACGCCTTCGCGCTGGATGCG
>QHVJ01000486.1 GCA_003222275.1 Acidobacteriota bacterium | reverse complement strand
GGCAAGACGAACATGGACGAGTTCGCCATGGGCTCGTCCACCGAGAACAGCGCTTTCAAGCCGACCCGCAACCCGTGGGCACGCGACCGCGTTCCCGGCGGCTCCTCGGGCGGCTCCGCGGCCGCGGTGGCGTCGGGAATGGCGCCCGTCGCGCTCGGGTCCGACACCGGCGGCTCTATCAGGCAGCCGGCCGCGCTCTGCGGCGTCGTCGGCCTCAAGCCGACGTACGGACGCGTCAGTCGCTACGGCCTCGTCGCCTTCGCCTCGTCCCTCGACCAGATAGGACCCTTCGCCCGCAGCGTCGAGGACGTGGCCCGGATGGCGGAGGTGCTGTGCGGGTGGGACCCGATGGACGCCACGAGCGCGCGGATGGAGGTCCCCCGCTTCGCTTCCGGCCTCGACGGCAACGCCCGCGGCCTGCGGGTCGGGGTGCCCTGGAGGTTCCTGGCGGCGGGTGTCGACGAGGGGATCATGGCCGCCTTCCGCTCGGCGATCGACGCCCTGCGCTCCGCCGGCGCCGAGGTGATCGACGTGGACCTGCCCCACGTCTCCCACGCCA
This sequence comes from Acidobacteriota bacterium, assembly GCA_003222275.1. GTDB lineage: Bacteria > Acidobacteriota > Vicinamibacteria > Fen-336 > Fen-336 > AA32. The sequence continues at coordinate 3,006 of QHVJ01000486.1, read as the reverse complement.
TCGCCACCTACTACATCGTGGCCACCGCGGAGGCCTCCAGCAATCTCGCGCGGTACGACGGCGTGCGCTACGGCCTGCGCGCGGGTCCCGCGCGCGACCTCAAGCGCATGTACGGCGAGACCCGCGACCGCGGCTTCGGGCCGGAGGTCAAGCGGCGGATCATTCTCGGTACCTTCGTCCTCTCCTCCGGCTACTACGACGCGTACTACCTGCGCGCGCAGAAGGTGCGGACGCTGATCCGCCGCGACTTCGAGAAGGCCTTCGCGGGCAGCGACGTGATCGCCACCCCGACCAGCCCCACCCCCGCGTTCCGGTTCGGCGAGAAGACGGCCGACCCGCTGCAGATGTACCTCGCGGACATCTTCACCGTACCCGCGAACCTGGCCGGCATCCCCGGCCTCTCGCTGCCCTGCGGCTTCGCGGACGGACTGCCCGCGGGACTACAACTGCTCGGCCGCCCCTTCGACGAGGGCACGCTGCTGCGCGCCGGGCACGCCTACCAGAGCCTCACCACCCATCACCTCGCCCGCCCACCACTCTCGTGAGCTTGATGCGCGGTCCCGTGGAGCGAGCGCGAACCCGAGGAGATCGTCGATGAACCGAAAGAGCTGTCTCGTCCTCGTACTCACTACCGCGGTCGCTGGCCTGGGCGGTTGGGTGCTCGGCCAGTCGACGGACAAGAGCACGAACTGGGTGAGTCCGTCGGGCACCCGGCTGCGCATGCTCGTCGACAAGGGCATTCTGGGCGGAGCAGAAGCAGAGGTGGGGGAGATCACGTTCGCCGCTAACGCGGACTCGGGTGAGCACGCGCACAGCTCAACTGAGATCTTCTACGTCCTCGAAGGCGAGCTGGGGCACATCGTGAACGGAAAGAGCCAGCTGCTCAAGCCGGGCATGGTCGGCTACGTGCGGCCGCCGGACCGTGTGCGGCACAAGGTGGGTCCCGGCGGGGCCAGGGCGCTCGTCATCTGGGTCCCCGGAGGCGAAAGCGATCGCATCACCTCGGGGGGCTGGAAGCGACAGCCATAGGCACTCTCTAGGCCGGGCTCCCGGTCTCGGGCGCGCGCTTCCGCTCCAGCACGAAGCGCAGAGCCACGTAGCCGATGAGCCCCGCCAGCACGCCGAGGGCCGTATTGCCGACGATGAACGGCCAGAGATAGGGCCGCAGGCTGGCGGCGAGCGCGCGGTAGAACTCCATGCCGTGCAGGTCCCAGTCGATCGCCTCCAGGCCCGCGGTCGGGACGCCGAGGACGGCGCACCCGAGCATCGTCCCCGCGATGTAGAGCGGCGCCACCGTCCACGGGTTCGAGAAGTACACGCCGACGAGGAGAGCCGCGCGGTTGAGGCGGAACGCGAAGGCGATGAGGAGGGCGAGGCCGGTGTGGATGCCCAGGATGGGAAAGAACGCGAGCCACAGCCCGAGGCCGAACGCGACCGCGGTCCGGTGGGGAGTGTCCTCGAGATGCAGCAGCATCTGGACCGTCCGCCGCACCCGGCCGCTCATGCCTCCGGGGCCGGCTCGCGGCGGCGCTCACGCCCCGCGAAGTGGTCGTGGGATTTCGGCCTCAGCTTCCGCATGGCCTCCCCGAAGCGCAGCGAGAGGCCGGGAGCGCCGGGGGCGAACTGGCCGACCACGCTCAGCGTGACGCTCCACACCCCGGCCACCTCGCGCAGCGCGTCGACGCGCTCCGGCGGCACGGCCATGAGCATCTGGTAGTCCTCGCCGCCGTGCAGGGCGAGGGAGAAAGCGTCGCCGCCCGTCTCTTTTTCGAGGGCCGCCGCGCACGGGTCGACCGGCAGCCACTCGGGCTCGATCCACGCCGAGAGCTCGCTTTCCTCGCAGAGGCTCAGCAAGTCCCCCGAGAGCCCGTCGGAAAGATCCATCGCCGCGTGGACGATGTCCTGCTCCGCGAGAGCCCGGCCGAAGGCGAGGGGCGGCGACGGATCGAGCTGCGCCCGCAGGCAGGGCACGAGGCCGTCGGCGGCGTCCGCCGGCCACGCGCCGCGGTTGGAGAGGTCGCCGTCGCCGTCCAGGCGGGCGCCTTTCTCGAGCGCGCGCAGGCCGGCGGCGGCCGCGCCCAGCGTCCCCGTCACCACCACGAGGTCGCCCGCCAACCCGCCGGTGCGACGCACCAGGTGATCGCCCTGGCCGAGGACGGTCATGTCGACCACGACCCGGTCCTCGCTCGCCGACAGGTTGCCTCCCACCAGGCTCACGCCCGTTTCCGCCGCCCGCTCGAGCAAGCCGTCGTAGAGCCCGTCCACGAAGGCGAGGGGGATGTCGGGCGGGAGGCAGAGCGACACGGTGGCGTAGCGCGCGAGGCCGGCCATGGCCGCGACGTCCGAGAGGTTGACGCTGAGGGCCTTGCGGCCAAGAAGGCGCGGCGGGGACCATTCGCGCCGGAAGTGGATGCCCTCGACGAGGGTGTCGCTGGTGACGAGGGTCAGGGGGCCGGTCTCGACGGCGGCCGCATCGTCCCCGACGCCGACGATCACCCCGGGGCCCGAGGGTATTCGCGAGCGCAGGTGACGGATGAGCGCCCGCTCGCCGATCTCCCCCACCGGCGTCTGCGGCTCCATCGCCCGCACAGGGTACCAGAGCCCGAGGGGAGGACGCGAACGGACGGCGACGGACGGGAACGGGCACGTTCACGGCCACGTGCACGCGCACGAGAGGCTGTACCCCCTCTCCCTGAAAGGGAGAGGGCAGGGTGAGGGTAGGTATTTCGTGAACGTGCTCGTGGCCGTTCCCGAGCACCCGTCGTGCCAGCGCGCAGTCTCCCGTCCGCGCTGTCACGCCGGGTGCAGGGCCCGGGGGCTCCCCACAGGGCAAACCTCCCTCGGGGGCCGCTTCGGGCGACCCACCTTTGTGAGGGTCGCCCTCGCGGCCCCGCCAAAGGAGGTTCCGATGCCCAACGCTTTCGCCTCCGGTCCCTCGGACCCCTCCGCCGCGCCGCTGTTCGCCGGCGCTGCGCTCCTGGACGCCGAGAAGCTGGATGTCTACCG
>QHVJ01000485.1 GCA_003222275.1 Acidobacteriota bacterium | reverse complement strand
ACGGCGCGCGTGAGAAGGCGCGCTCTCTCCGCGGAGGACGACACCGCGAGGCTCGCCTCCAGCAGCATGATGCTTTGCCGGATGTTCTCGAGCACGTTGATGACTCGCAGGAAGGCGGCGATCGCCACGATCTGCGTCCCGTCGAGCTCGATGCCCTTTCCCTCGGGGTCGAGCTTGGCCAGCGTGCGGCCCGCCGGGGATTTGTTGAACGCCTCGCCGTCGTAGAACGCGACCGCGCCTTCGATGGTCTCGATGGCGTTGTTGTGGAAGAACGGCCCGCTGTCCGCCGCCTCCACGAGCGGCGGAACGTTGAACGTGCCGTCCCCCGGCGTGCGGAACCCGTCATCGCGAGGAACCTTCTGGGTGGTCAGCCGAGCGGGCTGATCGGGCAGGTCCTCGACGCCCGTATTGAAGTTGGCGTTCCCGAGGCTGCCTTGGCCGAGGTTCGCCGTCGCCCCGGCATTCACATGGCAGAGGTTGCATTTGCCGAGCTTCTTGTCGAGGAAGATCGCCTGGCCCCGCTTGGGCACCGTGCCCTTGAGCCGCAGGGGCAGCACCAGGTCCTCCTGCCGCCCCAGGGACAGCTGGAAGGCCTCGAGCGCGTCGAGCTCCTCGTCCGTGGGCAGGCGGAAATCGACACCGGGGATGCGGTTCAGGGTCTTCGTGAAATGCTGAATGACCGCGCCGGTCGCAAAGGACCGGAGCGATCCATCCCCCGGTGCCCCGTCTCCGGACCACCCTGTACGGGGCCCTCCGGGGCTGTTCACGGAGGTCCGCAGACCGAGCACGTGCGGGACTCCCCGCATCACGAACTTGTTCTTCAGGTCGGCGAACCCATCCAGATTTTCGAGAATCAGCCCGAACTCCCGCATCAGCGCCGGATTCTCGAAGTTCTCCTTCAAGGCCGGGATGAATTCGGCGACGAAGAGGGGATTGTCTTTCGGCAGCGTGGCGATGAAGGCCGGGTCGATGGTGAAGTTGTTCTCCGCCGGATGGCAGGTGCCGCAGGTACGCCCGTTCCCCCCGAACGTCTCGTTGAAGAACAGATCGCTCCCCTTCGCGATGAGCTGGCTCAAACGATCAGGGGGCGGGGAAGCGCTCTTGCAGCCGGACAACCCAACGAGGGCGCACAGGACGAAGGCGGTAGAGAACAGCTCCCGAGTGCGCATCCGGCCTCCTTCTCATCGAGTGTCTCGTACTCCTTCGACTCTATCAGTATCCGTCAAGTATCCGTCGCCCCAGCAGCCACGAGGGCCAAGTTGTTGCACGCAGCCTGACAGGGAGGTGTCACGCAGTGGACCGTGTTGTGTCAGCAGTTGGACAGGCGAGCGTCAGGAACTGCGCGGCGTCGTCGGCGCGCCGCACTCGAGTGCACATTTTGGACGATCTCGCTGTCATCTTCTCAGTCCCACATGTGAACGAGGTTCAACCCCAGGTAGAGCAGGTAGAGCGCGACCAGCGCCGAGCCCATCGGACGCCCGAGTCGCGACGCCCACCAGAGGGCCACGGCGACGAAGATCGTGCAGCCGAGCAGGTAGGGAGCATGGAAGCGCAGCACCAACGGATCGACCACCACGGGTTGGACCAGGGCGATCACGCCGAGATTGAAGGCGAGCAGGGTCACGACGGTGCCGACGACGTTGCCCCACGCCAGCTCGGGATGGCCGCGCCGCGCCGGCGCGACCATCCGTGCCGTTTCTTCGAGGCTCTCGCCCAGTCCGACGACCGCCATGCCGAGGAACATCTGCGAGAGCCTGACGGTGTCGAGCAGGATCCGCACGCCGTGGACCACGAGCTCGGCGCCCGCGACCATCACCGCGGCCCCGACGAAGAGGAGGCCGACGGCTCTCGCGCCCGACGGGCGCGCCGGCGCGTCGCCGCCTTCCTTCAGGGCGCCGAGGAAGACGGGAGAGCGCCGATAGAGCCAGAACATCACGCCGACGGCCAGCAGCACGAGCAGCGCGCCTTCGCTCCGGCTGACGACGCCGTCGTTCCAGACGACGACCGCGAACGGAAGGAGCGTCGCGACCATGCCGACGATCCCTTCGCGGGGGATGCGCACGTCCATCGGCACGAGCAGGAGCGCGGCACCCAGGCCACCGGTGAGCAGGAAGATCGCCGAGCCGATCACGGTGCCCAGCGCGATCTGGGGAAGGCGCTCGGCGCTGGCCGTCACGCCGGTGACGAGGTTCTCGGGCTCGAAGCCGGAGACGAGGGCGCCGACGTAGAAAGTGCTGAGCCCGAAACGAGTCGCGGTTCTGATCGCCCCGTCCGTGAAACGTTCGGCGCCCCACAGCACCAGGACGATCCCACCCACGAGCAGGAGCGAGCCGAGCAGCATGCCGCCGACGGGCTAGGGGCTTTCCACGCAGAACAGGAAGAACAGCGGGCGCAGCTCGGTCTCGTTCGGGTTGGTGAGGCACCGCACGCGCGGCGAGGAGCCGGCGCGTGGGTGCTGCTGCGGCGGCGGCGACGAGGAGGCGCAGCCGACCGTCAGGACGAGCAGCGCCAGAACGAGGAGGGCTCGGGTCACGGCGGGCTATGATACCAGCCGGCCGATGCCACGCGACTTCGCCCGTCTCTCACCCCGCGCCGCCGTCGAGCGGCTCCTCCCCGGCATGAAGGTCCTCGTGCCGCCCGCCTGCGGCGAGCCCGTCACGCTGCTCGCCGAGGTTTGCGCGCAGGCCGAGCGGCTGCGCGACCTCACGCTGCTCGGCGGCATCCACCTCGGTGATTTTCCCCACGCGCGGCCGGAGCACGCGGCGCTGGGCGCGGCCACGTGGCACATGTCGCCGCGACTGGAGGACGCGCGGCGGCGCGGGCGCGTGGAGTTCGTCCCCGTGCGCTACTTCGACGTCGTCACCGAGTTCGCGCGCGGCGGCCACTGGGCGCCCGACTGCGTGCTCGTGCACACGGCGCCGCCCGATGCCGGGGGCTACCTCTCGCTGGGCGTGGCCGTCGGCGTGTCGCTACCGGCGGCGCGCACGGCGCCGCTGGTGATCGCGCAGGTCAATCCCCGCATGCCGCGCACGCGCGGCAACTGCTGGCTGCACCGGAGCCAGGTCGACGCGTGGGTCGACGTCGACGAGCCGCTCGTCGAGTACCCGCCGCCCACTGTGGGCGAGGTCGAGCGCGCGGTCGGCCGGCACGTGGCGGCCCTCGTGCCCGACGGCGCCGCCGTCCAGGTCGGGGTGGGCGGCATCCCGCAGGCCGTGCTGGAGGCGCTCGACGGTCACCGCGACCTCGCGCTGCACTCGCTGCTCGTCGACGCCGCCGTCGGGCTCGTCGAGCGCGGCGTGGTGACGTGCGCGGCCAAGCGCCTGCACCGCGGGCGCATGGACGTGGCCGAGGCCATGGGCACGCGCCGGCTCT
>QHVJ01000484.1 GCA_003222275.1 Acidobacteriota bacterium | reverse complement strand
CGTGGCCCACGAGATCAACACGCCCCTCGCCTCCATCGCCCTCCGCGCGGAGAGCCTGCTCAAGGTCGCGAGCGATGCCCGGCTGCAGGCCATCGACTCCTTCAAGAACTTCCCGCGCTACCTGAAGACGATCGACGAGGAGATCTTCCGCTGCAAGAAGATCATCAGCGCCCTCCTCGAGTTCAGCCGCGTGCGCCGGCCCGAGACGCGGGTCACCGACCTCAACGCGCTCGCCGAGAAGGCCACCGACCTCGTCGGCCACCAGATGAAGCTCAAGCAAGTGACGCTGTCGCTGAAGCTCGAGACGGGCCTCGCTCACATCAGGGCCGATGACGGCCAGCTCCGCCAGGCCCTCATCGCCCTCCTCATGAACGCCCTCGATGCGACGCCGCCCGGGGGCCACGTGGAGGTCGAGACGCACGGTGACGGGGCCGACACCGTCGTCCTGACCGTCGCCGACGACGGCAGCGGCATCTCGCCGGAGAACCTCGACAAGATCTTCAATCCCTTCTTCACCACCAAGCCCGTCGGCCAGGGCACGGGCCTCGGGCTCGCGATCTGCCACGGCATCGTCGCCTCGCACGGCGGCGAGATCCGCGTGGACAGCGAGCTGGGCCGGGGTACCCGCCTGTCCCTCGTGCTGCCGGTCTCGGGCGGAGTGGCGGCGAGGACCTGAAGAGCATGGCCGACACGAGCGCGGTCCGCATGCTGGTGGTCGAGGACGACAAGGCCCTCTCGGAGGTGCTTTGCGACGAGCTGCGGGCCCGCGGCCACATGGCCGTCGCCGCGGAGACGGTGGCCGAGGGGCGCGAGCAGCTGAAGCAATCCGACTTCGAGGTCGCGCTCGTCGACCTCATGCTGCCCGACGGGAGCGGCATAGACATCCTGAGGCAGATCCACGAGGACGATCTGCCGATGGAAGCCATCATCCTGACCGGCTACGCCACGGTGTCCACCGCCATCGAGGCCATGAAGCTGGGGGCCTACGACTACGTGACGAAGCCGGCGCGCATGGAGGAGATCGAGGTCCTCGTCCAGAAAGCAGCGGAGAAGTCGCGGCTGCGGCGGGAGAACGTGTCCCTGAAGGTGAGGCTCAGCCAGCACGACAAGGCGCAGGGCATCGTCACCGACGACCCGGAGATGAAGGCCCTCCTGGCCACGCTGGAGCGGGTGGCTCCCTCCGACCTGCCGGTCCTGATCCAGGGCGAGACCGGCACCGGGAAGGAGCTGGTGGCGCGGGGCGTCCACCGGCTGAGCCCGCGGGGCGACCAGGCCTTCGTGGCCATCAACTGCGGGGCGGTGCCCGAGAACCTGCTCGAGAGCGAGCTGTTCGGTCACGAGAAAGGCGCCTTCACCGGCGCCCTTCAGCGCAAGCCGGGGCTCTTCGAGGCGGCGGACCGCGGCGTGCTGTTCCTGGACGAGGTGGGCGAGATCGCGCCCTCGGTGCAGATCAAGCTCCTGCGCGCACTGGAGACCAAGGAGTTCTTCCGCGTGGGGGGCACGCGGCCGGTGCGGAGCGACGTGCGGCTCGTCTCCGCCACCAACAAGGACTTGAAGCACGCGACCCAGACCGGGGAGTTCCGCGAGGACCTCTACTACCGGCTGAACGGGATGACGCTCCGGTTGCCGCCGCTGCGCGAGCGCAAGAACGACATCGGCCTGCTGGCGCGGCACTTCCTCGACCGCCACGCCCCCGAGAAGAAGCTCTCCGCCCGCGCGCTCCAGACGCTGGAGCAGTACTCGTGGCCCGGCAACGTCCGCGAGCTGATGATGCTCATCCAGCGCGCGTGCGTCCTCACCACCGGCGACGCCATCGAAGCGGAGGACCTGCCCCTCGACGTCCGGGACCAGAACTGGAAGTCGGCGGCCGTCCGCACCGGCCTCACGCTGGCCGAGATGGAGAAGGAATACATCGAGACGGTGCTGCAGGAGCACGAGGGCCACCGCGGCAAGACGGCCCGCGCCCTCGGCATCGACCCCAAGACCCTCTACAACAAGCTCGGCCCGGAGCGCCCCCGCAAGAAGGTTTGAGGCTGGGGGGCGCGCCGCTAGCGCCCCCCAGTTCAATTAGGACTTCTTGACCGTGAGCTGGTTCACGACCCGGAAGCCCTCGGCTTTGTCGTGCGCGATCTGTTCGGCCTTCACCCTCTGCGCCTGGGACGGCACGGAACCCTTGAGGGTGACCGTCTTCGTGGCCGCATCGGTGTCGACGTCGATGTGGGAGGCGTCCACGCTCTTGTCGGCCATCAGCGCGGTCTTGACGTCGACGGTCTGCTTCTTGGCGTCGATCTCGGAAGCGACGTCCTTGGCCCCTTCCTTGATCGCGTGCCCGGCATCCTTGGCGGCCTCGCCGACCTTCTCCCCGGCCTTGCTGGCCTCATCGCTCATCTTGCCCGCGGCCTCCTTGGTTTCGTCCGCGGCTTTCTCGCTGCCCTCCTTGGCCTTCTCGGCGTTCTCGCGTGAGTCCTCCTTCACGCCCTCGGCGGTGTTCCGACACGCCGGCGCGAGCGCCAGAGCCAGCATGGCCAGCGTCCCGAGCAGTGCCCGATGACACTTCATAAGCCCGACCTCCTCTTTTTTTGGACCTGAACAAAGCATAGCAATGAGCGTGCCGCGAGTGTGGGCGGCGAGTCGAAATGGGCCTCGAGCGAAACCCGTGGCCGGGGAGCGGCGGGGCTAGAGTATCGCTCTGAGGGGCACGGCGCCGAACCCCAGCGCGTAGGGGCAGAGGATGGCGAGCCGGCGCGGCTCGCGCGCGGGGGTGACGGTGTAGGCGGTCAGGCGGAAGTGGTGATCGTCCGTGGTGCCCGACAAGGAACCGTCGTCGTTGTAGCTCCACGGCACCTCGCGGAGCCGGTCGTTGACGCTCAAGATCACGTAGACGTTCTCGGACTTCATCCCTTCGATGTCGGTCTCGCTCAGGCTGCTGGCGGCCCGGCTGTAGCCCCACATCGTGTGCGAGTGGAAGTCCCCGATCACCGACATTTGGGGGATGCTCCGGAGGAAGCGCTCGATGCGCCGGTGTGCGCGCGGGTTGTTCGTGACCGTCCGGTGCCGCCGCCCCGCGCTCTGGTACGGGACGGCGTGCTCGATGATGTAGCGCTGCTCCGGCCCCTTCCGGTCGCGGTAGCCGATGAGCAGGCCGAAGCACTCCCGCTTGTAGACCTCCACGGCGGAGATCAGGAGTCCCCAGAAGGCGCTTTGGGATACGTAGGCGATCATGTTCGTGGCCAGATTCGAAGGGCGAAGGCGCGGGGCGGCCTGACGACCCTCCGATTCTAGGGCCACCCATGGAGGCTGTCAACGCGCTCCTATCCGTGGATTTAAAGCGTTTCCCGGTATAGACTTACAGCTATGCCTCGGGCTGGTCGCGTCTTCTTCGTCATATGCACCCTCAGCCTCGTCGGGGGGCCGGCGAGCCTCCACGCGGGGGATGCCACCGTCTTCGCCGCATGGCCCTCGCCGAGTGACGCCTGGGGTCGCGGCTACGGCGCCGCTCTCTCGTCCACCTGGTTCCAGGTCGTGAGCTTCGAGGCCGAGGCCGCTCGCATCCCCGGCGAGACGCCGGACGGCAACATGACGTCGTTCACGGGTAGCGCTCTGCTCGCGCCGCCCATCGGCTTCCTCACCCCGTATGGCGGGCTGGGGATCGGGCTCTTCCGCCAGACCCTCGGCACGCTGAGCGACACCGGCATCGTGCGGGCCAGCATCCTGGGCGCGAAAGTGAAGCTGGGGCTGCTCGTGGTGAAGGTCGAGTACCGCAAGCTGGGACTCTCCGGCACCCCGCTCATCCCCATGGACCACCGACTCTCCGCCGGGGCGGGCATAAGCTTCTGATGTTAAACTCGCCCCACCGTGGTCTTCTTCAACTACACGACCATGCAGATGACGGCCAAGATCGTGTACTACGGTCCTGGCCTGTGCGGTAAGACCACGAACCTGCAGGCGATCCACCAGAAGACGGCCCCCCAATCCCGCGGGGAGATGGTGAGCCTCGAGACCGAGACCGACCGCACGCTCTTTTTCGACCTGCTGCCGCTCGACGTGGGGGTGATCGGGGGCATGAAGGTCCGCCTCCAGCTCTACACCGTACCCGGCCAGGTCTTCTACAACGCCACCCGGAAGCTGGTGCTGAAGGGGGTGGACGGGATCGTCTTCGTCGCCGACAGCCAGGCGGTGGCGCTCGACACCAACCTCGAGTCGCTGAGCAACCTCGGCGTCAACCTGGCCGAGCTGGGCCTGGGCTTCGACCACGTGCCGGTGGTCTTCCAGTACAACAAGCGCGATCTCCGGAACATCCTCCCGGTGCAGGAGCTCACGGAAGCGCTCAACACGCGCGGGGCGCCCTATTTCGAGGCCGCGGCCCTGCACGGCATCGGCGTGTTCGAGACGCTCAAGACGATATCGCGGCTGGCCGTGTCATCGGTGCGGAAGAAGATCGCGGACGACACCCGCCTGAAGGCGGCGGCGCCGGTGTCCGGCCCCCACGCCGGATCCCGGCCTGTCTCCTCCACCGCCTCCCATGCTCTCTCCGACCTCGTTCCCGATCTGCCGGCCGAGGACGCCGGCCTCGAGTTCGCCGAGGAGGACACCGACAAGCACCAGGTGCGCGCGGTGCGGACCAAGGGCCGGGTCGACATCCACGATGAGCTGGAGAAACTGAGGACGCTGGCGGCGGCGCCCGCTCCCCGTCACACCACCCGCACCAGCCGCGAGGTCGAGCGCCGGTTGCAGGACATCCTCGGGCCCGAGCAGGGCGCGCGGCAGGAGATCAAGCGGAAGGCGAGCGTCGAGGTGCCCGCCTCCCTGCTGAAGGACGCCTCGGTCCTCAAGATCCACCTCGGGCTCGACGTGGACGGAAACGAGGAGTCGGTGCCGGAGGCCGTGATCGTCAAGCTCTCCGGCAACCAACGCCTGGAGCGTCTCACCCTGCGCCTCGACCTCGAGATCAAAGGTAAGGAGTAGGTCTAAGGCTTCTTCGGGCTTGCCTTCGCCGAAGGACTGGCCTTCACCGCGGGCTTCGCTCCCGCCCGGGGCGATGGGCCCTTCCCTGCCCCCGGCGAGGCCGACGGCGCGGGCAGGCTCACCGGCACCGCGTCCACCACGCTCGGGACGTTGCCCAGCTTGTCGGCCTCACCCACATAGAGGTGATAGACCATCAGGCCCAGCTCGCGGTCGTCGGTCGCGTTGACGCCCTTGAGCTTGGGGACGAATGACTGGTTCATGGACAGGCGCAGGTCCACCCACTCGTCGCTGCCGAGGTCGCCGGCCTTGACCCGTACCTTCTTGAGGAAGACCTCGGAGCTCTCGATCGGCACGACCAGCCCCACCTTGCCCGCCGCTGCGATCGTGAGGACGGGCGGGGCGTCGAACGCCTTGGTGTTGGTGTCGGCCTCCAGATAGAGGATCACGTCCTTCTTCGGGTTCTTGAACGAGACGAGGGCGTCCTTCTTGGTCCACGTCACCTCGAGGCCGGGGTTGTCGGTCCGCGACTCGGGGTTGTGCCAGCCTTCCTTGTAGAC
>QHVJ01000483.1 GCA_003222275.1 Acidobacteriota bacterium | reverse complement strand
CTCGACAACCGCTTCAAGCCGTCCGTGGCCTGGTCGGACGACGAGGGCGAGTCCTGGAAGACAGGCGGCGTCGTGATCGACGTTCCGGCCGCCTTCCGGCACCGTCCCTACGTGAAGTACGCCTCGGACGGACAGGGCACCGTCCACCTCGCCTACACCGAAGGCCACCCACGGGACTTCGCCAACAGCCTCTATCACGTGTTCTATCGCGGCGGGACGCTCCACCACTCGGACGGAAGCGTCGTTCGTCCGCTCGCCGAAGGCCTGCGCGACCCGGGGGAGGGCACGCGTATCTTCCAGGGCGACCCGCGGAACGTGGCGTGGGTGATCGACCTCGAGCTCGACGCGGAGGGTCGGCCCTTCGTCGCCTACTCGGTGCATAAGGATCCGCCGTTGCGGCCTGGGGGCCAGGGCGGCACCGACCATCGCTATCGGCTCGCGCTCTGGACGGGCACGCGGTGGGACGACCGGGAGATCGCCTTCGCGGGCAGCAGGCTTTACCCGGGCGAGGACGACTACACCGGCCTCGTCGCGGTCGTGCCCGGCGATCCCACTCGTCTTTTCATCTCGACGGATGCCGACCCTTCGACCGGGGCGCCACTCGTGAGCGCCGCGGACGGGAAGCGGCACTGGGAGATCTTTCGCGGCGCGACCGCTGATGGCGGCCGCACCTGGCGCTGGCAGCCCGTGACGCGAGACTCGACCGCCGACAACCTGCGGCCGATCGTGCCCCGGACCGTCGTACACGACGAGCTGCTGCTGTGGCTGCGCGGCCGGTATCGCAGCTACACCGACTACGACCTCGAGGTGGTGGGACTGCTCCCGCCGCGCTGAAGCCGCGGGGAGCCTACTTGTACCGGCAGGACGCGGGCTCGTCTTTCTCGAAGTACGACTTGTAGTTCTTCGCCTTCTTGTCCATGCAGCCGGCCAGGTTCAGCAGCTCCACCTTGCGGAACTCGACCGGATGGCTCTCGGCCTGGAGCGAGATCGAGCCGCCCCTGAGCATCTCGCCGTCACGCTTGACCGCGGGATCGTGCCCGGCCACGTTGCCGCCGCCGATCTGCGGCTTCTCGTAGCGGAGCACCGTCTCGCCGTTCACCTTGTGGACGATCTCACCGCCGCCGTGGACCTCGATCTGCACGCGCACCCACTGGTCGCCGTCGAAGGTGTTCGACGACGAGTTGATGCAGTGGCGCGTCTCGAGCTGGCCGTTCATCACCACGTTCGTTCCCGGCGTGCAGAGGTTCGCGGTCGAGCGGGGGGTGCCGTCGCCGCGCCCGCCCAGGAGCTGCGCCTCGATCGAGATGGGGAAGTCCTGGTCCTTCTTCATGGACTCCACCGGCTGGCCGTGGATCATCACCCCGCTGTTGCGGAAGGCCCAGGCGGGGCCGTCCTTCGCCTGCTCGCCCACGAAGCGGTACTCGACCGCGATCACGTAGTGGGAGAAGGGCGTCTTGTAGAAGAGGTGGCCGAATCGGCCGCCGAAGGTGTCGTACTTGTCCTTGTCGTAGACGACCTTCAGGACCCCGTTCTCGACGCGGAACGTGTCCCCGTAGTTCACGCCGGCGTCGTACCCGGTGATCTTGGGGATCCATCCGGCAAGGCTCTTGCCGTCGAAGAGAGAGACCCATTCCTTCTTGTCCGGGTCAGCGGCCTTGACCGGATCCGCGGCCAGGACGAGCGCGGGGACGGAGAGGAGGAGGAGCAGCGCGGCGGTTGTCTTCATACGCCAGAGAGCGTACCCGACCTAGTCGCCCACTGTCTTGCCGTTCTGGCGGAGGGCTTCCTTGATGGCAGGCCGGCGGTCCGGCTGGGCGCTGGATCCGCCGTGAGGGTCCGCGGCCAATCGCGCTTCCTCCACGTGCCAGATGCCACCCACCTGCCGCATGACCACCCAGCCGGCGCCGCCCAGGGCCGGCCTCATGATCGACTCCCATTCCTCGATTTGGGCCGCCGACATCGGGTGGCTGTCAGTCTTCCAGGAGAAGTCGACGTAGTACGGCATGCGCCTAGCCCGCCTCGCGGCCGAGGCGGCCGAGATAGGCCGTGAGGCCGGGCACGTCGACGCGCAGCGGGCCTTCACGTCGATAGCGCACGAGCCCGCGGCGGCGGAGTCGCCCCAGCGTCACCGTGACGTGGGGCCGGGTCATGCCCGCCAACCTGGCCAGCTCGTTGTGGCTGAGCGACAGTGTCACCGTGTCCCGCGGCGCGCCGCGGCCGCTCCGCCCGCCGAGCGTGCCCAGGCGGATCATCAAGCGGCCCAGCCGCTGCTCGGCTCCGCGGTGCGCGAGCACCTCCACTCGATGCTCCGTGTCGGTCAGCCGCAGGCAGAGCGTGCACACCAGGGCCTCGAGCGCCTCCCGGTTCTGGCGCAGGTAGCCCAGGAACGAGTTCAGCTTGATCTCGATCGCTTCACTCGCAACCAGGGCATGCGCCGTCGTCTCCCGCGTCCGGGCCCGCGCGGTGCACACGCACAGCTCGCCGAAGGGCTGGCCCGCCTCGATCGTGCGCAAGACGACGGGCCGCTCATCGGGCGTGGCTGTCACGATCTCCACGCGCCCGCGACGGCGGAAATAGATGCGATCGGCAGGATCGTCCGCTTGCCACAGGTCGGCGCCCTTGGGGTACCGCCGGACGCGCCCCAGCGACCCATCGCGCGGCAGGTGATCCGCGGTGATGCTGGTCAAGGCCTCGCAGTCGAGGTGGTGAGGAAATTTCGGGGTGTCCATGCAGGAATGTTGTATACCAACGGCGCGGAGGGCAAATTTACACGGAGGACGGGGGATTACAAGTTCGCGCGCGAACACCCGCTCCTTGACGACCATAGCGCTCCTTCAGGCCCCTCACCTTTGGACCTCTTCCGGCCCCGCGCGGCCCCAAACTCATCATGCTGCTCGCCATCCCTGCACACCCCCCGGCGGGCCACCCCTTGCATCTGTGTACGAGTGTACATACAATGGGCCTGGTCGCCGGCTTCGATTGGGATGCGGAGAACGCTGGCGCCAACCTCCGAAAGCACGGCGTCGACCTGGCCGACGCCGTGGCCGTCTTCGAGGACGAAGGTGGCCTCACGATGCGGGATGAGCTGACCGCGGTCGATGAGCAGCGTTACTTGACGATGGGGACGGACATGCGAGGTCGGATCCTGGTTGTCGCCTACACGTGGAGGGAGTCCCGCATCAGACTCTTCTCCGCTCGTCGTGCAACGGCGAGCGAGCGGCGACGACACCGGGGGAACCGAGGATGAGGCGCCGCAAGCAGCAATACGACTTTTCCCGCGCCCGGCGGGGAGCGATCGTGCCCGCTCCGCCGGGGAAGACCCGCATCACGATCCGGATCGACACCGACATCCTCGAGTGGTTCAGGAGACAGGTGCACGCCGCCGGGGGCGGGAACTATCAGACACTCATCAACGACGCTCTCCGCGAGCATCTGGAGCGGAGCCAGGAGGACCTGGAGGACACGCTGCGGCGCGTCCTCCGCGAAGAGATGCAGAGGATCGGCCACAAGGGGAAGTAGCCGTCGATGGTCATCTTCGACACCGTCACCTGCGACTACCCGCTGCCCGACCCGCGGCACCAGCATCTCGAGTTCCAGACCAAGGACCTCGAAAAGGTGCTGGGCCACTACACGATCACCAGAGATGGTCGCCTGATCCGCCACGCACAGCCGAGCCC
>QHVJ01000137.1 GCA_003222275.1 Acidobacteriota bacterium | reverse complement strand
ACGGTCGCATACCAGCCGAGCCCCGATGCCCTCGCCGAGATCAGCGTGGAGACCAACAACTATGCCGCCGACACCGGCAACGTGGCCGGCGCGGTGCTCAGCAACGTCATCAAGTCCGGATCGAACCGCTTCCGGGGCAATGCGTTCGAGTTCTTCCGCGACAGCAGGATGGACGCGAACACATGGGCCAACAACCGCTCGGGGGCCCCCCGCCAGGAGCGCCGGCAGCACATCTTCGGGGCCACTCTCGGCGGCCCGCTCGTGAAGAACAAGCTGTTCTTCTTCGCGGACTACCAGGGGACGCGGTACAACGCCCCGGGGACCGAGGCCCTGTCCGTGGCGCCGGCGTCGTGGCGCAACGGCGACTTCTCGGGCGTGTCCACCGTCATCCGCGACCCGCTGACCGGCCAGCCCTTCCCTGGCAACATCGTGCCTGCGAACCGGATCAGCCCCGTCGCACGCGCGATCCTCAACAACACCGACCTCTACCCGCTTCCGAACCGGACCGTAAGCGGCGTCGCCGGCAATTACGTGGGGCAGGTCAACCAGGCTGTTCGCGCCCATCAGGGGGACTTGCGGCTCGACTGGAACACCTCCGCGAACGACAAGGTGTTCGGTCGCTTCTCCTTCAACGAATACGATTCCAAGATCGACAAGCACGCGTTTCCCCTCGTATTGGGATTGGGCCAGAACGGGCCATTTCGCAACCTGGCTCTGAACTGGAGCCACATCTTCGGCCCTGCGCTCGTGAACGAGGTGCTGCTCGGCTTCAACCAGATCACCAACATCCAGGAAACGCTCGACTGGGCCGGCATCGGGAACGCGAACTCGACGTTCAACATCCCCGGCGGTCAGCCCATCGCCGGCCTCAGCGCGATCCAGGTCGGCGCCGGGCAGGGGGGCGCGCTCACGACCATCGGGGCGGGCGCCAGTGACTCCGACACCCGGGACAAGACCTACCAGCTCAACGAGAAGCTGACGTGGATGAGAGGCCGTCATTCGCTGAAGTTCGGCGGCCAATTCCTTCATTACGTGCAGCAGCGCTTCTATGCCGGCAATAACGGCCTGCTGGGGATCTTCGGCTATAGCGGCGCCTTCACGGGGACGCCGTTCTCCGACTTCCTCCTCGACCAGGTCGGGAGCAAGGGCCGCGGCAGCGCCTCGGATCCGTGGACGCACCTCCACAACCGCATCGCGCTGTTCGTGCAGGACGACCTCAAGGTCACGTCCGACCTCACCCTCAACCTCGGTTTGCGGTGGGCCTACACGCAGCCGCTCGCGGAGAAGGACAACCGCGAGTCGAACTTCTCGCTGCAGACGGGCCAGCAGATCCTGGCCAAGGACGGAAGCATCGAGGACCGCTCGCTCTACAAGCCCTACTACAAAGGCTTCGAGCCGCGGCTGGGCTTCGCATACCGGAAGGGCGACCGCTGGGTCTTCCGCGGCGGTTATGGGATCTCACAGTACATGGAAGGCACGGGCGCCAACCTGCGGCTTCCCCTCAACCCGCCGTACTTCTTCGAGTCGAACGTCTCTTACGACCGCACCACGGGCGGCGGCAGCCTGGCCACCGGCTTCGCGGGCCTGGTGCCCCTGGACAAGCCGTCCGGCCAGGTGCGCGCGTTCGACCCCAACATCCGCCCGCAGTTCACCCAGCAGTGGAACGTGTTCGCGGAGTACCTCGTGACGTCGTCCATGTCGGCGAACATCGGTTACGTGGGCCACAACGCGAACCATCTGGTGACGCCCGTGGAAGGGAACCAGCCCCGGGAGGGCGTGGGCGATCCCGCGACGTGGGCGCCCCTTCAACAGCGACGCCCGCTCTACGCCACCGCGCCGCTCATCACCAACATCTCGACGACGGCCTCGCGAGGCCGCAGCAACTACAACGCGCTCCAGGTGAGCCTGCGCCAGCGGCCGCGACACGGCCTCGAGTACCTCGCGTCCTACACGTTCGGCAAGGTCCTCACGAACAACCTCGGTTACTACGGTTCGAGCTTTGTCCAGGCCGAAGGGGCGTATTGGATGAACGCCTATGAGCCGGAATGGAACTACGGGCCGGCTTTCCACGACATCCGGCACAACTTCGTGCTCTCCGCCGCGTACGAGCTGCCCTGGGGCCGCGGCCGCAAGTGGGGAAGCAACTGGAACGGACCGGTGAACGCGATCCTCGGCGGCTGGAAGCTGAGCGGCATCTTCCAGGCCCGGACCGGCTTCCCCATCACCGTGCAGGACAGCCGCGGCTCGTCGCTCCAGGCGGTTCGCGGGGGAGAACGGCCGAACTGCATCGGCAACCCGAAGCCCGCCGACCAGAGCCTCGACCACTGGCTCGACATCAACGCCTTCGCGCGGGCGCCGCTGGGAACCTGGGGCGACTGCGGCATCGGGATCGCGCGGGCGCCGGGTTACCGCAACATCGACGCGGTCCTGTCGAAGCGCTTCGACGTCGGCAGCGAACGCTACCTGGAGCTCCGGGCGGAGGCCTTCAACTTGACCAACACGCCGAGCTTCTCTCCGCCCGCGCGCAACATCGGAGACCCCGCCACCTTCGGCCGGATCACCAACACGGTCAGCCTGCCGCGCAACGTCGAGCTCGTCGTGAAGTTCTTCTTTTAAGCGAATGCGGCGCGCTCCGCTCCGCGCTTAGCGTCATCAAGCGTCCCGCGCCGGAGTGAATCCGGCGCGGGACGGCGGAGGAAACGCTCCGCTGCGCGCGCCGAACACTGGCGCCGGAGAGGGATACTAGGGCCCTTGCCTTAGAGAATGGCCGAAAAACGCCAAAGATGCGAGATCAAGGCGACGCCGATCACAACACACATAATGACTAAGCGCTAGCCTCACTCCGCCTAAGGATTCCCTATCAGGGCGCCGCCGACGTCAGGCGGCATCCTTGGAGGCGGATGATGTTTCCCTCCCGCACACGTGTCTCAGTTCTCGCGTTCGCGTTCGTTCTCGGCCTCCAGGCCAGCGCGATCGCCCAGACGGGCGCCGCGTCGATCACCGGTCTCCTGACGGACCAGAGCGGCGGCGCGGCCGCCGGCGCCCTCGTGACCGCCATCAACCAGTCGACGAACGTGGCCTACGGCGCCGTCTCGAACCACGCCGGCAACTACACCATCACCTGGGTGCCGGTCGGGACCTACCTGGTGAGGGCGGAGCTCCAGGGCTTCAAGTCGGCGGAGACACCGCCGATCACGATGGAAGCCAAGCAGGTCGCGCGGCTCGATTTCCAGCTCGCGGTCGGCTCGCTGGAGGACACCGTCGAGGTCACCGCGCTGCCGCCCCTGCTCCAGACGGAATCGCCCACGGTGGGCGAGGTCATCTCGGGCACCACCGTCAGCTCGCTTCCCCTGAACGGCCGCAACACCGGCCAGCTCTCGCTGCTGCTTCCCGGGGTCGTCACGCCGGACCCCGCCTCCTTCAGCACGCAGCTCCGGAACTTCGACGGCGGCCGGCCGTACGTCAACGGGAACCGTGAGCAGACCAACAACTACACGATCGACGGCATCGACATGAACGAGTCGATCGACAACCTGGTCGCGTACCAGCCGAGCCCGGACGCGCTGGCCGAGATCAGCGTGGAGACGAACAACTACGCGGCCGACACGGGCAACGTCGCGGGGGCGGTGATCAACAACGTCATCAAGTCCGGCACGAATCGCTTCGCGGGCAACGCGTTCGAGTTCTTCCGCGACCGCCGCCTCGACGCGAACACCTGGGCCAACAACCGCTCGGGCGCCCCGCGGCCGGAGCGCCGGCAGCACATCTTCGGGGCCACCCTCGGCGGTCCCGTCGTCAAGAATCAGCTGTTCTTCTTCGCGAGCTACCAGGGGATCCGGCAGGATGCGCACGGCTCCGAGACGGTGTCCCTCGCGCCCGCGGAGTGGCGCCGCGGCGATCTCTCCGGCGTGGACACGGTGATCCGCGATCCGCTGACCGGCCAGCCCTTCCCCGGCAACCAGGTCCCGCCGAGCCGCATCAGCCCGATCGCCCGCGCGATCCTCGGCGACACCTCGCTGTATCCCTTGCCCAACCGGGCCGTCGGCGGCGTCAGCGGCAACTTCGTCGGAGAGGCGCTCACCCGCGTCCGCGTCCACCAGGGGGACCTGCGCCTCGACTGGAACGCCTCGCCGAACGACAAGGTCTTCGCACGCTTCTCGTTCGCGGAGTACGACTCGAAGACCGACCAGCGGGCGATCCCGCTCTTGCTGGCCCTCCGACAGCAGGCGCCGTTTCGCAACCTGGGATTCAATTGGAGCCACGTCTTCAGCCCGTCGGTCATGAACGAGGTCCTTCTCGGATACAACCAGATCGCCATCGTGTCCGACACGCTGGACTGGGCCGGCATCGGGAGCGCCAACGCGCGATTCGGGATCCCCGGCGGGCAGCCGATCGCCGGGCTCAGCGTGATCTCGTTCGGCGGTGGCCTCTTCGACATCGGAGACGCGGCGCCCGACTCGAACACGCATGACAAGACCTACCAGCTGAACGAGAAGCTCACCTGGATGAAGGGCCGCCACGCGCTCAAGCTCGGCGGCCAGCTCCTGGGCTACGTCCAGCGCCGCTTCTTCGCGGGCAACAACGGACTCCTCGGCAGCTTCAACTACGGCGGCGGCTTCACGGGGTTCGGGTTCTCGGATTTCCTCCTCGACCAGGTCGAGAGCAAGGGACGCGGCGGCGTCGCCGAGCCCTGGACGCAGCTCCACGACCGCATCGCCGTGTTCGTCCAGGACGACTTCAAGGTCGCATCCACGCTGACGATGAACCTCGGCCTGCGGTGGGCATACACGCAACCGCTCGTCGAGATGGACAATCGGCAGGCCAACTTCGACCTGAGCACCGGCCAGCAGATCTTCACGCGCAACGGAGACCGCGCCGGCCGGGCGCTTTACGAGCCCTACTCCCGGGGGTTCGAGCCGCGGCTCGGCCTGGCCTGGCGGGGCGGTGAGCGCTGGGTGGTGCGGGGCGGCTACGGGATCTCGCAATACATGGAGGGGACGGGCGCGAACCTGCGTCTGCCCCTCAACCCGCCGTACTTCTTCGAGTCCAACGTCAACTACGACCGCACGACGGGTGCCGGCCGCCTCGCTGCCGGCTTCAGCGACCTGGTGCCACGCGACAAGCCCTCCGGGCAGGTGCGCGCGTGGGATCCGAACCTGCGGCCGCAGCTCATCCAGCAGTGGAACGTCTTCGCCGAATGGCTCCTCACGCCGTCCGTCTCCCTCAACGTGGGCTACGTGGGCAACAAGGCGAAATACCTCGTCACCCCCGTCGAGGGCAATCAGCCGCGGCCCGGAGCGGGGGATCCGTCGACGTGGGCGCCCCTGCAGGAGCGACGCCCGCTCTTCGCGACGGCGCCCCTCCTGACCAACGTCTCGACCACGGCTTCACGCGGGCGCAGCAATTACAACGCGCTCCAGGTGAGCCTTCGCCAGCGGCCTTCGCACGGCCTCGAGTACATCGCGTCCTACACGTTCGGCAAGGCCCTCGGCAACAACCTGGGTTACTTCGGCTCGGGCTTCACCGCCAACGAAGGCGCCTACTGGATGAACGCCTATGAGCCGGAGTGGAACTACGGGCCCGCGTTCTTCGACGTGCGCCACAACTTCGTGCTCTCGCTCAACTACGAGCTGCCCTGGGGCCGCGGCCGCCCGCGGGGCGGAAGCGGGTCGCGGACGGCGAACGCGATCTTCGGTGGCTGGAAGCTGAGCGGCATCTTCCAGCTCCGCAGCGGCGTGCCGATCACGGTCCAGGACGGTCGCGGCTCGTCGCTCCAGGCGGTTCGCGGGGGAGAACGGCCGAACTGCATCGGCAACCCCAAGCCCGCCGACCAGGGCCTCGACCGCTGGCTCGACATCAATGCCTTCGCGGCCGCGCCCCTCGGCACCTGGGGCGACTGCGGGGTGGGGATCGCGCGGGCGCCGGGCTACCACAACATCGACGCCGTCCTCTCGAAGCGCTTCGACGTCGGCGGTCAGCGTTACCTCGAGCTCAGGGCGGAAGCGTTCAACCTGACCAACACCCCCAGCTTCGCCGCCCCCGGCAGCGACATCGCCGACGTCAACACCTTCGGCCGGATCACGAACACGGTCAGCCCTCCCCGCAACGTGGAGCTGGTCGTTAAATTTTCGTTCTGACATTGAGCTGGGGGGTGCTAGCGGCGCACCCCCATTCCCGCCACCAACTCGAAGTAACGGGCGAAGGCGGCCATTCCGCGTGAGGCCTGGCCCCAGTCGAAGTTTTCGTTGGGGGCGTGATAGCCGTGCTCGGGGAGCGAGACGCCGAGGAAGAGCACGGGGCAGCGCAGCACCTTCTCCATCGTGACCACCGCGCCGATGGTGCCGCCGTCACGGACGAAGACCGGCTTGCGTCCGAAGCCGAAGCGCATGGCTTCACGGACGGCGTCGGCCAGGGGCCCGGTGGTGACCCCGCGGTAGGGGAACGCGCCTCCTTCCGCGTGGACCTCGACGTCGGGCGCGTGCTTCTTGACGAACGACGTGACGAGGCGCCGGATCTTCTCCGGCGTCTGGTTCGCCACGAGCCGGCAGGAGGCGAATACCTCGGCCCGCCCGGGCACGATCGATTTCAGCCCGGGCCCCGCGTAGCCGCCGGCCACGCCGTGGACCTCGAAGGTCGGGAGCGCCCACATGCGCTTCATCACCTCGAGCGGGTCGTTGGTCCGCAGCGACCGGAGGCGGAAGTCCTTCTTGTAGGCGCGGAGCGAGAAGCCGGAGCGCCGGAAGTCTTCGAGCTCGCGGCGGGAGGGCCGGACCACGTCCGCGTAGAAGCCGGGGATCTTCACCCGGCCCGTGTCGGGATCGTGGATCTTGCAGACGAGCCCCATCAGCTCGGCGATGGGGTTGCGGCCCGGGCCGCCCACGTCGCCGGAGTGGCGGTCCTCCTCCCCGGTCTGGAGCACGAAGCGGAAGCCCTGGAAGCCGCGGAGCGAGGTCGGGCAGGCGGGCTGCGTGCGGGTCAGCCAGACCGTGTCCGAGACGAGGATGGAGCCGGTCCGTAGCTTGCTCGCCGCGGTGCGGATCACCTCCTCGAACCCGGCCGACCCGACCTCCTCCTCGAACTCCCACAGCACGCGCAGGTTGACCGGGACGCCGCTCTCGCGGGCGGTGCGGACGCCGAAGAGGGCGGAGAGCGCGGGGCCCTTGTCGTCGGTGGTGCCGCGGCCGAAATACCGGTCGCCCTCGCGACGGAGGACGAAGGGATCGGTCCGCCACACGCCGTCGTCGCGCGAGGCGGGCTGCACGTCGAGGTGGTTGTACACGGTGACCGTCGGCAGGGACGGCGACTCGTCGAAGACGCCGTGGATGACGGGGTAGCCGTGCCGCGGCCGGTGGACGTCCGGCCGCCCGCCGAACGAGCGAATGGTCTCCACCGCCAGCTCGCAGCCGCGCTCGATGTCGGCGGCACGGGCCGGATCGGCCGAGACGGTGGGGATCGCGACGAAGGCCTCGAGGAGCTCCTCGAAGCGGCCCCTCTCTCCCTCGGCATACGCGAGGAGACGGGCCCGATCTAGAACCGGACCTCCTTCACCCGACCGTTTTCGAAGACCACGGTGAGGTCCGGGTAGGTCCAGCGGGACTTGTTCTCGAAGGTGACTTCCTTCTGCGGCTTGCCGAGGATGTCCAGCACCTCGAGCGGGGTCATGCCCGTCTTGATCTCCTTCTTCGAGGTCACGCCGCTCGCGACTTCCCGCGCCGGCGTCCGGCCCGAATCGCGGCCGTGGGAGGCCTCCGCGGCCCCCGACATCAGGCGCGCGGCGTGGAGCCGCGCCTCGTCCTGGGTCGGGAAGGCCCGAAGGTAATGGCCGATGTAGTCCACCGCCCGGGGCACGTCCGACGCGTTGTAGGCGCGGAACGGAAAGAAGAACTTGAAGTTCGTGGCCACGGGCTCCGGCTTGCGCTGCTTGAGGATCCAGCTTCCGCGCGTGACCTTGTGCGCCTCCACCGACACCATGCGCAGGTCGACCCGGTTGTCCTTGTAGCTGACCGAGTCCAGCTCCATCACCTCGCCGAGGTTCAGCGTGTCGGCCGCCGTCTGGTCGAAATCCAGGATGCCCTCGGAGACCTTCCACCTTCCGTCGACGACGTCGACCGAGAAGTGGGCAGTGCCGCTGCTCTTTCCGTCGACCCCGTAGATCGACGTCGTGGGCACTCCGGGCTGCACGACCACCGCGAAGGTGCGGCCCTTGCGAAAGGCCTGCTCGAAGTCAGCGCGGAAATCCGTGGCCGGTTTCTCCGCCCGCACGGGAACGGCGGCGAGGACGACGAGGCCGGCGGCCAGCGTCAACGCTTTCATCGTGGCTCCTTACCCTGGGGAACGAGGGATCGATCGGCGACATGGTACCAAGTTCGGCGTCGGGCTGCAGGATCCGCTCCGAGGCCGGGCCGGGCCGGTCGATTGCGCCATCCCGGGTCCCATGCTAACGTCCCGTTCCTTCCACCCAAGCCGATGATCGTCAAGGAGATCCTTCCGAACGGCATCACCCTCCTCACCGAAGCCATGCCCCACGTGCGCAGCGTGGCGGTGGGAGTGTGGCTGAAGCGCGGCAGCCGCCACGAGACGCCCCTCCAGAGCGGCATCAGCCACTTCATCGAGCACATGGTCTTCAAGGGCACGAAGAACCGCTCGGCAGAGGTGATCGCGGCGCAGGTGGACTCGATCGGCGGGCACATGGACGCGTTCACGGCCAAGGAGTACGCCTCGTTCCACCTCAAGGTCCTCGACGAGCACCTGCCCCTGGCCGTCGACATCCTGGGCGACATCGCGATGAACCCGCTCTTCGATCCTTCGGAGATGACCAAGGAGAAGAAGGTCATCTTCGAGGAGATCAACATGGTCGAGGACACGCCGGACGACCTCGTGATGGAGCTGTTCACGGAAGCGTTCTGGCCCCGGCACCCGCTGGGGCGCCCGATCCTGGGAACGAAGAGCAGCGTCTCCCGCTTCCGCCGCGACGAGCTGGCGGGCTTCTTCAGGTCCGTCTACCGGCCCGGCAACATCGTCATCGCCGCCGCCGGCCACCTGGAGCACGGGGCGACCTCCCGCCTCGTCCGCCGTCACTTCGGCGAGCTCGCTCCCGGCGGCAAATCGCACAACGGGGGGCCGCCCCGGCCCGCCTCGCGCATCGTCACCCGGTCGAAGAAGGAGCTGGAGCAGGTCCATCTCTGCCTCGGAACGCCCGCCTATCCCCAGGCCCACGAGGACCGGTACGGCGTCTACATCCTGAACACGGTGCTCGGGGGCAGCATGTCCTCGCGGCTCTTCCAGAACGTGCGCGAGAAGCGCGGGCTCGTCTACTCGATCTCGTCGGGCGTCTCGGCCTACTCCGACGCGGGGACGCTGACGATCTACGCGGGGACGAGCCTCGACTCCGTGGACGAGGTGGTCCGGCTGAGCCTCGAAGAGCTGCGCCGGATGAAGGGCGAGGCGCTGCCCGCGGACGAGCTGCGGCGGGCCAAGGACCACCTGAAGGGAAGCCTGATGCTCTCGCTCGAGAACACGGGCAGCCGGATGAACCACATCGCGCGGCAGGAGATCTATTTCGGCCGCGCCTTCAAGCTCGACGAGATCCTCTCCGGCATCGAGTCGGTGACGGCCGAGGACGTCCCCCGCATCGCCGGCGACCTGTTCCGGGGCGAGGTGACGATGAGCGTCCTCGGCAACCTCGGCCGCTATCGCCCCCGGGCGTCCCAGCTCCGCATGTGAGGACCCGGCCGGGTCGTCCCCTCGGCTATCATTCCCTCGCATGAGATTTCGTCTCCTCGGGTCGGGCAGCTCAGGCAACGCGACGCTCGTCGAGTCTTACGGCGTCCGGATCCTCATCGATGCCGGGCTCGGCCCCCGCGAGCTGGCCGAGCGTCTGGAGTCGGCGGGCGTAGACCCCGCTTCCATCGCGCTCGTGTTCCTCTCGCACGAGCACCAGGACCATGTCCGCGGGGCGGCGTCCTTCTCCAAGAAGTGGGGCGTGCGGCTGTGCGGTAGCCGCGGCACCTACGCCGCCGCCGGGCTCGGCGCGGAGGAGATCGCCGGCTACGACGTCCTCGAGCCCGGAGTCGCCCGCCCCGTGGGGGCGCTCAGCGTGCTCGGGATCCCCGTGCCCCACGACGCCGCGGGCCCGCTCGCGTTCGTGGTGCAGGGCGACGGCTGCTCGCTCGCGCATGCCACCGACTTCGGCCACGTGAGCCGCGGCGTGGCCGACGGCTTCCGGGACTGCGACGCCGTTCTCATCGAGTCCAACTACGATCCCGTCATGCTCCGCGACGGTCCGTACCCCTGGTCGGTGAAGGAACGGATACTCGGCTCCCGCGGCCATCTCTCCAACGAAGACGTGGCGCGGTACTTGACGCGCGACCTGGGCGAGGCCTGCCGCATGGTGCTCCTCGCGCACATCTCGCAGAACAACAACCACCCGGAGCTGGTGCGGATGACCGCGGAGACGGCGCTACGCCGCCGCGGCCGCACCGAGGTGCGACTGGAGCTGGCGAGCGCGGACGGGACGGGGTGGATCGACGTGGCCGCGGCCGACGGCGGCGCCTCCCGGGGGCCGCGGCAGCTCCGGCTCTGGTGAGCCGTCCTCAGCCTTCGTAGAAGCTCTTCGCGAGCACCGTTCCCTTGCGGCCCACGAGGTTGATCTCGATACGGTGGGAGCCGGGCCGCAGCGGCGGCTTCTCGAACGTGAGCACGTAGTGACCGGACAGCGCACCCTCCAGGCGCCGCATCGCCAGGTCGGGAAAGAGGTGCGTGCGGGCGTAGAAGCCGCCGGTGTCCTCGGCGACCTGCTGGAGGCCCACCTCGAGGGAGTGGTAGTCGGCCTCCGTCACGTCGAGACAGATGACGGTGACCCGCGCCTCCAGCAGCGTGCGGCGGGCGGGGCCGTAATCGCGCTCGAGCGTCACGCTGCCGCTCCGCGCGTCGAATCGGCCCATGCCCCATCCCACGAAAACCAGCGTCTTGGGTCCGGGCAGCTCCTTGAGCGCGTCGGCGAGGACGAGGAGGGCGGTCTCCGGAGAGGCGGCCTTCCGCGCCCGCGCGCGGTCGAAGTACTCGGCGAGGGAGGGCGGCGGTCCGGGCGAGATGTACGGGGGATCGCCGAGCAGGATCACGTTGCCGATCACGTGCCGCAGCGTCTCCCGGTCGCTCGTGAAGTCGAGCCTCAGCTTGAGGTGGTGGTCGAAGGAGACCACCGCCGCCCGGTCGCCGGGGACGAGGTTGTCGATGACGGTCAGGGCGGTCTTCTGCATCCGGAGCAGGCCCGTCAGCCGCGACTCGTCGAAGTCCTTCTGGAACAAGAACACGATGAGCCGGCCGGGCGATGTCTCTCCCTCGACCGGCTCGGGCGTGACCACGAGGGTCTCCGTGGTCGCCCCCTCCAGCGGCGGCTCCGGTTCAGGCTCCCGCTGGGCGGCCGCCACCCAGTACGCGGACTCCAGCGGCACGACCTTGCCGTCGACCTTGAGCCGGAAGTCCTTCGGCCCCAGGCCCGGCAGCGGCATGCCGGCGTCGTCCACGGCGCGGGCATCCACGAGCACGCGCTCCACCTCTACCCGCTCGCGGAAGCGGATCTGCGGGTCGGGCGGCGGGGGAGCGGCCCCGACCGTGGCGGCGGCCAGGAGCATGAGCGCGGGCGGGCAACGGAGGCTCACGGCGTCAAGAATAAGCTTACGGCGGGAGGGAAGCCACGACATGGGAACCCGCGGCGTGATCTTCGACCTCGACGGGACGCTCCTCGACAACATGGCGCTGCACGCCGAGGCGTTCGCCGTCTTCGTGCAGCGGCACGCGCTCGCGCCCTTCGACGAACCGCGACGGCGGCAGCTCGATGGCAAGCGTAACCGCGACATCTTCCCGGTGCTGTTCGGGCGCGCGCTGGCCGACGAGGAGCTGCGGAGCTATGCGGACGAGAAGGAAGGACTCTACCGCGAGCTGTCGCGCGGCCGCCTCGTGGCCCTCTCCGGTCTCGATCGCTTGCTCGAGCGTTTGCACGCGCGAAGCATCCCGGTCGCGGTGGCGACGTCGGCCCCGCCCGAGAACGTCCGGCATACGCTTGCCGAGCTGGGACTCGACGGGCGCCTCGACCGCGTGGTGCGAGCCGACGAGGTGCCGCGCGGCAAGCCGCACCCCGACGTCTTTCTCGCCGCCGCGCGCCTGCTCGGCGTTCCCCCCGCGGAGTGCGTCGCCTTCGAGGACGCTCCGGCGGGCGTGGCCGCGGCCAAGGCGGCGGGGATGACGTGCGTGGGCGTGACCACGAGCTTCACCGCCTCGGCCCTGGCGGCCATGGGCGTCGCGCCCGACTTCACGGTGAAGGACTTCGACGATTACCTGAAGGGCCCCGGCGCGTGGCTGATGGATCAGGCCGGCTCCAGCTCCACGTAGCGCGGCTCCCACATCGCGGCCGCCACCACGCGCGGTATCTCGGCGTCGGAGAGAGGGCGGCCCAAGCCCTCCTGGCGCGCCTCGCGCACGACCGCTTCCGCGATGCGGGCGGTGACGCGGCGCAGGTCGGCGATGGGAGGGAAGAGGCTCCCCGCGGCGAGGTCCTCGTCGCGCACCTCGGCGGCGAGGCGCTCCGCGGCGGCGGCGAACATCCCCTCCGTGATCTCCCGCGCCTCGGAGAGCAGCGCGCCCAGCCCGACGCCCGGGAAGATGAAGACGTTGTTGCCCTGGCCGACGCGCGTCGTGCGCCCGCCGTACGTCACGGGCGCGAACGGGCTGCCGGTGGCGACGAGGGCGCGTCCGTCGCTCCAGGCGACGACATCGGCGGGCGTGGCCTCGGACTGGCTGGTCGGGTTCGACAGCGGGAAGATCAGGGGCCGCTCGACGCCCCGGGCCATCTCCCGCACGATCTCCTCGGTGAACGCCCCCGCGGCCCCCGACACGCCGATGAGGACGGTGGGCTCGAGCGCGCGCACGACCGCGCGCAGGTCGCGGGGGCTTTCCGCGCCGAGGCCCGCGCTCGCGGCCAGCGCGGGCGGCCATCCCAGGCCGCGGCGGTAGTCGCCGGCGGCGACATCCTCGGTGACCAGTCCGTGCGTGTCGATGAGGGCAATGGCGCGCGGCAGGTCCTCGCCCTCCACCCCGGCGCGCTTCAGCGCCTCGCGCAGCAGGCGGGCGATGCCCACACCGGCCGCCCCGGCGCCGAAGATCACGACCCTGTGGCGCAGCCAGGGAGTGCCGGTGAGGCGGGAGGCCGCCATCAGGCCGGCCAGCGCCACCGCCGCCGTGCCCTGGATGTCGTCGTTGAACGAGGGCAGGGCCTTGCGGTAGCGCTCGAGGAGCGCGAAGGCGGTTCCCTTCCTGAAGTCCTCCCACTGCAATGCGGCCTTGGGAAACCGGCGCTTCACGCCGTGGACGAACTCTTCGACGAGCGTGTGGTAGGGCTCGCCGCGCAGCCGGGGATGGCGCCAGCCGAGGTACAAGTCATCGGCGAGGAGCGCGGCGTTGTCGGTGCCCACGTCGAGGCTGATCGGCAGCGTGCGCGAGGGATGGATGCCGGCGGCGGCGGTGTAGAGCGCGAGCTTGCCCACCGGGATGGCCATGCCGCCGGCGCCCTGGTCGCCGAGGCCGAGGATGCTCTCGTTGTCGGTCACCACGATGAGGCGCACGTCCTCGAAGGGCGCGTCGCCCAGCACGCGGTCGATCCGACCGCGGTCGTCGGGGGTGATCCACAGCCCGCGGGCGCGCCGGAAGATGTGGCTGAACTCCTGGCACGCGCGCCCCACGGTGGGCGTGTAGACGATGGGCAGGAACTCCTCGAGATGCTCGACGAGCACCCGATAGAAGAGTGTCTCGTTCCGGTCCTGCAGGGCCGCGAGGCCGATGTAGCGCTCGAGCGGATCCGGCTTTCGCGCGATGTTGCCGTAGGCGCGCCGCACCTGCTGCTCGAGGGTGCTGACGGCATCGGGCAGCAGGCCCTCGAGGGCGA
>QHVJ01000491.1 GCA_003222275.1 Acidobacteriota bacterium | reverse complement strand
GGCGGCCGTGGAGTCCATGACGCGCTCGGAGGGCTCGACGCCGCGCAGGCGCGCGGGAGCCGAGCCGGTGGCGACGATCACGTGGCGGAACTTCAGCGCCTGCGGCTCGTCGCCCTCCACCCGGACCGTGCGCGCGTCCTCGAAGACGCCGCGGCCGCCGACGACCTCGACGCCTTTCGACCTGGCGACTCCGACCAGGCCGCGCGCAAGCCTGGCGATCACACGCTCCGATTTCCACTTGCGCAGCGGATCGAGCGACACGCGCGCGGGGCCGAAGTCCACGCCGAACTCCTTGGCGCGCTCGGCCTCGCCCAGCACGGCCGCCACGTGCAGGAGCGCCTTCGACGGGATGCAGCCCTCGAAGAGACAGGCGCCGCCGAGCCGCTTGCCCGCGTCCACGACGACCGTCTCGAGCCCCAGCTCGGCGCAGCGGAACGCCGCCGAGTAGCCGCCCGGGCCGCCGCCCACGACGACGACGTCGACCTCGCGGACCAGGTCGCCCATCACCATGGGTGCCATCCTCGAGGTCTGATATGTATACTATGCATATCATGGCCACCAGTGGCCAGCGAGTTCGAGTGGGACCCGAAGAAAGCGGCCGCGAATCTCCGGAAACACCGCGTGTCGTTCGAGGAGGCGCAGAGCACGTTCTATGATCTGCGCGGTGCCCTCATCCGTGACGATGAGCATTCGACGGACGAGGAACGATTCGTTTTCATGGGGCGGTCGGATCGCGGCCGACTCTTGGTGACCGTCTTTACCGAGCGCACGGATCGAAGGCGGCTCATTTCGTCACGCCGAGCGAGTCGGCGGGAGGTGAAGGAATATGAAGCGTGAATACGATTTCTCGAAGGCCAAGCGGGGACCTCTCCGGAACCTGCCCCCGATGTCCGAGGTCGATCGGCACACGAAGGTCCGCATCACCATCATGCTCGATCTCGATCTTCTCAAGTTCTTCAAGTCTCGCGCGGCTTCGCGCGGGGCGCAGCCCTACCAGACACAGATCAATCAGGCCCTGCGCGAGTACGTCGCGGCCCACCGTCCGAATCCCGGAGGCGATGCCGATCATCACGAGGCCTTCATCTCGCGTCTGGCCGAACGAGTGGCCGAGTACACGGTCAAGCGATCGAAGCCACGGCGGCGCGCCACGCGAGCGTCGCGGGCGTGAGCGGAGCGACCTCGGGATCGATCGTCGGTGATCGGCGGCATGGTGCGCCGGCGCTCAGAGTCCCAGCAGCAGCTCGGGGCGTTCGAGGCGGCGGATGATCGCGGACGCGAAGCGCGCGCCGTCGGCGCCGTCGGCCACGCGGTGGTCGAACGTCAGCGACAGCGGCAGCAGCAGCCGCGCCTCGATCCGGCTCTCGCGCACGACGGGCTCCTGCCGGGCGCGGGCGATGCCGAGGATCGCGACCTCCGGATAGTTGATGATCGGGATGGCGCCGGTGCCGCCGAGGGCGCCAATGTTGGTGATCGTGAAGGTGCCGCCGCGCAGGTCGTCGAGCGCCGCCTTGCCCTCGCGCACGCGCTGGGCCAGCGCGCCCAGCTCGCGCGCCACGTCGAGCACCGACTTCTTGTCGACGTCGCGCAGCACGGGCACGATCAGGCCGCGCTCGGTGGCGACGGCGACGCCGAGGTGGACGTAGCGCTTGACGATCAGCTGCCCGGCGGCGGTGTCGAGGGTCGCGTTGAACGTCGGGTGCTCGCCGAGCGCTTGCGCGGCCGCCTTCAGGAGAAAAGCCGTCAGCGTCAGGGTCACGCCGCGCGCCTTCACCGCCTCGAGATTGCGCTGGATGATCGCGTCGAGCTCCGTGATGTCCGCGCGGTCGAAGTGCGTGACGTGGGGGATCACCGTCGCCGACAGCGTCATCCGCTCGGCGATCGTGCGGCGCAGGTGCGAGAGCGGCTGGCGCTCGACGGCGCCCCATTGCTCGAAGTTCGGCAGGGGCGGCTCGGTGACGTGCGTCGCGAGCGGCTTGCCCGGCGCGGCCGGCGCCGCCGGCTCGGCGCGCGCCGCGCGCGGCGCCTGAGCTTGCGTCGGCGCGCCGCCGCCGGCCCCGGCGCGCACGTCGTCATCGGTGACGCGGCCGCCCGGGCCCGTGGCGGGGACCCGGTGTAGGTCCACCCCCAATTCGCGAGCGAGTCGCCGCGTCGCCGGCGTCGCCGGCACCGGACCATTCCCTCGTGGCGGCGTCGCCGACCCTCGCGGCGACGGGCGGGCGGGGGCGGGCTGCCAGGCGAGCGTCGTATCGAGGCCCGGGGGCGCGCTCGCGCCGCCCGATGCGGACGAAGCGTCGGCGAACGTGACGAGCACCTGACCGACCTTGACCGTCTGATTGGGCTCGACGTGGACCTTCTCGACACGGCCGGCCATGGGCGAGGGGATCTCGACCGTCGCCTTGTCGGTCTCGACCTCGAGCAGCGGCGCGTCCTCGGCGATGACGTCGCCTTCGCGGACGAGGACCTTGACGATCTCGGCCTCGGTCAGACCCTCGCCGAGGTCGGGCAACCTGAAGTCACGCGCCATGGGCACCTTCACGGAGCCAGAGGAGCGCCACGGGTTTCCCGGGGCGCTCCGAACGTTGGGGGTATGGGGGCCATTCCGGGGCCCCCATCTAGTAGGCGAGCGTGTCGCGGGCGGCGGCGACCACGCGCGCGACGTCGGGCACGTTGGCCTTCTCGCGCGCGAAGCCGGGGAACGGCACGTCGTGGGCGGTGACGCGCGCGATCGGCGCCTCCAGCGACAGGAAGGCGCCGTCCATGATGGAGGCGGCGATCTCGGCGCCCGGACCGAACGAGCGCGGCGCCTCGTGCACGATCACGACGCGGCCCGTCTTGTTCACGGAGCGGACGATCGTCTCGCGGTCCAGCGGCGCCACTGTGAGCAGGTCGATGACGTCGCTGCCGACGCCGTCCTCCTGCTCGAGCGTCTCGGCGGCCTCGCGCGCGACGCGCAGCATCCCGCCCCACGCCACCAGCGTGAGGTCGTCGCCCTCGCGCACGACCCGCGCGCGTCCGATCTCCATCGTCTCCGACTCGTCGGGCACGTCCTCCTTGTGCGCGTGGTAGAGGGCCTTGTGCTCGAAGAAGACGACGGGGTCGGGGTCGCGGATCGCCGCCGCGAGCAGCGCGCGCGCGTTGCGCGGCCCCGACGGGATCACCATCTTCAAGCCGGGGATGTGCGCGTAGAACTGCTCCTCCGACTCTGAGTGATGCTCCAGCGCGCGTACGCCGCCGCCGTAGGGCATGCGGATGACCATCGGCACGTGGAAGCGGCCCTGCGAGCGGTTGCGGTAGCGCGCGGCGTGGTTCTCGATCTGGTGGAAGCACTGGAAGGCGAAGCCGGAGAACTGGATCTCGCACACGGGCTTGAGCCCGTAGAGGGCCATCCCGATGGAGGCGCCGATGATGCCGGCCTCGGCGAGCGGGCTGTCGATCACGCGCTTGCTGCCGTAGGTGCGGTGCAGATCCTCGGTGACGCGGAAGACCCCGCCGTCGACGCCGACGTCCTCACCGATCACCAGCACGTCGGGGTCGCGCTCCATCTCCTGCATCAGGGCCAGGTTCAGCGCCTTGACCATGTTGAGCTTGGCCATCAGCGCTTGCCGCTCCGCTGGCCGCGCATCGGCGGCGACGGCTCGTGCTTCTCGCGCCGGCCCGGCTCGCCGCTGCGCAGCCCTTCGGCGAGCGCCTCGCGCTGCGCCTTGAGGTCCGGCGGCAGCTCGGCGTAGACGTGGTCGAACATCACGAGCGGGTCGGCGACCCCCGTCGCCTCGAAGCGCGCGACGGCGGCGGCGATCTCCTCGTCCACGGCCGCCTCCAGTCCCTCGTCGAGCAGGCGCTTCCTCTTCAGATAGGCGGCGAAGCGCGTGAGCGGATCCCGGCGCTCCCACTCCGCGACCTCCTCCGCCGAGCGGTACTTCGTCGGGTCGTCGGCGGTGGTGTGGACGCCGAGGCGATAGGTGACGCACTCGATGAGCGTCGGGCCGTCACCCGCGCGCGCGCGCGCGACGGCCTCGCGACTCGCCGCGTAGACGGCGAGCACGTCGTTGCCGTCCACCTGGATGCCGGGCAGCCCGTAGGCGAGCGCCTTCTGCGCGATGGTCTTCGAGTTCGTCTGCTTCTTGAGCGGCACGGAGATCGCCCACTGGTTGTTCTGGCAGACGAAGACGACGGGCACGTGCCACACGCCGGCGAAGTTCAGCGCCTCGTGGAAGTCGCCCTCCGACGTCGCACCGTCGCCGAAGTACGCCATCACGATCACGTCGTCCTCGCGGTACTGCGCGGCGTAGGCGAGGCCGACGGCGTGCGGCAGCTGCGTGGAGACGGGAATGGTGATGGGCAGGTCGCGCTGG
>QHVJ01000490.1 GCA_003222275.1 Acidobacteriota bacterium | reverse complement strand
CCGCCGGTCTCGAAGCCGGTCTGCGTGAGATCGCGGATGCCGCCGGCCTCGGCCTCATCCTCTATCTAAAGGACGAGGGCAATTTCGGCCCCGACAAGGACGCGGGCCTCGACGTCGTGGCACGGCTCGTCGACGCGGGCGTCTGCGTCGGGATCAAGTACGCGGTGATCCGGCCCGACCCCGCCCAGGACCCCTACCTCGACGGACTTCTGCGGCGCGTCGATCGGCGGATCGTGATCAGCGGCATCGGCGAGCGCCCCGCCGTCGCGCACCTGAGGCACTTCCGTCTTCCCGGCTTCACCACCGGGTCGGGGTGTCTCGCCCCTGGCCTGAGCCACGGCCTGTTCAAGGCCTGCGCCGTGAGCAACTGGGCCGCGGCCGAGACGCTGCGGTCGCGCTTCATTCCCCTCGAGGACAAGCGCGACGCCTGGGGGCCCGCGCGGGTCCTCCACGCGGCCATCGACGTCGCGGGCGTCGCCGCCACCGGGCCGATTCCGCCGTTCGTGTCGGCGCTGGGCGACTCGCAGCGGGCCGAGCTGGCACCGCTTGCGCGCGTTCTCCTCGCGACGGAGCTCGAATCGCGCCCGAGCGGCGAGACCCGGATCGGGGCCTAGAGGCGCGCCGGCGATGAGGGCGTCGGAAGCCCTGCCCGTCCGGTTCAACGCGGCCGCGCATTTCATCGACCGCAACGTCGCCGAGGGCCGGGGCGCGTCGCCGGCGTTCCTCTGCGAAGGCCAGACGCTGAGCTACTCGGACCTGCAGGCGCTGGCGAACCGGACGGGCAACGCCCTGCGCGGCCTGGGCGTGAAGGCCGCCGATCGCGTCGTGATGATCTGCCTGGACGGGCCCGAGTTCCTCGGCACGTTCTGGGGGGCGATCAAGATCGGGGCCGTGCCCGTGCCCGTCAACACGCTGCTGCGCGCCGCGGACTACCGGCACGTGCTCCACGACAGCCAGGCCAGGATCGCCGTCGTCTCGGCGCCGCTGCTCGCCGAAGCCGCGCCCGCCTTCCGCGAGTCGGCGAGCCTGGCGCACGCCCTCGTGGCCGGCCCCCCCGGATCCTTCCTGTCCTGGGAAGCGGAGGTGGGCCGCGCGTCGGCGACCCTGGACGCGGCGCCCACGTCGCGCGACGACCCGGCTTTCTGGCTCTACTCCTCGGGCTCCACGGGCCCGCCCAAGGGAGCCGTGCATCTGCAGCACGACATGTTCGTGTGCGCGGAGACCTACGCGAGGCAGGTCCTGGGCATCCGCTCCACCGACCGGGTCTTCTCGGCGGCGAAGCTCTTCTTCGCCTATGGCCTCGGCAACGCCGGCTACTTTCCCCTGTCGGTCGGCGCGCAGTCGGTTCTCTTCGCGCCACGCCCCACGCCCGAGGCCATGTTCGAGGTCATCGCCCGCCATCGACCGACGCTCTTCTTCGCGGTCCCGACCCTCTATGCGGGCATGCTCGCGCTGAAGGACGCCGAGCGCCGGTACGACACGTCCTCGCTGCGCCTCTGCGTCTCGGCCGGAGAGGCGCTCCCCGCGGAGATGTACGCGCGCTGGCTCGAGCGGTTCGGGGTCGAGATCATCGACGGGATGGGCACCACCGAGCTGCTGCACATGTGCCTGTCCAACCGGCCGGGCGCGGTGCGGCCGGGCTCCTCGGGCCTCCCCGTTCCCGGCTACGACGCCACGATCGTCGACGAGGCGGGCGTGCCCGTCGCCCGGGGCGAGATCGGCAGCCTGCGCGTGCGCGGCGATTCCGTCATGGCGTCCTACTGGAATCAGCCGGAGAAGACCCGCCAGACCCTGCACGGTGAGTGGCTTCTCACCGGCGACAAGTACTACCAGGACGAGGACGGATACTTCTGGTACTGCGGCCGGTCGGACGACATGCTGAAGGTCGGGG
Organism: Acidobacteriota bacterium; assembly: GCA_003222275.1. Classification (GTDB taxonomy): domain Bacteria; phylum Acidobacteriota; class Vicinamibacteria; order Fen-336; family Fen-336; genus AA32. Next base: position 3,156 of record QHVJ01000490.1, on the reverse strand, counting down.
GCCGATGGGTGTCGCCGGTGGAGGTCGAGGCGACGCTCATCGCGCACCCGGCGGTGCTGGAGAGCGCGGTCGTGGGCCAGGAGGCCGAGGACGGGCTCGTGAAGGCGAAAGCGTTCGTGGTGCTGAAGGAGCCCGCGCACGCTTCGGCGGCCCTGGCCGCGGAGCTCCAGTCCTTCGTCAAGGCGAAGATCGCCCCCTACAAGGCGCCGCGCTGGGTGGAGTTCGTGGATAGCCTCCCCAAAACGGCGACCGGCAAGATCCAGCGTTTCCGGCTGCGCCTCGGTGAGCCCTGATCCGTCAGGGGTTGCCGACGTAACCCAGGGCGTGGAGCCGCTCCGCCATCTCGGAGTCCAGCTCTACCCGCGCGGGCGTACCGAGGTCGTCCGCCACCCGGCCGTCGCGGGAGACGATCTGGTCCATGCGCGCCTGGAGCTCGCGCAGTTGCGCTTTCTCATGCAGCGGGTTCAATTCCCGTGGGTCTGTACGACGGTCGTAGAAGGCGGCACGGCGGGGATGATCCCGCGGTCGCTCGAGCAACCATGTCCCCCAGCGCAGCCCGGCGACGCCGTCCGAAGACTCCGTGTAGAGCGTCGGCTCCGCGCTCGTCCACTGCGCGTAGGGCCGCCCCCGTGCGACATCCGTGACCGCGGCGCCGGCGAGATCCAATACCAGCCGGTGAACGTCCGCGTACGCTACCGGCTCGTCGTGCACGCCGGCCTTCACGCCCGGCGCCTTCACGATGAGCGGCACGTGCGCCAGCTCCCGATAGACCGTCGAGCCATGCCCGAGGCCGCCGTGGTCCTGGAATTCCTCCCCATGGTCGGCGAGGAAAAGCGTCACGCGGGGACGGACCCCCACCGCGCTCTCCCACGCGGGGAGTGTCTCCGAGAGCACCTTGTCCTGGTAGAGGATCGCGCCGTCGTACTGCGCGACTGTGAACGCGAGATCGTTCGCCGTCACCCCGTGGTGGTACGACGCCCACACCCGTCGGCCCGGGGGGGCGGGGAAGGCCTTGTCGTACGGCGGGGGCGCGAAGTACGGGCTATGGACGCCGTTGAAGTGGAGATAGGCGAACAGCGGGGCGTCGGGGTTGCGCGCCGCCCGGTCACGCAACTGCTTCAAGAAGTCCGTGGCCAGGATCGCGGGATCGTCGCTCTGGTGCTGCGACCATCGAGTGAAGCCGTGGGCGAACCCGAACTTCTCCGAGACGTTCACGTTCGCGGAGTAGCCCCACGTCTCATACCCCGCATCGCGCAGCGACTCGGCCCAGGTGACCAGTCGGGGCGAGACGGCGTCCGAGCGTCCATTGCCGCGCACCACCTTGACGTCACGGACGCGGTGCAGGGTGGGCAGGGAGCCGGTGAAGAGCGACGCCATCGCGATGCGAGTCTGCGTGCCATGCGTGTAGGCCTCTCGGAACACGCCTGCGTCCGCCGCCCAGCGGTCGAGGAAGGGAGCAGTCGACCGGGAGTACCCGCCGCCGGGGAGGTGATCGGCCCGCAGTGAGTCGACCACGACGACGAGAATGTCCGGCGTCCGGGAGCGCTTCCGGACGACGTGCGACACCGACGTCCAGGCCAACGCGGAGGCGAGCAGGGCCGCCACCGTCCAGGAGAACGAGCGACTGCGCACCGCCGGAATATAGCACGCAGGATTTGCTACGCGAGCAGTGCGCGCGAACCCCGTGCCGTGGCGGCCCGGGGCACGTCAGCGGCGCGGGGCCGATTCGCCGCCGGGGCAACCGAAGATCGCGCGGGCCAGCGGCTCCGCGGCGTGGGCGGCGATAGCGTTGCCGACGGCGTTCCAGTGGACGTCCCGCGTGTAGTATGCCGCCGCGCTGCGCTCGGAACGTCGTAACGGTTCGCGAGGATCGATGAGGGGGATGTCCAGGTCCCGGCAGACCTCCTGCAGCCGCTCGAACACGCGGTCCACTTCCCAGCGCCGGCCCAACCGATACCTCTCGCGCGTGAGCTGCCACACGGCGTCGTTGACCTCGAAGCGCACCGGTACGTACAGGAGGGCGAGGGTGGCGCCATCCGCCGTCACCTGCGCTCGCAGGGCAGCGAGGATCGCTCGCGTCCGCCGCCACTCCTCTTCGACCTCGCGGGCGTGCCCCGGTCCGTACGGCCACAGCTCGATCGGCGCCTCGCGCGAGACGGGCTCGACCAGCCCGAGGCGCGATAGTACGGCGTGCAGCGGCGGGTTCCCATCGACGGTGCGGCTCGAAAGGAGCCGCAGCGCCATCGAGCCGCGCCACGGCACTGGTCGGTGCGCCCCCGGACGTGCCCGCGACGTCCGGGACGGGTCAGGAGGCGGCACCGGGTCGTTACGCCGCACCAGCGCGCCGCGGTCGTCCACCTCGAAATACGGTTTGGCCTCGCCGCCGGAGCCGACGGGGGAGGTGTTGTACCGCAGGTCGTTGCTGTAGAAGAGCAGCAGCACGAGGCGCGAGCCATAGCGCCGCCCGTCGTGCAGGTAGAACAGGTACTCCTGATCGGTGCTGTATCCCTGCACGCCCGCATTGATGACCTCGTGCGGGCCGCACCGCCGGAGCAGACCCTCCAACACCGCCGCGACGGTCTGGCCCTCGTCGACGTAGTAGCCCTCCGCGAACGAGTCGCCGAGGACGAGGGTCCGGCGTACGCCGGGGGGCGGCGCGTAGTCACGGTCCGGCCCGCGTAGCCCATGTTTGTTGAACTTCAGCCGCACGTCGAACTCGGAGCGCGCCACTCGACGCTCGGCACCCGCGACGTGGAACCAGCCGAGCCGCGGGTCGTAACGGCTGATGGGCGGGTCCATGACGTGCTCCTGCCGTCGGGCCTGGAGGTCGACCCACAGCCGCGCGCCCGCTTCGAGCAGCGCGGCACACACCGCCAGCGACGCGAGAGAAAGGGCCAGGCTCTCGAGCCATCGCCAGCCGCGCCGCATGGTGGGGTGCGTGCCTGGGACGCGAGCCGGAATTACGTCACCGTCTCCGTCGCGAAGTTCCAGTCCAGCGGCCGCCGCTGCCGGAGCGACAGGTTCACCATGTGGGCCGCGGCCGCGGCGTGGTGGCCCATGACGGCATCCTCCACCGCCGGCTTGTGCTGGCGCACCGAGTCGAAGAACCGCGCCATGTGCACGAAGGTCGCGTCCTGGCCGTCCTCGCCGTAGACC
>QHVJ01000489.1 GCA_003222275.1 Acidobacteriota bacterium | reverse complement strand
AGACCTTGAAGCTCCGCACCTCGGTGACAATGACCGACACCTCGGGTGAGGGCATGAACTCTGACAGCTTCTTCGTCAACGCGTCCCGAAGCTCCATGGGCGTCAGGCCGGCCGCCTGCACGTCTTGCACGAGCGGCAGCGAGATCATGCCATCGGGCCGCACCGGGACCGTCTTCGTGATCGCCTCGTTCTTCCACACGGAGATGAGGAGGGTGTCCTCAGGACCGATGCGGTAGACGTCGGGGGCGCGGGTATTGTCCGGGGCCTGCGCCACGCCCTCGCCGGTGGCAACGACGAGCACGAAGGCGAGCGCGGCCGCCCCGCCGAGCGCGCGCGTGACGATCACAGTCTGCCCCCCCCTGGGGGGACGCGGTTCAGCTTGTCGAGCCGAATCGGTGGCATGGTCGGATTATCCACACGCGTCAACGCTGTGGCGGTGAAAATACGTTACTACGGAGCGGACGGTCATACGATCGGTGACTGGCTTCGCAGGATTACGAAGTTGGCCTTCACCACCAGGTCGTCGGGCGTGATGCCGCAGCGGCGCGTGATCATGGCAGCACGATCGGGCCAACGCCGACGGAACGCCACCGCCTGAGCCGAGATCTCGAGCCGCAAATCTACGACGGTCAGTCTGGCGCGCGCGAAGGCGTCGAGATACTGCTGGGTGGTCAGGCGGCTGAAGAGGTCAAGGGCCACGTACCGTGCGCCGCCCTGAGCGTCCGCCTCCGCGGAGGCGAAGGCCGCCACATACTCGTCGTACTCGCGGCGCGACCGTTCCACGTGGCTGTAGCCGTATTCGAGTCCACCGATACCGGAGAAATGATCGCCGCCCCAGCAGTACCAGAGGGGACCATAGGTGGCATAAACATAGCCACCCGGTCGCAGAACGCGCACCGTTTCCGCCAGGACAGCATCAAGATCGCGGCAGTGCTCGAACACGGCGTCGCTTGCGGCCGCATCGAAGGCGCCATTTGTGAAGGGTAGGGCAGTGAGCGAGGTCTGGACGAATCTCGGCCCGTGCGCACCCACTTGATTCCAGGCCGCGAGGAACGGGTAGAGTTCGACGCCGACAGGGCGCGCGCCACACTCAAGCCAAGAGAGGGTGTCCCAGCCGCTCCCGGTGCCCTGGATCAGCAGGCGAGCGCCGCGCAGCTCGATGTAACGTGCTAGCCAGCCCCGCCGGGTGGCGAGCGGGAAACCGCGTTCCGGAAGGACCAGGGTGAGCGCAGGCAGCGTCAGCATCGTCGCCGACAGATGCCGTCGCGCCAGGCGATCAAGGAGCGGCCGAAGGACAACATAGGCGGCGCGCTTGTAGGCCGGCGACTCCATCTTGCGCGCATGCGCCATGGGATCGTCGGTCAGCGCCGACAAATCAGTCACGTGGCGTCGAGCCTAGCATGGAGGCTGCACGACCCCGCTGTCGATTAGAATAGCGAGAATACCGGGCGATGCGGATCCAGCGCGTGCAGGCCGACCATTACTTCATCCCGCTGCCGACCGTTCTGTCCGACAGCACCCACGGGACCATCAGAGGCTTCGAGCTGCTCACGGTCCGCCTGCACGACGCGGAGGGCGCGGTGGGCGTCGGCTATACCTATACGGTCGGGACGGGCGGCGCGGCCGTGCACGCCCTCGTCGCACGCGACCTGGCCCCGCTGCTGGCCGGCCGCGAGGCCGAGCGCATCGAGGAGATCTGGCAGGCCATGTGGTGGGCGCTCCACTACGGTGGCCGCGGCGGCGCGCAGATGCTCGCGATGTCGGCCGTCGACATCGCCCTGTGGGATCTCCGCGCGCGGCGCCAGGGCGTGCCCCTCTGGCGCGTGCTGGGCGGCTTCGATCCGCGCGTGCCGTGCTACGCGGGCGGGATCGACCTCGATCTCTCCGTGGACGCGCTCTTGCGCCAGACCGAGGAAAATCTCAAGGCCGGCTTCCGCGCCATCAAAATGAAAGTCGGCCGCCCCTCGCTGCGGCAGGACGTCGAGCGGGTGCGAGCGATGCGGGCGCACCTGGGCGCCGAGTTCCCGCTGATGGTGGACGCCAACATGCGCTGGAGCGTCGACGAGGCGATCCGCGCCGCGCGGGCGCTGCGCGAGTTCGACCCGGTGTGGCTCGAAGAGCCGACGAGCCCCGACGACGTGCCGGGCCACGTGCGCATCGTGCGCGACGGAGGCGTGCCGATCGCCGCCGGCGAGAATCTCCACACCCTCCACGAGTTCCGGCACCTCATCGCCGCGGGCGGCGTGACGTTCCCCGAGCCCGACGTCACGAACTGCGGCGGCGTCACCACGTTCATGAAAGTCTGCCACCTGGCCGAGGCCTTCAGTCTTCCGGTCACGTCGCACGGCGCGCACGACGTCACCGTCCACCTGCTGGCGGCGGCGCCGAATCGCTCCTACCTCGAGGCGCACGGCTTCGGGCTCGATCGGTTCATCGCCGAGCCGCTGCGCCTGGAGGCGGGCGCGGCGCTGGCGCCCGATCGCCCCGGTCACGGCATCGAGTTCGACTGGAAGGCTCTCGACGCTCTCCGGGCGCGCTAGGTGTAGCATCCCGCCATGGAAAAACCACGCCTGAGTCGCCGACGGTTCCTCCTCGGCAGCGGCGCCGTCCTCGGCGTCGCGGCCGGCCCCCGCGCCGCCCGTGCCCAGGCCCGTCGGGGCCACATCATCGCGGGCCTGTCCGAGCGGATGCTGACGCTGGACCCCGCGAACCACTACTCGATCTCGAGCACGTCCGTCCTGCGCCACGTGTACGACCCGCTGCTGGACGTCACCAACGACGACAAGTTCGTGCCGGCGCTGGCCGAGTCGTGGAAGCCCGTGAACAACACGACGTGGCGCTTCACGCTCCGCAAGGGGGTCCGCTTCCACGACGGCACGCCGTTCACCGCGGACAGCGTGCTGTTCACGCTCAAGCGCGTGCGCGACAACACCAAGCTGATCAAGTCGTTCGTCTACCAGGATCTCGAGGACGTCCGGAAGGACGACGACTACACGGTCACGGTGACGACGAAGCGGCCGTTCGGCTCGCTGCCCGCGCACCTCACGATGCTGGGCATGCTGCCGCCCGGCGCGGCCGGCAACGAGGACGCGTTCTTCGGCAAACCCGTGGGCACCGGTCCGTTCCGCTTCGTCTCCTGGACGCACGGCGATCACGTCGACCTCGAGGCGAACGCGAAGTACTGGAAGCCCGCGCTCCCGAAGGTCGAGAAGCTGACCGTCCGCTTCATTCCCGAGCTCTCCACCCGCGCCGCCGCCCTGCGCGCCGCCGAGATCCACGTCATCGACCGCGTCTGGCCGGACATGGTGTCGACGCTCCGGGCGACGCCGGGCATCAAGGTGCTCGACACGCCGGCGGTCGAGGCCCAGCGCTGGCATTTCCAGCTCGCGCGCGAGGCGGGGAAGGACCCGCGCATCCGCAAGGCGGTCTCGCTCGCCATCGACCGGAACACCATCATCAAGGAGCTGCTGCTCGGCTACGCGCGCCCGGTGGTGAGCCCGATTCCTCCGGGGCTCATCGGCCACACCAACCTCGGCCAGAAGCCGTACGACCCGGACAAGGCGCGCGCGATCCTCAAGCAGGCGGGCTACCAGACCCTCACGCTCGACTTCGTCCTCATGAAGGATCTCTATCCC
>QHVJ01000488.1 GCA_003222275.1 Acidobacteriota bacterium | reverse complement strand
GCCGGCCAGGATCGCCAGCAGGTCGAACTCCTTGGGGGTGAGGTCCACCGGGCGGCCCTTCATGCGGACCTCGAAGCGGTAGCGGTCGATCTCGAGCTCGCCGATCTGCACGCGCGGCTTCGTCTCGGCGTCGCCGGGACGGCCGCGACGGGCGACCGCGCGGATGCCGTTGAGCTGCGGGACCATGATGTCGAGCAGGACCAGGTCGGGGTGGACCTCGCGCGCCTGCTTGAGGGCGTCGGAGCCGGTGGGGGCGACGACGACGTCGTAGCCCTCCTTGGTGAGGTTGTAGCGGATCAGGTCGGCGACGTCGCGCTCGTCTTCGACGACGAGGACGCGACCCTGCTGCTGGCGGGCCGCGGCGGCGGTCTTCATCCGCCGCCGAGTGTCCGCGGCGCACGTTACAGGACGATGACGCCGCCGTAAAACTTGGGTGAAGCGCCGGCGCGGCTCAGAGCGTCACGACCAGCCCGTCGTGTGCACACTCTTCGGGCACCGCGTCGGCGTGCGCGAGCATCTCGCGGCTCATGTGCGTGAGGATCACGCGCTTGGCGCCGAATCGATCGCGCTGCGCGGCCACGGTCGGATAGTTCAGGTGCCACTTGACCGGCTTGTCGTAGAAGTAGCACTCGGCGATGAAGAGGTCGGCGCCGCGCGCCACGCGCGCGACCTCGTCCGTCCACTCGGTGTCGCCGGTGTACGCGACGACCTTGCCGCCCACTTCCACGCGTACCGCGGTGGGATTCGTCTCCTCGGTGTGCCGCGCCGGTTGCGGCGTCACGATCAGATCCAGGACGGTGTGCGGCCGCCCCGGCTCCATCTCGACCCACGTGAGCGGGAACGTCGGGGTCATCACCCGCGAGCCGGGGAAGAGCGCCTCGCGGATCTGATCCATGCGCCGGCGCAGGTCGCGCGGCCCCGCGATGGTGAGCGGACGGATCCGCTTCGCCCCGAGCATCGCGTCGATCAGGAGGAACGGCACGCCGCCGCAGTGGTCGCCGTGCAGGTGGGTCAGGATGATCGCGTCCAGCGAGTTGTGCTCGATGCCCTGCTGCGCGAGAGCGATCAGCGACGAGGTGCCGAAGTCGATCGCGAAGCGCGAGCTCGGTCCGTCGACGAGGATGCACGTCTGGAAGCGGCCGCCGCTGCCGAAGGAATCACCCGAGCCGACGAAGCGCACCGTGACCGCCATCGCCGCGCCTAGACGATGCCGGCCGCGCGCAGCGCGCAGCGCTCGCTCTCGCCGAGCCCGAGGAGCTGCTCGAGCACCTCGTCGGTGTGCTGGCCGAGCGTCGGCGGCGGGCGCCGGTAGCTCACCGGCGTATCCGACAGCTTCAGCGGGCTGCCGATGAGCGGCGCCTCGCCGGCCGGGTGCTCCATCGCGATCTTCATCCCCCGATGACGAACCTGTGGATCGTCGAAGACGCGATCGATGGTGTTCACGGGACCGCACGGGAGCCCGGCCGCCTCGAGCCCCTCCACCCAGTGCTGCGTGGCGTGCTTGCGCGTGAGGTCCGAGACGATCCCGATCAGCTCGGCGCGGTGCTTCAGGCGGAGCGCGTTCGTCGCGAACTTCGGATTCACGGCCAGCTCCGGCACGCCGGCGAACTCGCAGAGCCGGCGGAACTGCGCGTCGTTGTTCGCGCCCAGGATCACGTGGCCATCGCTCGTCGGGAACACCTGGTACGGGATGGTGTTCGGATGCGCCGTGCCCCAGCGCCGCGGCACCTGTCCCGAGAGCAGATAGTTGAGGCCCACGTTGTACAGCCAGCCCACCTGCACGTCGAGCAGCGCGACGTCGATGTGCTGGCCGCGCCCGCTGGTGTCGCGGTGGCGGAGCGCTCCCAGGATCGCGACCGCAGCGTAGAGCCCGCTCATCACGTCGTTCACGGCCACGCCGACCTTGACGGGCGGCCCGTCGGCTTCGCCCGTCACGCTCATGATGCCGCCGGCGCCCTGGGCCATCAGGTCGTAGCCCGGCCGGGCGGCGTACGGCCCGTCCTGCCCATAGCCGGTGATCGAGCAGTACACGAGGCGCGGGTACTCCGCGCAGAGCTGGTCGTACGCGAGGCCGTACTCGGCGAGGCCGCCGACCTTGAAGTTTTCGATCAGCACGTCCGCACGCGTGAGCAGGCGCCGCACGAGCGCCGCGCCCTCGGGCTTGGCGAAGTTGATCGTGATCGAGCGCTTGTTGCGATTGGCGCTCAGGTAGTACCCGCTCTCCGCCGTCTCCACGCCGCGCGCGTCGCGCAGGAACGGCGGGCCCCACGTGCGCGTCTCGTCGCCGACGCCGGGCCGCTCTACCTTGATCACGTCCGCGCCGAGGTCGCCCAGCATCTGCGTGCAGGACGGCCCGGCGAGCACGCGACTCAGATCGAGGATCGTGATGCCGTCGAGCGGTCCCGGCGGCGTCACTGACGTCAGGCGCTCGACCCGCAGCAGCCGCCGCCGGCTTGCACGACGGCCAGTCCCTTCGCGGCCGGGGCGGACGTCACGTCGGTGGCGCGGAGCGTGCTCTCTTCGAGGTCGTGGTTCAGGACGTAGACTTCCCAGTCGACGCCGTCCGGATCCTCGACCCAGAACTTGTCCTGGTTGGCGTGGCAGCAGTTCACGCCCATCTCCTCGCGCACCGGCAATCCCGCCGCCTTCACGCGGGCCAGCTCGCGCATCACGATCTCCGCGGACTCGACCTGGATGCCCATGTGGTCCACGTGACCACGGCTTTCCACGGGCGCGGCCTCGGAGAGCGCGAGGTTCAGCGGCCCGAACGGCGGCAGGAACTTCACGTAGCCGGGCTTCACCTTCACCGGCGCCGTGCCGAAGAACTTCTCGTAGAAGGCACGGCTCTTCTCCAGATTGGAGACCGTCATGTGGACGTGGACCTTCGGCGCCTCGATGCTCATTGGTGACCTCCTCGTCGAGTGGCGGATCGCTCCGCCGCGATACCCTCAGTTGTGTGCACCATCGTCGGCGTTTGCGTATCGGCATCCGGCGCCGGCGCAAGCCACCGGAACAGGGACGTGGCCGCGCCAGCGCCGACCAGCTGCGCGGCGATGAAGGCCGGCGCGTCGGCCGGGCGGATGCCGGCGAACGTGTCGCTCGCCGAGCGCGCCAGCGTCACCGCGGGGTTGGCGAACGACGTCGATGCCGTGAACCAGTAGGCGGCCGTGATGTAGGCGGCGACGGCGAACGCCACGTTCGACGCGTTCAGCCGTGAGCAGCCCCAGATGACGACGAGCAGGCCGAAGCTGGCCACGAACTCGCTGAACACCTGCGCGCCGCCCGCCCGCGCGTGGCGCGAGGCGAAGAAGATCGGCTCGCCGAACATCAGGTGGGCGGCGGCCACGCCGGCGAACGCCCCGGCGATCTGAGCGACGACATAGGGGGGAACGTCGCGCCAGCGCAGCCCGCCCTGAAACGCGTCCGCCAGCGTCACCGCCGGGTTGAAGTGGGCGCCCGAGATCGGCCCGAAGGTCAGGATCAACGCCACCAGGGCGGCGCCGGTCGCCAGGGTGTTGGCGAGCAGCGCGACGGCGACGTTGCCGCCGGCCAGGCGCGCGCCCATGATGCCCGAGCCGACGACGGCGGTGAGCAGCATGGCCGTTCCCACCGCTTCCGCGACCACCCGCCGGTCCAGCGTCGGGCTCACACGCACGCCTTCACGCCGAGCGCGCGCCGGATAGCGCCGCCCGCTGCGACAGCCACGCCGCGATGCGCGCCTCGATCTCGTGGCGCACCCGCCGAAAGACGGCCAGCCGTTGCTCGTCGCTGCCCCGCCCGGCCGACGGATCGTCGAAGCTCCAGTGCAGCCGCGTGCCCGCGGCCGGGAACGCCGGACAGGACTCGTTGGCGCTGTCACACACGGTGATCACGTAGTCCCACCGCTCGCTGAGAAAGCGATC
>QHVJ01000027.1 GCA_003222275.1 Acidobacteriota bacterium | reverse complement strand
TTGTCCACCTGCGCCGACGTGTGGATCCGCGCCGCGGTCGTGGCGCCCAGCAGCGCCATCTGGAGCTGGCCGTCTTCCTGTAGCTCGAAGCCATCGCGAGTAGGCACGGTTTGACCCACGACGAAGCCGATCTTCTCGCCGCGGTAGTACACGCCCTTCCACTGGGCGCCCGAGCCGTATCGAGCGAGGTCGGAGGCGAGGTTCGGGGACGAGGCCCGGAGGTACGAGCGATCGAGGAGCAGCCCCATCTGGACGAGCCAGGCGGCCACGATCAGCCACGACGCCCCCCGTGCAACCCACCGTGGAACGGGACGGAATAGCTTCACGGCGGCGGTCGCCGGAAGCACCGCCCATGCGATGATGTCTCTTCGTTATCCACGTTGCGAATTATACTTGGGCGTGGATCCCGCCGTGGTCGACGTGGTCCTCGTCCGCCCCCGCAATCCGGCCAACGTCGCCGCCGCCTGCCGCGCGCTGAAGAACATGGGCCTGCGCTCGCTGCGACTGGTGGGCGAGGATCCCGGCCTGGGCCGCCCGGAGGCGCGCAACCTCGCCTACGGCGCGTGGGAACTCCTCGACTCCGCGCGCTTCTTCTCCGGCCTTCAGGAGGCGGTGGCCGACGCCACGTTCGTGGCCGGCACCTCCGGCCGAGAGGATCCCGCCGCGTGGTCACCCCGGCGCCTGGCGGCCGAAGGCGGCGCCCGGGCCGGCGGGGGCCGGATGGCGCTCGTGTTCGGCCCCGAGGCGAGCGGGCTCACGGCCGAGGAGCTGTCGTGGTGCCACGCGCGCGTGCGCATCGCGGCCGACCCGCAGCAACCTTCGCTGAACCTGGCCCAGGCAGTGCTGATCCTCGCCTACGAGATCCGGATTTCCCACGCCGGCGGGCCCGAAGGGCCGGCGCCGCCGCGAGCAGCGGCGGGAGAGCTCGAGGCGGCGCTTCGGGAGCTGGAGGAGGGCCTGCTCGGCATCGGGTACCTGAACCCCGACAACCCGGGCGCGATCCTGGCCGAGCTGCGTTTGCTCCTCGCCCGCGCGGGGCCCACGCCGCGCGAGGCGAGCCTGCTGCGCGGCCTGGCCAGGCAGATCCGCTGGGCCGCGAGCCGGATTGCGGCTGGAGGCGGGGAGAGCCGATAATGCCGCCGGCATGATGGAGCTTCGCGTCCCGACCGTTGCCCTGGCGGCGGAAGTCACCTGCGCCGACGGGCGCACCTTCACTGGACGCATCTTCGTGCCCGCGGCCGCCTCGCACCACAGCGGCCCCATGAGGCCGGAGGAGTGGATCAACGAGCCGTTGCCGTATTTCCCCTTCCTTCCCGATGACGCCGCCGTGCCGGTCATGCTCAACAAGCACACCGTGCTGGTGGTGACGCTCCAGGTCGGCGAAAGCTCGGAAGGCTTCGAGCCGATCGGCCTCGAGCGCCGGGTCGCCATCGAGTGCGGAGAGAGGCGGCTCGAAGGGATGGTCCACATCGACATGCCGGAGAACCATCAGCGTGTCCAGGACTACTTGAACCGTTTCGAGCTCTTCCTGACCCTGGCGGAAGGAACCCGCCACCACCTCGTTCAGAAGCACCACATCACCCGCGTGATCGAGGTCCGGGAGGAATAGAAATGTCCCTGGACCGGATCCTGCAGGCCACCGTGAAGGCCGGCGGCCACGAAGTGCGGCTGGTGCCCGGCCGCCGCATCGTGATCGTGACTCCGGCGGGAGAGCGGGAGGTGCAGGGCCCCGAGCAGACTCCCTCCGCGATCGACCAGCTCCTCGCGCCGCTCCTGACCATGGACGCGCGCCAGTCGCTGGTGGCGGGCCGCGCCGAGTGGGGGTTCGACGTCCCCGGCGTGGGTCCCGTGCGCGCTCGGGCCGAGCGCCGGCCGGACGGTACCTTCGCGACGTTTGCCGTCGGCAACGCTTCGCATCCCTCCCGCGTGCCGGCTTCGGCGGCGGTGCCTCCTCCCGCCGCCGTCATCACGGCCGCTCCGCGCGGCTCCGGACCCGCGGCCGAGTTCGAAGAGCTGCTCCGCGTCATGGTGGAGATGAAAGCCTCCGATCTCCACGTCTCGGTGGGCTCGCCGCCGATGGTCCGGCACGACGGGGACGTGAAGTCCCTGCCCGGCCGCGCCGTCCTCGCGCCGGCCGACACGGAGCGGATGCTGTGGCCGATCGCGCCCGAGCGGAACCGGGAGGAGTTCAAGCGGCGCCACGACACCGACTTCGCCTACGAGATCCCGGGTCTCGCGCGCTTCCGCTGCAACTTCTTCATGGACCGGAAGGGCATGGGGGGCGTCTTCCGCGTGATCCCGAGCCGGATCATGACCGCGGAGGAGATGGGCCTTCCCAAGGAGATCCTCCAGCTCTGCCACCTGCCGAAGGGCCTCGTGCTCGTGACCGGGCCCACCGGCTCCGGCAAGTCGACCACCCTGTGCGCGCTCATCGACTACATCAACCGCAACCGGACGGACCACATCATCACGATCGAGGACCCGCTCGAGTTCGTGCACGAGAACAAGAAGTGCCTCATCAACCAGCGCCAGGTGGGCGAGCACACCGACTCGTTCAAGGACGCCCTTCGCGCGGCGCTGCGCGAGGACCCCGACATCGTCCTCGTCGGGGAGATGCGCGACCTCGAGACGGTCGCGATCGCCATCGAGACGGCGGAGACGGGCCACCTCGTCTTCGGGACGCTGCACACCTCGTCCGCGCCCTCCACCGTGGACCGCGTCATCGATCAGTTCCCGGCCGACCGGCAGAGCCAGGTCCGGGTCATGCTGGCCGAGAGCCTGAAGGGTGTCGTCTGCCAGATGCTCTGCAAGAAGATCGGGGGCGGGCGGGTGCCGGTCCTCGAGGTGTTGATCGTGACGCCGTCGGTGTCGAACCTGATCCGCGAGGCCAAGATCTTCCAGATCCCGTCGATCATGCAGACCGGCAAGAAGTACGGGATGTGCCTGATGAACGAGGCCTTCACGGACCTGGTGAAGAGGAAGGTCGTCGAGCCGCAGGAGGCTTACGCCAAGGCCTTGGACAAGACGGGCCTGCTCTCGATGTTCAAGAAGGCGGGGATCGATACGTCGTGGGCACCGACCGAAGCGACCCCCGGTGCCGCCAGCTCGCCCGGCTCGTAGGTGGCCGAGGTCGTCACCGTCGACGCGGACGATCCCGCCGGCTCCATCGTTGCGCGGGCGACGGCGGCCCTGCATGAAGGTGGGCTGCTCATCTATCCCACCGATACGCTCTATGCCCTCGGCGGGCTGGCCCTGAAAGCAGGCGTCGGGCGCAAGGTCCGCGAGGCCAAGGGCCGCGAAGAAGGCAAGCCGTTGCCGCTCGTGGCGTCCGGGCTGGAACAGGTGCGCTCGGTCTGCTCCTCCTGGCCGGAAGCCGCGGCGCGTCTGGCCGCCCGGTTCTGGCCCGGCCCGCTGTCCCTCGTCCTCGCCGCCCGTGCGGAGGTGCCGAGGGAGGTGACGGCCGGGACGGCCACGGTCGCGGTGCGCGTGCCGGCCCGGGAGCTGACCCGCCGCCTCTGCTCGGGCGGGCCGCTCATCGCGACCTCGGCCAACCGCGCGGGGAAGGCGGCTCCGTGGACCTGCCGCGAGGCGGTGGCCACGGTGGGCGCGTCGGCGGCCCTGGCCCTGGATGGCGGCCCCGGCCGTCTCGCTTCGTCCACCCTCGTCGACCTCACGGGAAACGGCCCCCGACTGCTCCGGGCGGGTCCCGTCGAGTGGAAGGACGTGCTCGCCACCCTCGAGGCCTCGTCCTGATAGAATCCATCTAGAAGAAAGGCGCACCCGCCATCCGCGAGAGACATCTCACCCAAAGCGTCCCCGCCGAGAAAGCACTCCTGGTCGGAGTGGCGAGCGGACCGCAAGGCCGGGTCGACACCGAGTCCTCCGTCGAGGAGCTCGGAGCCCTCGCGCGGAGTGCGGGCGCGCAGGTGGTCGGGCGCATCGTCCAGGAGCGCAAGCGAAGGGACCCCGCCACGCTCATCGGCCGCGGCAAGGTCGAAGAGGTCGCGCGCACCGCCGAGGCCAAGAACGTCGACCTCCTGCTCTTCGACGAGGAGCTGTCGCCGGCCCAGCAGCGCAACCTCGAGCGCGGGATCGGCCGCAAGACGCTCGACCGCACGCAGCTCATCCTCGACATCTTCGCCCGCCGGGCCCGCAGCCGCGAGGGCCGGCTCCAGGTGGAGCTGGCGCAGCTCGACTACATGCTGCCGCGCCTCACGGGCAAGGGCGCCCTCATGTCGCGCCTGGGGGGCGGGATCGGGACCCGGGGACCCGGCGAGACGAAGCTCGAGACCGACCGCCGCCGGATCCGCAACCGCATCCAGGCCGTGAAGCGCGAGATCGAGAAGGTGCGGCGCAACCGGACCACTCGGCGCGAGGCGCGGCAGCGCACCCAGGCGCCCGTAGTGGCGCTCGTCGGCTACACCAACGCCGGCAAGTCGACGCTGTTCAACGCGCTCACCCAGGCCGAGACGCAAGTGTCCGATCAGCTCTTCTTGACCCTCGACCCGCTGGTACGCAAGGCCGACTTCGGGCCCGGGCGCGAGGTGCTGCTCGTGGATACCGTCGGGTTCATCCAGAAGCTGCCCCACGCCCTCGTCGCTGCTTTCCGGGCCACCCTGGAGGAGGTGACGGCGGCCGATCTGCTCCTCCACGTCATCGACGCCTCCGCCGAGGACATGGAGGAGCGCGAGGCGGCGGTGGAGTCCGTGCTGCGCGAGATCGGCGCCGCCGACCGGCCGCGGGTGCCGGTGCTGAACAAGATCGACCTCGTCCCTCCCGCCCGCGCGACGGGCCTCCAGGCGGCGCGGCCCGATGCGGTGCTCGTCTCCGCCGATACCGGCGCCGGGCTGGACGATCTGGCGGCCACCCTCATCCGGCGCCTCGCTCTCGCTCCCCAGCGCGTCCGGTTGCGCTTTCGTTCGCGCGATGCGCGGGGCATCGGGGGGGTGTATGCGGCCGGCCGCGTCGTGGCCCACGAGGTGCGCGGGGACGAGGTCACGCTCGAGGCCGACATCCCCGAGCGCCTGCTCGAGAGGTACCGGGAGCACCTGCAGTGAGGCGGGTCGCCCTGTCGGTGGCCCCCCTCGTGGGGGCGGTCGCCCTCCTCGCCTCGTGCGCCCCGCCGCCGAAGCCGCCCCTGCCCGACTCGGACGAATACGTCTTTCCCGCGTCGGTGCCGGGCCAGCTGTCGCCGGCCGAGGCTCAGCGCCTCGAGAAGGCCTGGCGCCGAATCCTCGGGGGCGACGCCCTGGCGGCGCAGCGCGACATGGAGAAGCTCCTGGCCCGCAGCCCGGGACTCATCCCGGCGGAGACGGCGCTCGCCTATGCTCGCTTGCGGGCGGGGCGCCTCGACGAGGCGGCGCGCAGCTTCGAGGCCGTGATCTCCCGGCAGGCCGACTACCTGCCCGCGCTCGCGGGGGCGGCGGCCACCGCGTCCCGCCGCGGGGACGCGGAAGGCGCGTTGCGCCTTTATCGGCGCGCGCTCGGCGCGGAGCCCGGCGACGCGTTCTTGCGCCAGCGGGTGGCCGAGCTGCGCGTGCAGGTGACCGAGCGCCGGGTGGCGGCGGCCCGCGCGGCGCAGGAAGCCGGCCGGTCGGAGGAAGCCGTGGCCACGTATCGTCAGGCGCTGGAGTCGGCGCCGGAGGTGGCCGGCCTCCGGCTGGAGCTGGCCAACCTGCTCGTCACCGCGGGCGACGTCGAGGGCGCGGTGGGCGTGCTGAGAGCGGATCCCACCGAGGACCGGCAGGTGCTGCTCCGCCTCGCCGATCTCGAGATGCAACGCCGGGACTATCCCGGCGCGCTCGAGGCGTACCGCCGGATGCTGGCGCGCGACCCGCACGACGACGAGGCCCAACGGCGGTCCCGTGACGTGCGCGAGGCCATCGAGCTGGAGCAGATGCCCGAGGAGTACCGCCGGATCTCCACCGCTCCCGCCATCACCCGCGCCGACCTCGCCGCCCTCGTCGCGGTCAAGGTGACCGCCCTCGCGCGGGTGCCCGCCGGCGAGCCCCAGGTCGCGGTCGACATCTCGGGCTCCTGGGCGCGGAGCCACATCATCAAGGCCCTGGCGTACGACATCATGGCCCTCTACCCCAATCACACCTTCCAGCCCGCGGCCACGGCTCGCCGCGGCGACGTGGCCCGCGCGGTACAACGGATCCTGGACCTGCTCAAATGGCCGGTCGGCCCGGGGCCGAACCCCACCGACATGTCCCGCAGCAACGTGTACTACTACCCGGCTACGCGCGTGATTGCGGCGGGGCTCATGGACCTGACGCCGGCCGGAGGGTTCGAGGCCTGGCGGCCGGTGTCGGGACCGGAGGCGGTAGCGGTCGTCGAGGAGCTGGTGAGGTTGGTCGGCCCTTAGTGCTTGCCGTCCTTGACATAGGCGTCTAATATTCGAAACCGGAGGCCTGTGCCCATGGACGAGCGGGAGGTCCTGAGGACCGTTCCCATCTTCTCGGAGCTGTCCGACGAGGACATCACGAGCCTGGCCAAGCTGGCGGCGCGCAAGCGCTACCCGAAGGACACGGTGGTCTTCTTCGAGAACGAAGAGGGCGACTTCTTCTTCACGATCACCGAGGGGCGCATCAAGGTGACGATCCTCGGGGACGATGGGCGCGAGGTGATCCTCTCCGTGCTGGGGCCGGGCGACTTCTTCGGGGAGATGGCCCTCCTCGACAACGAGCCGCGCTCCGCGACCGCGATCGCGGTGGAGGAGAGCGAGCTGCTCTCGCTGCACCGGAACGACTTCCAGACCGTGCTCAACGACAACAAGAGCATCACGAGCGCCCTCATCCGGGTGCTGAGCGCGCGGCTGCGCCGGGCCAACCACCAGATCTCGACCCTCGCGCTGCTCGACGTCTACGGCCGCGTGGCCCGGGTCATCGTCGACATGGCCCGTGAGGAGGGCAAGCGGCTGCGGGACGGCCGCATCGCTTTCCGCCGCGCGACCCACCAGGAGATCGCCAACCGCATCGGGACCACTCGCGAGACGGTCACGCGCATGCTGAAAGACCTGGAACGCCAGGGCCTGATCCACGTCGAAGGCAAGGAGATCGTGGTCCAGCCCGACTTCGAGAAGGTGTTTGATTAGGCCTGGACCGGCCTCTCAACGCAGAGGCCGCAGAGAGCACGCAGAGGCCGCAGAGAACGGGCAAAAGCAACAGCCGCGAGCGGAGCGGGATTCACTCCCGCGGAGCGAGCGGGGGTTCAAGGGGGCGCGCCGCAGCGCCCCCTTGCTTAATGACGCCTACAGCAAGCTGAGTAAGTGGTCTTTAATGCGCGCGCGGACGGCTTCGTCCCGCGTGGCCGTCAGCGCCATCTCCCACATCTCGACCGCTTTCCTCCAGAACTCCTGCTTCTGGTAGAGCGTGGCCAGGGCGGTGATCGCGTCGTAGAAGTCGGGCGCGATGTGGACGGCCCTCTCGTAGTGATCGATGGCGTGGAACACCATCCCCTTCTTCTCGTAGGCGAGCGCCAGGTAGTAATGGAGCAGATCGTCGAACTGGTCGATGGCGAGGCCACGGTTGAGCGCCGCGATGGCGTCGTCGAGCCGCTCCTGCTTGAGGGCGACGACACCTTCCTTGAGCTGCTGGCGCGCGGCCGCCTCCGAGGAAGGGGAGACGGCGGGCGCGCGGTCGAGCAGCGACTCGACGCGCTTCAGCAGCTCGACCGCCTCGAAGGGCTTCTCGAGGTAGTCGTCGGCTCCGTATTTCTCCTTGACGTCCGCGGCGAAGCGCCAGCCCGTGTGGATGGCCGAGATCATGACCACGGGGATGTGCCGGAAGCGCTCGCTGGTCTTGAGCTGGCGGCAGATCTCGAAGCCGTGGACCTCCGGCAGCATGCCGTCGAGGACGACCAGGTCGGGCATCGTCTCGCGCACCTTGGTCAAGGCCTCGCGGCCGCCGCGCGCGGTGACGACGCGGTACTTGCGCGACTGCAGGACCTGCTCCATGAGCTGGAGGACGGCGGGGTCGTCGTCCACGGCCAGGATGGTCTGCACCTCCTCGACCGCGGGCACCCGCACGGCGGCGTGGGGGACGGGCACCCGGGCGAGCGGCGCGCCGGCGAGCGTCTCGAAGACGGCGCGCTCCTTCTCCTCCAGGGGCACGACGGGGACGGGCTTCATCTCTTCGGGCGCGGGCGCCGGAGCGGGGGACTGTTCCCCCCGGGGCTTCTGGACGTTGGGGTTGATCTGGCGCTGGCCGCTCTTGAGCGCCCGGCGCGCCTCCATCACCGCGTTCTTGACCGCCGACTCGAGCGCGATCAGCGGCGCGAGGCGCACCCCCGTCTTGAACTCGATCTCCGAGATCAGGGTGCGGTCGAGCGGGTCGGCCATGGCGAGCTGGAGCCGCGTGCCTTCGACCCGCACCGGAAAGATGAGGTGCCGCTCGCAGAGCTCGAGCGGCACCACGTCGAGGAGGGACAGCTCGATCTCGGTCTTCGACAGGTCCACCGGCGGAACGCCGAGCTGGCGACCGAGATAGGTCACCGCGAACTTCTCGGTGAGGATGTGCTGGCGCACGAGGACGCTCGCCAGCCGCTCGCCGTACGTGCGCTGGAGCGACAGGGCCTCGGTGAGCTGGGCGGGGGTGATGAGATCGGCCCCGCGGAGGATCTCTCCCAGCTCCTTCCTAGGCACCGGGGTGCGTCTCCTCCACGGCGACCGTGAGCTCCAGCCGCCGCCGACCTCGCGCGACGGTGAGCCGGAGGCGCGAGCCGACCGCGGCCCGGGCGAGCTCGTTGCGGAGCTGGGCCGCCGACTCCACGGGCCGCCCTTCGATCGCCACCACCACGTCTCCCGGCTCGACGCCGGCGCGGTCCGCGGCGCTGCCCCGCAGCAGCTCCACGATCAGGACGCCCGGCGGCTCCCCCCCGCCCGGCAGGGTGTCCTCGTTGGCGTCGGCGACGCGGGTGATCCCCACCGTGCCGCGCACCACGCGGCCGTGGGCGACGATCTGGTCCACGACGAGGCGGGCCAGGTTCGCGGGCACGGCGAAGCCGATCCCCTGGTAGCCGCCGGTCTCCGAGTAGATGGCGGTGTTGATGCCGATGAGCTCGCCGCGGGCGTTGACGAGGGCCCCGCCGGAGTTGCCGGGATTGATGGCGGCGTCGGTCTGGATGAAATCCTCGTAGTCGACGATGCCGATGTTCGAGCGGCCGGTGGCGCTGATGATCCCCATCGTCACCGTCTGGTTGAGCTGGAACGGGTTGCCCACCGCGACCACGTACTCTCCCACCTCGGCCTTGGCGGAGTCCCCCCAGGGGAGCGTCGGCAGGCCACCCGCGTCCACCTTCACCACCGCGATGTCGGTCACGGGGTCGGTGCCCACGAGCGTCCCGCGGAGCCGCTTGTGCCCGGAGGTCGTGATCCCGATGCGGCTGGCGTGCTCGATGACGTGGTTGTTGGTCACGATGATGCCGCCCTCGCCGATGATCACGCCGGAGCCGAGGCTCGTCTTGCGCTCTTCCTGGGGGATGCGGAAGGGCATCTGGCGGCCGAAGAACTCGCGGAAGAAGGGATCGCTCAGGAAGGGCGAGCCCTCGGTGCGGTAGACCTGGAGGGCGGAGATGTTGACCACCGCGGGTGTCGCCCGGCGGGCAATGGCGCGAAAGTCCGGGCCGAGGGGCAGCGCCGCGAGCGGGGACGCCGTCTCCGCGGCCCGGGTGGAGGTCTCGATGCGGCCGCCGAGGCGTGCGCCCACGAGCACGCCGGCGGCGAGCGATCCGGCCGCCACCGCCAGGAGCGCCGCCCGCCCGCGGCTCACTCTCGCTCGCGCCGCGCGCTCGCGCGGCCTCTCACCTTGGGCAGCTCGAGGCGGAGGACGCCGTCGCGCAACTGCGCGCTCACGCGTCCCGGCTCCACCTCCTCGGTGAGCTGGAAGGAGCGCACGAACGGCCCGTGGCTGCGCTCCATGCGGTGGAAGCGGTCCGGCCGCGGGCTGAGGCCCCTCCGTTGTCCCTTCACCGTGAGCATGTCGCCGTCCACCTGGACCTCGACGTCGTCTTCGCTGATTCCGGGCAGCTCCAGCAGGACCACGAAAGCCTCCGGCGTCTCGTACGCATCGGCCAGGGGCGTCCATGTCCCGGACCCGACGAGCGCCGGCTCCTCGAGCTGGCCGGCAAAGCTTTCCTCGAAGAGCTGGTTCATCCGCTCCTGGAGGCTCAGCAGGTCCCGGAGAGGGTCCCACTTGCGCACGGTCACGGGCGTGCCATCGGGTGACGAGGCGACAACAAACGAGTGTACCTCAAGGGACGAGTCGCTTGCGCAGCTCGTCCAGCAGGGCGAGGGCCTGAAGGGGCGTCAGGTGCTCCAGGTCCAGGCGGCGCAGGTCTTCGAGAACGGACTCCTCGATACCGGCGAAGAGGGCCAGTTGGCGTCCCCCTTCCGCGGCGGGGGCCGGCTGCTCGCTGCGAGCGAGTCGGGGCCGCCCCTCGCGGTCGAACTCGGTCCGCTCGAGGTTGCGCAGGATTTCCTGGGCCCGGGCCACGACCGGGGCGGGGAGCCCGGCCAGGCGGGCGACCTGGATCCCGAACGAGCGGTCGGAGCCGCCGGGCTCGATCTTGCGCAGGAACACCACCGTATCGTGCCACTCGCGGGCGGAGACGTGAAGGTTGCCGACGCCGGGGAGGTCCGCGGCGAGGTCGGTCAGCTCGTGGTAGTGGGTGGCGAAGATCGTCTTGCCGCCCGCCACCGGGTCGCGCGCGATCTGCTCGGCGACCGCCCAGGCGATCGAAAGGCCGTCGAAGGTGGCGGTGCCGCGGCCGATCTCGTCGAGGAGGATCAGGCTCCGGGCCGTGGCGTGGCGCAGGATGTGGGCCGTCTCCTGCATCTCCACCATGAAGGTCGACTGCCCGCGCAGGATGTGATCGGTGGCCCCGACGCGCGTGAAGATGCGATCGACGATGCCGACCTTCGCCTCCCGGGCGGGCACGAAGCAACCCATCTGCGCCATCACCACGATGAGCGCCGTCTGCCGGAGGAAGGTCGACTTGCCGCCCATGTTCGGGCCCGTGAGCACGAGCAGGCGCGGCGCGCCGTCGCCCATCTTCAGGTCGTTGGCGACGAACGGGTCCGGCCGGACGCGCTCCATGACGGGATGGCGTCCCTCCACGTAGAGCAGCTCGTCGCCGGACCCGATGCGCGGCTTGACGTAGTTGTAGCGGGCGGACACTTCGGCGAGTGTGGCCAGCACGTCGAGGACGGCGGCGGCGCGAGAGGTGCGCTGCACGTCCCGGGCGGCCGTGGCCACCCGACCGCGAAGCCCGTCGAAGATCTCCGATTCGCGCTCCAGGATCCGCTCGTCTGCCCGGAGCACCTTCTCTTCGTATTCCTTCAGCTCGGGCGTGATGAAGCGCTCGCCGCCCGCGATCGTCTGCTTGCGGACGTAGTCCGCGGGGACGAGGCCGAGGTTCGACCGGCTCACCTCGATGTAGTAGCCGAAGACGCGGTTGAAGCGGACCTTGAGCGATGCGATGCCGGTGCGCGACCGTTCGCGCTCCTCGATGGCGGCGATGGTGGTCCGCCCGCCGTGGCTCATCTGCCTGAGCTCGTCGAGCTCCGCGTCGACGCCGTCGCGCACGAGGCCGCCGTCCCGCACGAGCAGCGGCGGCTCGTCGACGAGGGTGGCCTCGACGTCGGCGGCAACCCCCAGCGGCGGGTCGAGGTCCTTGAGCTGCCCGCGCACGAGCGGGGCGGAGCATCCGTCGACGGCCTCGGAGGCGGCGGGCAGCGCCCGCAGCGAGCGGGCGAGGGCGACGAGGTCGCGCGGAGACGCGGTGCCGAGCGTCACCCGGCCGACGATCCGGTCCAGGTCCTGCACGCCCTTGAAGGCCTCGCGCAGACGGCCGCGGTCCACGGTGCGGAAGGCCAGCTCCTCCACGGCGTCCAGACGGTCCTGGATCGGCTCCACATGGACGAGGGGACGGAGGATCCAATCGCGCAGGAGTCGGGAGCCCATGGCGGTGGCGGTTTCGTCGAGGACGTCGAGCAGCGTGCCCCGGCGGCCGCCGTCGGCGAGGTTCTCCACCAGCTCCAGGTTCCGGCGGGTCAGGCCGTCGATGACGAGGCCGTCGCCGTGATGGCGCGTGCGCAGCGACGTGACGTGGGCGAGGTCCCGCTTCTGCGTCTCGCGCACGTAGCGCAGGGCCGCGCCCGCGGCCGCCGCCGCCTGGGAAAGCGCCTCGCAGCCGAAGGGCTCCAGGCTCGCGACGGCGAAGTGGGCGACGAGGTCCCGCCGGGCCGAGCGGGAGTCGAAGGCGGCCTCGTCGACGGGCGTGCGCGGGATGGCCCCTTCGGACTCGACGGGGTCGGCGAGCCACGGCGGCAGCTCGGCGCTCCGCGGCACCAGGATCTCCCGGGGATGTGTGGCACCCACCTCGTCCCGGAGGCGGTCCCACCGGCTCGGGCCGGTCCACTCGCTGACGAAGAAGTCGCCGGTGGTGGCGTCGAGCCAGGCCGCACCGAGCGCCGACTCGCCGGGGGAGATCGCGAGCACGTACGAGGTCTCGCCGGCCTCGAGCGCCGAAGCCTCGAGCTGGGTCCCCGGCGTCACGACCCGCACGACCTCGCGGCGCACGACGCCCTTGGCCGAGCGCGGGTCCTCCATCTGCTCGCACAGCGCCACCCGGAAACCCTGCTTGACGAGCCGCGCCACGTATCCCGTCACCGCATGGTGGGGCACGCCGCACATCGGAATGGCGGCGCCGTCGCGGTCCTTGGCCCGCGAGGTGAGGGCGATCTCCAGCGCCCGCGAGGCGACCACCGCATCCTCGAAGAACAGCTCGTAGAAGTCGCCCATGCGGAAGAACAAGAGGGCGTCGGGGTGCTCGGCCTTCATGCGGTGGTATTGCTGCATGGCCGGCGTGAGGGCGGCGCTGGTGGCGACGGACATTGGGCTAGAAGAGCCTAGACTATCGCCGCGCCGGACGAGGCCAAGCCCAGCTCAACCAAAGAAAACTTCCGCGTCGGCGAACTGCTCGAGGTCCATCTGCTTCGGCCCCGCCGTGGCCTCGCTCAGGGGGACGGCGTCGATGCGCGTGCCGTGGAGGGCCACCATCTGGCCGAAACGGCCCTCGCGAACGAGGTCCACGGCGCGGAGGCCGAAGCGCGTGCCGATGATCCGGTCGAACGCGGTGGGGGAGCCCCCGCGCTGGATGTGGCCGAGGACGGTAACGCGCGTCTCGACCCCGAGCCGGTCGGCGATCTCCTTCGCGACCCGGAAGCCGATGCTGGAGCTGCCCCCTTCGCCGATCCGCGCCGGCGGCTCCTCGCCGGCGGGGAACGCACCCTCCGCCACGACCACGATCGAGAACGGGCGCCCCCGGCGGTGCCGGCTCTCGAGCACCTTGCACATCTCGTCGAGGCGGTACGGCTTCTCCGGGATCAGGATGAAGTCCGCGCCGCCGGCGAGCCCGCCGAGGGCGGCGATCCATCCCACCCGGCGTCCCATCACCTCCACCACCATGACCCGGTGGTGGCTCTCGGCGGTCGTGTGCAGCCGGTCGACCGCGTCCCGCACGACGTTCACGGCGGTGTCGAAGCCGAACGTGTAGTCGGTGCCCTTGAGGTCGTTGTCGATCGTCTTCGGCACCCCGACGATCGGCACCCCCATCTCGTGCAGCTCGCGGGCCGCCGACAGCGTCCCGTCTCCGCCCACGGCGATGAGGGCGTCGAGGCCGTAGCGCTTGAGGTTGTTGAGGAGCTTCTGCCGGTCTTCCATCACGCGCAACGGGTCATAGCGGGACGTGCCGAGGATCGTCCCTCCCTTGGGCAGGATGCCGGTGACCGAGAACCCGGTGAGCGGCTCGACGTCGCCCTCGATGAGCCCGAGAAACCCGTTGCGGATGCCGAGCACCTCTATTCCGAACGACAGCGCGCGCCGCACGACGGCGCGGATGACGGCATTCAGCCCGGGACAATCGCCTCCCCCGGTGAGGAGTCCGATCTTCATTCGGCGCGCTCCGGCGCGAAGCGCGTCTCTGTCGGGCGCATTCGCTCGAAAGTATAGACTAACCGTAACGAACGAGCGCGCGAGCGGAGGTCACGAGCGTGCGGGTGCTGGCGGTGGACACGACGACCGAGCGCGGCAGCGTGGCCGTGACCGAGGACGATTGCGTACGCGGCGAGGTCCGTCTCGCCTCGTCCGAAGGCCACTCGCGGCGGCTGCTCCCGGCGGTCGCCTTCCTGCTCCACTCGCTCGGCCTGCGCCCGGGCGACGTGGAGGCGTTCGCGGTGACGACCGGACCCGGCTCGTTCACCGGCCTCCGGGTCGGGCTCAGCACCGTGCAGGGCCTGGCTCTCGGCGCGGGCCGGCCGTGCCTGGGCATGAGTGCGCTCGACGTGCTCGCGGCCCGGATCGCGGGCACGGCCCCGGCGTCGGTGGCCCTGATGGACGCCTACCGCGGCGAGGTCTACGGCGCCGTGTACGACGGGGAAGGGGTCATGACGGGGCGGGCGAGCGTCGAGCGGCCGGAAGCTCTCGTCGCCCGCACGCCCGAGGTCGCGGCGTTCGTCGGCGACGGCGCCGAGCGCCACCGCGAGCTGATCGTCTCGCTTCGCCCGCGTGCGCTCTTCCCGCCCCGAAGCCTCTTCCTCGCGGGGACGCTCGGCCGGCTGGCCGCGCCGCGATTGAAGCGAGGGGAGGGCGTCGCGCCCGCCGAGCTGAGGCCTCTCTACCTGCGCGAGCCCGACATCCGCCGGCCGGCGCCGTGAAGGCGGCCGGCCCCTTCCTGGAGGAGGGCGAGGAGGCCGACCTCGAGCCTCTCGTCGAGATGGAGCGGGAGTCGTTCAGCCATCCCTGGACGCGGCGAAACCTCAAGCACGCGCTCGACCGCGGGCATCTCCTGGTCCTGCGGGGGCCGAACGGGGCCCAGGCCGCCCGCCGTGGCATCTTCGGCTATTGCGTGTTCGAGCTCGTGGCGGGCGAGCTGCACCTCCACAACCTCGCCATCGAGCCCGGCCGCCGCGGGCAGCGGCTGGGGCGGCGGCTGCTGGAGACGATCCTCTGGCTGGGATCGCGCCGCGGGGCGCGGTCCGCGCTCCTCGAGGTGCGGGAGAGCAACTGGCCGGCCCTTCAGCTCTACTACTCGCTCGGCTTCCAGAGCGTGCGTCGGCGCCGGAACTACTACTCCCACCCCACCGAAGATGCCCTCGAGCTGATCCTTGAATTCCCGCAGGCCGCGTGCTAATTTGCCCCCGAGGGGTCCCTCCCGACCCACTCGAGCCAGAGCGGCCATGCTGCCGTCGCCGAACATCCACTCGATCACGGAGGTGCCGATGTCCCAGGACTCGCTTTCTTTCAGGGACCGTCTCCTCGCGCACAGCGAGGAGTACCGCCGTTTGGATGAGCAGCACCACGATTTCGAGAGCCGGCTCATAGCCCTGACCGGGAAGGCGGTCTTGAGCGATGAGGAGCAGGTCGAGGAGACCACCCTCAAGAAGAAGAAGCTCCAGGTGAAGGATCGGATGGAGGCCATCGCCCGCCAGGCGCGGGCGAGCGAAGCCCATCCCTGACCGCCGCGCGCGCGGGAGGAACGCGAATGCCGATCGCGCGTGAAGGATGGCCCCTCATCCTCGTCCCGCTCGGCCTCGCCGTCGTGCTGTTCCTCCTGCGGTGGCCCTGGACGGGCGGGGTGCTCCTGCTGCTGGGGCTGTTCACGGCGTTCTTCTTCCGCGATCCGGACCGAGCCGTGCCCGGCGACCCGCGCCTGGTGCTGTCGCCCGCCGACGGCAAGGTCATCGTGGCGGGCCCCGCTCCCGCCGGCAATCCCCTCGGCGAGGGCGCGACCCAGGTGTCCGTCTTCCTCTCCATCTTCGACGTCCACGTCAACCGCGCCCCCATCGGCGGACTCATCAGCCGCGTCGAGTACCACGAGGGCCAGTTCCTGCCCGCCTTCCAGGACAAGGCCTCGCTCGCCAACGAGCAGAACAGCGTGACGATCGATGCGGGCGGGGCGGGCCAGCGCGTGGCCTTCAAGCAGATCGCCGGGCTCATCGCCCGCCGCATCATTTTCAAGAAGCAGGTCGGTGACACCGTGGCGGCGGGGGAGCGCGTGGGGATGATCAAGTTCGGCAGCCGCGTGGACGTCTTCCTGCCCCGCAACGTGCTGCTCCGGGTCCGGAAGGGCGACCGGGTCGTCGCCGGCGTCAGCGCGCTCGGCGAGCGTCCATGAGCGAAGCGCCCCGGCCCCGCCGCTTCCGCCGGGGGGCGGCCATCCTCCCGAGCCTCTTCACGACCGGCAACCTGTTCCTCGGCTTCTGGGCGATCGTCAAGACGTTGCACGGCGAGTACGACGAGGCGGCGCCGCTCATCGGCTGGGCCATCGTGCTCGACATGCTCGACGGCCGCATCGCCCGCATGACGGGGACGACGAGCGAGTTCGGGGGGGAGCTGGACAGCCTGGCCGACGTCATCTCGTTCGGGGTGGCGCCGGCGCTGCTCGCCTACGCGTGGGCCTTCGGGACGATCCCGCGCGTCGGCTGGCTGGCCGCCTTCTTGTTCCTCACCTGCGGCACGCTGCGCCTGGCCCGCTTCAACGTGCAGCGCCAGGTGAGCGATGGCCGGTTCTTCGTGGGCCTTCCCATCCCCGCCGCGGCGGCGCAGGTGGCGGCGTGGGTGCTCGTCCGGCCGCAGCCGCTCGCCGAAAAGGGACAGGCCCTGACCGCGGTCGCGCTGCTGGTGACGCTGGCGTTCCTCATGGTGAGCACGCTGCGCTACCGGTCCTTCAAGAAGCTCGATCTTCGCAGCCGCCAGAGCTACATCATGGTGCTCGGCATCGCCCTCGCCCTCGTCCTGATCGCCCTCCATCCGAAGTCGGTGCTCCTGGCGCTGGCCAGCCTCTACTGGCTCTCGGGCCCGACGACCTACGTGCTCGGCCTGGGCCGCCGGCGGGCGGAACCGCCGGTACCGGGGGGAGAAGCGACCTCCGAGCTGTCCCGCTCGGCGTGAGCGGACGCCAGGGACGCAAAGTGGCCCCGCAAGATGAGCGGCGGCGGATTCATTCCGACGCCGCGATCGACCGTCCCGCCGTAGGGGTCGGGGCCGTTCTCATCCATGAGGGGAAGGTACTCCTGATCCGCCGCGGCAAGGAGCCTCTGCGCGGCCGCTGGGTGGTGCCGGGCGGCACCGTCGAGGTGGGAGAGACGCTCGAGGAGGCCCTCGTGCGGGAGATTCAGGAGGAGACAGGCCTCGTCGTCCGGCCGATCGAGGTAGTCACCGTCTTCGACCGCATCGAGCGAGAGGGCGACTCCGTTCGCTACCACTACGTGATCGTGGACTACCTCTGCCGGTACGTCTCAGGCACTCCGCGGGCCGCCTCGGACGCGGAGGAAGTTGCGTTCGTACCCCTCGACGACCTCCCACGCTACGCGCTGCCCGAGAAGGCGCTCGAGGTGGTCCTCGACGGCTTCCGGCGTGTGCAGCGCGAGGCGGCGGGCCTTGCCAAAAGGCAGGAACGGGAGTAGGCTTTCCTCAAGTAAAACTTCCGCTGCGGGCCGTAAGTTTCCGTCAGGGAGGGAAAATGAAGGTCCTGTTCGCGTGCGTCGCCTTGACCCTCGTCGTCGGTGTCTCGACGAGCGAGGCGCGCTGGTTCGGCATCGGCAAGAAGCGCTGCCTGCCGAGGGCGATCGACTCGCCCATTCTGCGCCCGCACGTCAAGGAGTACCACAAGGCGGGGAACCACCAGAAGCACGCGGCATACTGCTTCTGACGCCGTCCGCGCCATCCGCCCGCGCCGCCGTCTGAGCCGCTAGAACGCGGCCGCGCGGGCTTCGGTCTCCGCGGGCAGCCACAGGATCGCTCGCGTTCCCTCGCGTCCTCCGCTCTCGAGGGCCACGCCGCCTCCGTGGTCCTCGGCGATCTTCTTGACGAGCGCCAGGCCCAGTCCGCTGCCGCTGGTCTTGGTGGAGAAGAACGGCTCGAAGATCCGGTCGCGGATCTCGGGATCGACCCCCGGCCCCGAGTCGCGGACCTCGATGACCACCCGCCGCCCGCCGTCCGCGCGGAGCGCCACGCGGATCCAACCCCGCTCGCCCACCGCCTGCAGGGCGTTCTCGAGCAGGTTCACGACCCCGCGCTCGAGCAGCCGGCGGTCGGCGCGTACCCGCGGCACGCCGGGCGCGATGTCGAGCGACAGCTCGACCGCCAGCGGGAGCGACGACTGGTAGGGCTCGACGACCTCGGCCAGGATCGAGGCGAGGTCGTGGGACTCCAGCTCCGGGGCGGGCGGGCGCGCGAAGGCCGAGAACTCGGTGACCATGCCTCTCAGGATCCGCACCTGCTTCAGGATCGTCTGCGTGCACGTCTCGAGCGTGGCCGCGAAGTCCTCGCTGCGGTCCTGCCAGACGCGCCGCAGGTGCTCGGCGGAGAGCTGGATGGGCGTGAGGGGGTTCTTGACCTCATGCGCCACCTGGCGGGCCATCTCCGCCCACGCGGCCAGGCGGTTGCTGCGCTCGAGGTCGCGGCGCTGGCGGTCGAGGTCGCGGGCCATCTTGTTGAAGGCCTCCACCAGCCGCCGCAGCTCGTCCTGGCTCGTGGTCTCGACCCGCGTGTCGAGATCGCCTTCGGCCACCCGCAAGGTGGCCGCGGTGAGGTCGGAGATGGGACCCGAGATGCGCCGCGCCATCGAGCGGGCCACCACCGCGGCCAGCGCCAGGAACACGACCGAGGCCAGGCGCATCGTGCGGTCGAGGTCTTCGAGGGCGGCCTCGACCTCCCGCTGGCGGAGGGCGAGCGGGATCGACAGGATTCCCGGCTCGGCGGTATCCAGGTGCGCGGGCACCGATACGACGTCGTACGAGAAGTCCCCGATCCTCTCGCTGCGCAGCACCGAGGGTTGGCCCTCCAGGACGACGGAGCGGTAGACGGGGCCGGACACGCGGGGAGCGAGCAGGCCGGAGGAGTACAGCTCGCGCTTGCTGGAGGCGAGCAGCCGGCCCCGCTCGAACAGGTCGAGGTCGTTGCGGATGATGCTCGCCACCCAGACGAGGGCCTCGTCGGTCACCGGCTTCTGGCCTTCGGTCTCCGGCTGCTTGTAGTAGGCGTAATCGTCCACGATCTTCTTCGCGAAGGCGGCCCGGTCGAGGGCGTCGGCGGCGGCTTCCCGGCGCAGGCGGTCGGAGACGAAGTTGCGGACCGCGACCTGGAGCACGACCAGGGCGACCACCGCGACCGCGATGAAAGCCACGAAGAGGCGAAGGGAGAAGCGGCGGTTGACCTCGCGCGTGATCGAGGGCAACGAGAGCCGCGGCCGTCGGAGCACGGTCCGCACGAGGGCGAGCAGGAGAAGGACGGCCAGCGCGACGAGGGTCAGGCCGGACACCGCCTCCAGCAGGTCAGCGGCGAAGCGGCCGGCGGTGGGGGCGGGGAAGGCGAGCGCGTACACGGCGCGATCGCCCGCGAACATGTAGGCGTGGTGGGGGACGTCGTCGATGTCGAGCGAGGTCCACAGGCCCCACGATGACGTCCGCTCCTCCGCGTCCCCGGACCCGCGATCCAGGCGGGCGAGCACCGCCGCGGGGTCGATCACGGGCGGCCGGCTGGCGGAGCTGAAGACGACCTCCCGCGTGAGCGCGTCATAGGCGATGAGCGCCACCGCACGGTCGCGGATGGCGCCCTGCGCGGGCGCGCGGAACAAGACGGAGTACGGGTCGTTGCTCCGGAGGAAGCGCAGGTTCCAGAAGTCGTCGCCGACGTCGACCTGGATGCCGCCGTGGACCTGGCCATGGTAGGCGAGCCGCCGCCGGGCGCGCCGCACCATGTGCTCGGTGCTCGCGAACGTCATCATCTCCGTGCCCTCCTCCCAGTCGTCGGTGGCGGGCAGCGCCCGCGGCGGGCCCGGAAGGGGCGGCAGGTTGAGGGCGAAGCGGCTGATGACGGCGCCCGACGGATCCTGTATCTCGACGGCGGAGGAGAGGCCGAACGCGGCGAGATCCGTGGGGGACCACACCGCGAAGGCCAGCTCCTCCACGCCCGGGGGCGTCGGGCCGGGCGGCGCCTCCTCGAGGACGTTCATCGCGTCGATCTGGCGCTCGGCCTCTCGCAGCACGTACTGGCGCCAGGGCGCCTGTCGCAGCACCGCCGGCGCGTAGTTGCGCTCCACCTGCTGCCGGGTGTTCCGGGCCTCGAGCGCGACGAGCGCCGGGTACAGGTCGAGGGTGAGGGCGGAGACGGCGAGCACGGCGAGCGCGGCCCCGGCCTCGATCGGGCGCGCGGCCAGCCAGCGCCGCCACCACTCGCGTCGCGCTCCCACCACGGCGCCGCCGGTGAGCAGGGCCAGGGCGCAGGCGATGGGCACCACGCCGAGAGACGGAGGCCGGAGCCACCCCGCCAGCAGGGCCACGACGGCCGCTGCGGCCACGGCGTCGCGCGCGACACGGCGCGTCGCCGGCCGGGCCACGAGGGCGAAGCAGGCGGTGACGACCATCATCGCCGCGGCCAGCACCAGCACGAGGGAGACCTGGATCAAGAGGTGCGCGGGGCTGCGCGGGACGAGGGGGATGGCCTCCGCGTCGAGCGCGCAGTTGGCGACGGTGTCGGCCACGAACGCGAAGGCGCCGGCCACGGCGGCGTAGCCCGCGATGGCGGCGGCCACGAGTGCGAGCGGGAACGGGCGTAGCGGCGGCCGGCGCAGGCTCCACGAGAGGAGCAGCATGGCGGCCAGAGCGACGGTGGCCACGGTGAGCAGCAGGTCCATCGGGCTGCGCAGGAGAGGGCCCAGCACCGCCGAAGCGTAGGCGTCGGGGGAGAGGAGGACGGAGTCGGGGCCCGGCAGCGGCGGCCCCAGCCACGCGAGGACGGTCCTCGCCCCGACCGCGGCCAGCAGTGCGCGCACCCCAGGGCCCGGCCGCGCGGCGGTGGCCCCCCACGCGACGATCGCCAGGACGGCGAGGAGGGACAGCATGCGGCGGTAGGTCGCGACGAGCGTGGCCTGGACCTGCGCCGAGGTGGGGGCGGTGGCGCGAACCACCGCGAGAGGATCGCCGTCGGAGTCGCGCAGCACCGCTTCGCGGGCCACGGTGCCGGACGGCGCCGGCGGGAAGGCCGGGGTCTGGGGCCCGACCTGGGCGTCCACGTATTCGATGTCGACGCCCGGGTGGCCGCCGGCCAACAGATCGAAGTCGCGCAGGTACTCGGTGCGGATGTTGCGCCGCACCGCCACGGGCAGGGCGGCGGTCGCCACGCCCTGCACCTGCCCTCCCGCGCCGAGGATCGGGGCCGTCCCCACGAGGGTGGTGGTCACGTTGCCTTCGAGAATGAAGACGTCCGGCCGGTCGCCGACGAAGCCCTGGAGCACCGTCGGGTCGCTGGCCCGGCTGGACCAGGCGAGCGTCCGCAGGGGCAGCGCCTGGACCGCGAGGGCGGGCCGCTGCGGCAGATCGTCGTGGAGCGCCTCGAGGGTGGCGAACAGGCGGTCGAGGGCGCCGCGATCCCCCGCGAGCGCGCCGTGGGTCTCCGGCAGCGCCCCGACCCGTTTTGCGGCCCCCTGCACGAGGCCCACGAGCTCGCTCTTCTTCCGCTCGAGGCGGCGCAGCTCGCCGGCCAACCGTGCCTCCGACCGCCGCGACCACTGGGTTCGCTCGACCCAGAGATGAACGTGCGCTCCGGCGTCGGCGAGGACGAGGGCCGCGGTCAGGAGGACGAACGCGCGGGGCCCCCGGCGCGCCGCGGCCGTCAGGAGGAACGCGGCGAGAAGGGGAAGCAGCGCGACGCGATGGCGTGTGGCGGCGTCCGCCACCACGAGGACGGTGGCGAGGACGGCCGCGCCTACCGCGAGGTCAGGATCTCGTGGATGCGCCAGTCCCGGTTTTCCTCGCGCAAGGTGAACGTGAGCGTGTCCACCGTCTCCTGTCCGCCCGTGCGGCCCCGCCGCACCCAGCGTCCCTTCGCGAACGCGGTGCCGGCCGACGGCACGGTCACATCCTGCTTGCGGAACGCGAACTCGCGGGTCCGGTTGCCGTCGAAGATCTGCTCGAAGACCACCTGGAGCTGCCCCGGGCCATACGAGGCGGGCCCGTCGGTGAGATCACGCAGGTCCACGCGCACCTTGCCGCTGGAGGCGAAGCAGGACCGCAGCGCGCCGGCGTCTCCGCCCCGGAAGGCGCCCTCGATGCGCTGCAAACGGGAGGACAGCTGCGCATCCGGCCCGTCCGCCTGCAGCCGGGGGCTGTCGTGCAGGGCCGCCGCGGCCACGAGTGCGGCCGCGGCCAGAACTCGTCTTCCGCCCGTCATGGCGCCATTCTCATGCGATGGTAGACCTCCCTCCCCGGACCCGTCAACGGTCCCTGCACGGACGGTGCCGCACGATGTCGCTGATGCGCATCGAGTTGGCTGCGCGCATCGTCCTCGCGGCAGGACGGGTTTGTCGCTCGGGGAGGCCGTGGTCTCCGGGGTATACTGCGCGGTCATGCCTAGCCACGAATCACGTCTCTCTGCCGCGGCCCGCGAGATGCGGTTCTCCGCCATACGCCGGATGAGCGCGCTCATCGAGCGTCCCGGCATCATTTCCTTCGCGCCCGGGCAGCCCAGCCCGGAGACCTTCCCGGTCGACGCTTTCCGGCAGATCCTCGACGAGGTGGTCGAGAAGGAGAGCGCCGGCGCCTTCCAGTACATCCTGACTCGGGGCCTCGGCACCCTCCTCACGGCGGTGGGCGAGTACGCGGCCGCCAAGGGCATTCGCTCGAAGCCCGCCGAGCT
This sequence comes from Acidobacteriota bacterium, assembly GCA_003222275.1. Classification (GTDB taxonomy): domain Bacteria; phylum Acidobacteriota; class Vicinamibacteria; order Fen-336; family Fen-336; genus AA32. The sequence continues at coordinate 25,972 of QHVJ01000027.1, read as the reverse complement.
GCTGCTCACCGAGGGCAGCCAGCAAGGCCTCGACCTCGTCAGCCGCGTCCTCGTGGATCCCGGCGACGTCGTCCTCGTCGAGCTGCCGTCCTACATCGGCGCCACCTCCGCCTTCCGCGCGTCGCGGGCGCGCATGACGGGCGTGCGCCTCGATGAGGAAGGGCTCGACGTCGCCGACCTGCGGCGGCGCCATCGGGCGGAAGCGGCGGAGGGCCGCCGGGTCAAGTTCCTCTACGTCGTGCCGAGCTTCCAGAACCCGTCCGGGATCTCCCACTCGGTCGCGCGCCGGCGCGCGCTGCTCGAGGCGGCGCGGGAGCTGGACCTGCTGGTGGTGGAGGACGACCCGTACGGCGACCTGTACTTCGAAGACGATCCGCGTCCCACGCTCAAGTCGATGGACGAGGACTCCCGCGTGCTCTATCTGTCGTCCTTCTCGAAGATCCTCGCCCCGGGCCTGCGCACCGCGTTTCTCATCGGCCCCGAGGAGATCGTCGCCAAGATCGAGATCGCGAAGCAATCGGCCAACCTGTGCGGCAGCGGCGTCGACCAGCGCGTCATCCTGGCCTGCCTGCGCCGGGGCCTCATCGAGGAGCAGAAGGCGCGCATCCGGCCGTACTACCGGAAGAAGCGCGACGCGATGCTGGCCGCGCTGGAAGCGGAGATGCCGCGCGGCGTGCGCTGGACGCGGCCGGCCGGAGGCCTCTTCGTGTGGGTCACGCTGCCGGAGGGGATGGACGCCGAGAAGCTGATCGAGGCCGCCGTGGCCGAAGGCGTCGCCTACATCCCGGGCGGGCCCTTCTTCGTGGACGGCACCGGCGCGAACACGATGCGCCTCACCTTCGCCAAGGAAGACATCCCGACCATCCAGGAAGGCGTGAAGCGCCTGGCCCGCGCCGTGAAATCCCAATCGAGCGCAGGGCATTAAACGCAGAGGCCGCAGAGGTCACGCCGAGGCCGCAGAGGACAGAAATGAATCGTTCCTGTTCCGTTTCTCTGCGGCCTCTGCGATTTCTCTGCGGCCTCTGCGTGGAAAAGCAAATCTAGAGGCGGTACAGCATCCAGTAGACGATGACGCCGGTGACGGAGACGTAGGCCCACAACGGCAGGGTCACGCGGGCGATGGCGCGGTGGCGGTCGAAGCGGCCTCGACGCGCGCGCACGAAGGTCACGAGCACCATCGGCACGATGACGATGGCCAGGATCGTGTGGCTGATCAGGATCGCGAAGTACACGGTCCGGATCGGGCCCTGGCCCTGGAAGCGCACCGAGCCGACCTGGGCATGGTAGGTCAGGTAGCAGACGAGAAACAGCGCCGAGCAGACCAGGGCGGCCTGCATGACCTTCTGGTGCGCCTCGCGGCGGCCGCGGCGGATGAGGACGTAGCCGAGGGCGAGGAGGCCGGCGCTGGTCGCGTTGAGGACGGCGTTGAGCGCCGGCAGGTCCCGCAGCGTCACGACGCGCTCTGGTTCCGGATGCGCGCGATGTCCAGGGCGAGCTTCTTGACCTCGTCTTCGTCGGTGCTGTCGTAGTAGCCGCGGATCTCGCCGCCACGATCGACGAGCACGAACTTGGAGCTGTGGAGGAAGGGGCCGTCGCCTTCTCCCGGCTTCTGCTGGGTGGGGGGGACTTCCATCGCCGCCAGCTTGAAGCCGTCGGTCGACAGCGTGTAGAGATCCTTCTGGGGGCCGGTGACGAACTGCCAGCGTGGGTCGCCCTTGAAGTTGGCGGCGTAGCGGGCGAGGACCTCGGCCGTGTCGTTGGCGGGATCCACCGTGAAGGAGACGAAGGCCACCTCGTCGGGGACCTCGTGGCGAAGCCGGGACATCCGGGCGGTCATGGCGGGGCAGGCGCCGCCGCAGCGCGTGAAGATGAAGTCGGCCACCCAGATCTTGCCCTTCAGGCCGGCGAGCGTGGCGGGATGGCCGTGGTGATCCTGGAGGCTGAACTCCGGCAGCCGGCCGAAGCGAGGAGGGTCGTCCTTCTTCGCCGGCCCGCAGGCGGCGAGGACCAGCAACGCCGCTCCCGCCGAGCGCAGCGCAGATCGGCTCACGATGAGGGCGCGGCTATCAGCGTCCCGGCCGGGGCCGCAGGGTCCGCTGGAGAACGTCGCGCACGCGGCCCGGGCGGAGACGCCGCACGATGACCGCGGCGAGCGGCCGCCGGAAGACCGTCGCCATCAGGGTGCCTACGAGGGCATAGGGGGCGACCAGCATCAGCAGGATCGCGCGGTTGAAGGTCTGGTTGATGGCGCGCCCCTCGGGCGAGTCCGTGAGGGCCGTCTTGCACATCACGCACTGGGCGGAGGCGAGCGGCGCTACGCCTCCCACGAGGAGCACGGCGAGGACGCCGAGGGCGAGAGCCTTGGGCACCGGCAACTCCTATTGGCTGAGCCGCTCGGTGATGTACCGGAACTCGCGGCTGATGAAGGAATACAGGATGAGCGACGTCACCAGGATGCCGGCCGCGACCACCAGCGCCAGCGAGCGCCTCTCGTACCGGAGGTGCATGAAGTTCCCTCCGATCATCGTCGCCTTCACCATCATGAAGGCGAGGAGGAACACGATCAGGAAGATCCGCGGCAGGTGGAACGCCTCCGCGGCGAGCATGGCCACGGTGATGAGCAGCAGGATGACCCACGTGATCCGGTAGATCCGGTACGGGTTTCCCGTGGTGACGCTCATGGCCTCCCTCGCAGTCCCTCTACAGAAGATAGAACAGGGTGAAGATGAAGACCCACACCAGGTCGACGAAGTGCCAGTACAGCCCGGCCATCTCGATCCCCTGGGCCGGCGTCTTGCTCATGCCGGTGCGGATGGCGGTGATGATCAGGATGACGAGTCCCGAGAAGACGTGGGAGCCGTGGAAGCCGGTGAGCACGAAGAAGGCCTGGGTGAACTGGGGGGGCCCCCAGGGGTTTCCGGTCAGGCGCGCGCCCTCGTGTATGAGGTGGCTCCACTCGTACGCCTGGCAGCCGAGGAAGCACAGCCCCCCCACGATCGTGAAGACGAGGTTGTTGAGGGCGCGCTTGCGGTCGCCGAGCCGGGCCGCGGTCACGGCCGTGCCCATCGTCATGCTCGACGTGATGAGGATGAACGTCATCAAGGCGATGAAAGGGATCGAGAAGACCTCGGACTGCCGGGGCCACGGCACCGGGCTGACGTGGCGCAGGAAGCCGTAGCCGCACAGCAGCCCGGAGAACAGCAGGCCGTCGGTGACGATGAAGATCCACATCATCGTCTTCTGCCACGTGGCGCCGAAGGGGGAGGCGCCCCCTCCCCAGTGCGCCTCCAGGGCCGGAACGTGGGCAGCGGCGGTTTCGGCCTGCATCATCACCCTCCTAGAGTACGAAGAGTAGCAGGAGCAAGTACACCCACAGACCGGTCAGGAAGTGCCAGTAGGTGGCGAACATCCCCAGGCCGTCCTCTCCCGGCGTGTAGGCGAAGCGGCGGGCCTTGACGAGCACCACGCCGAACCAGACGAGGCCGACGACGAGATGCACGCCGTGCACGCCGCTCAGAAGGTAGAAGAACGAGTTGTGCGGGTTGCTGCTCACGAAGTACCCGCGAGAGACGAGCACCTTCCACGCGGTGAGCTGGCCGGCGACGAAGAGCACGCCCAGGGCGCCCGTCGCCAGCAGCCAGGGCCCCACGCCGGCGACGTTCCATCCGCGCAACCGGCGGCGCGCGCCCTCGAGCGTGCCGCTGCTCAGGAGCAACGCGGCGGTGTTGGCCCAGAGCAGGCCCGGCGGCCGCAGCGGGATCCAATCCGGCGCCAGGCGCCGCACCATGTAGGCGCTCGTGAAGCCGATGAACATCATCGTGAGCGTGCCCAGGAAGAGCCACAGGCCGAACCGGGCGGGATCGTAGAAGAGCTCCGGACCTTCCCGCCCGCCGTCGCCCTCGCCACCGGGGCCGCCCCCGCCGGGTCCCCCGCGGTCGAGGGCCGGCCGGGGCGATTTCCGGAGGACCTCAGTGCTCATGCCGGCTCGGTCCCTCCGCGGCCTTCAGCTTCTGCTCGGCCGCCGTCAGCGGCTCGGTCTGCATCACGTGGTCCTTCGGGAAGTCCGGGTTGGCGTACTCGTACGGCCAGCGGTGCACCTCCGGGATCGCGCCCGGCCAGTTTCCATGCGGCGGGGGCGAGGCCGTCGTCCACTCGAGGCCGTTGGCGTCCCACGGGTTCTCGCCCGCCTTCCTGCCGGCGAACGCGCTCCAGAAGAAGTTGATGAAGAAGAGGATCTGCGAGACGCCGAGGACGAGCGCGCTGATCGTGATGAACTCGTTGATGGGCTGCAGCGGCTTCAGGAACTCGTACTGGTACGGATCGTAGATGCGGCGGAGGTGCCCGGCGATCCCGATGTAGTGCATGGGGAAGAACGTGCAGTAGTAGGCGATGAACGTGAACCAGAAGTGCGCCTTGCCCAGGGTGTCGTTCATCATCCGGCCGAACATCTTGGGGAACCAGTAGCTCGTGGCCCCGAAGACCCCGAACAGGGCGGCTCCCGCCATGATGAGGTGGAAGTGGGCGGCCACGAACATGGTGTCGTGGAGCTGGATGTCGGGCGCGGACTGGGCCAGCCACACTCCGGACAGCCCGCCGCTGATGAAGAGCGAGACCACCCCCATCGCCCACAGCATGGGGGTGTTGAAGCGGATCCTCGCCCCTCGCAGGGTGGCCAGCCAGTTGAAGACCTTCACCGCCGAGGGCACGGCGATGAGGATCGTCCCCACCGCGAAGGCCATCGCCAGATACGGGTTCATCCCGCTCACGAACATGTGATGGCCCCAGACGATGAAGCTGAGGCCGCCGATGGCGCACATCGCGCCCACCATCGACTTGTAGCCGAAGAGCGGCTTGCGGGCGAAGTTGGTCAGGATGTCCGAGGTGAAGCCGAGCGCGGGGAGCATCAGGATGTAGACCTCGGGATGCCCGAGGAACCAGAAGAGGTGCTGCCACAAAAGGGGCGAGCCGCCCTGGTGCAGGAACTTCCCGTCCGCGCCGAGGAGCGGCGCGTTGTTGAGGACGAGGCCGGTGGGGAGGAAGAAGCTGGTGCCGAAGTGGCGGTCGAAGATGAGCATGATGCAGGCGGCGATGAGGGCGGGAAAGGCGAGCAGGCCCAGCACCGCCACCAGGAACATGGCCCACAGCGTCATCGGCATGCGCAGCGGGGACAGACCCTTCGTGCGGAGGTTGATGATCGTGGTGACGAAGTTCAGGCCGCCCATCGTGAAGGAAGCGATGAAGAACACCATCCCCACGATCCAGAACGTCTGGCCCGTCTCCGACCCCGGCACCGCCGCCTTCAGGGCCGACAGCGGCGGGTAGGCGGTCCAGCCCCCGGCGGCCGCCCCCGCCCCCACGAAGAACGAGGTGAGGATCACCACGCATCCGACGAAGAAGGTCCAGAAGGACAGGCCGTTCAGGAACGGGAACGCCATGTCGCGCGCCCCCGCTTGCAGGGGGATGAGGAGGTTGCCGAAGCCGCTCACGGGGGCGGTGGACAGCACGAAGAACACCATGATGGTGCCGTGCATCGTGAAGAGCATCGCGTAGAACTCGGGCCGCATGACCCCGAACCCGCCGCCCGCGTCGTAGCCCATGGGGAAGATCTTGGCCAGGACGCCCCAGTCCTTCTGGGGCCAGGCGAGCTGGAGGCGGATCAGCATCGCCAGCAGTCCCGCCACCAGCGCCATCACCATGGCCGTGACGTAGTACTGGACGCCGATGATGCGGTGGTTCTTGCTGAAGACGTACTTCCAGATGAAGGCCTCCTTCGCGTGGGCGTGGGCCTGCCCGGCGTGGGCCTCGGGACCGTGAGCCATCTCTGTCACCTCGATCTCCTACTGGGCGGCAGCGTCGGCGAGCGCCTTGTCGAACCCGTCCGCGGAGACCACGTGGACCTGGCCCCGCATGCGGTAGTGGCCGAGGCCGCAGTGCTCCGCGCAGGCGATCTCGTAGTCCCCGATCCCCTGGGGCGTGAACCAGATCTGGACGGTCATGCCCGGCACCGCGTCCTGCTTCACGCGGAAGTTGGGCAGGAAGAAGCTGTGGATCACGTCCATGGAGCGGATCTGGACCCGAACCGGCCGGTCCTGGGGCAGGACCATCTGGTTCAGGAGGAGCACGTCGTCGGTGGAGTGGGGATCGGACTTGTCGAGGCCGATGGGGTTCTCCTGGGAGGCGAGGAGGTGGTCGGTCCGCCCCAGCATCCCGTCCGGCCCCGGGTAGCGCACGTTCCACGCGAACTGCTGGCCGGTGACCTCGATGAGCATCGCGTCGGCCGGCGGCGGGGAGGTCACCTCCGCCCACAGGTTCAGGGCCTTGAAGAGGAACGTGCACATGATGAGCGCGGTCACGAGCGTCCACGCCCATTCCAGCCGCGGGTTGTGGTGCCAGTAGGCGGCCCGCGTCTGGCCGTCGTCCTGGAAACGCCACGAGAAGTACGCCAGCAGCAGGTTGGTCAGGATGAAGACGGCGCCCGTGACCACCAGCGAGAGCCAGATCGCATGGTCGATGGCCACCCGGTCGGACTTGAGGGGAGGCAGCCAGGTGCGGGTGAAGTAGAACGTCGCCAGAGCCACCAGCGCCACCGTCGCCAGCGCAAACAGGAGCCCTTGCAGCTTGCCCATCCGCGAGACCTCCACCGTCCCGGACTGTCGGTTGTTGGACGCGATCCGCAGCACGCCGGACGTGCGAGACGCGAGACGGGCCTCAAACTATCGCAGGCGCGAGGGGGCCGTCAACCCCCGGCGGCGATTCAGGCCCTATCGGCCAGGAGCAGCGCGCACAGCGCGACGAGATACAGGATCGAGGCGACGAAGAGCCAGCGCGCCGCTCGGGGCGTGCGCAGCACGGCGGCCCGCAGCGCGACCGCGGTGAAGCCGACGCCGAGGACGACCGCCCCGGCGAGGTAGGCCCGGCCGGCGATCCCGGCCGCGGTGGGCACGAGGCTCACGAGCAGGAGGGCGAGGGTATTCGCCACCGCCTGGCGGCCGGTCAGGCGGCCGTCGGGATCGAGGACGGGGAGCATGGGCAGGCCCCCGCGGGCGTAGTCCTCGCGGTAAATCCACGCGATGGCGAGGAAGTGGGGGATCTGCCACAGGAACACGATGGCGAAGAGGACGAAGGCGCCGGGCTCGAGCCGTCCGCGCGCCGCCGCCCAGCCGATCACCGGAGGCAGCGCGCCGGGGAGCGCGCCCACGATGGTCGAGAGCGACGTGCGTGTCTTGAGCGGCGTGTAGAAGAAGAGGTAGCTGCCCCACGTGACGAGCGCGACCGCGGCCGAGAGCGAGCCCGTCCTCCACGCGAGCAGGATGAGGCCGAAGGTGGTCAGGGCCAGCCCCCACGCGAGCGCTTCGGGAGGGCGCAGCCGGCCGGCGGGGAGCGGGCGGTTCCGCGTGCGCAGCATCAGCGAATCGGTCCTTCGCTCGAGGACCATGTTGAGACAGCTCGCCCCGGCCGCCACCAGCCCGGTCCCGACGAGGGCCGCGGCGAGGCGGCCCGTGAGGATGCTGCCCGTCGAGCCCAGCGCATAGCCCACGAAAGCGGTGAGCACGACCATGAGCGTGATCCGCGGCTTGGTCAGCTCGACGTAGTCCGCGGCGGCGCTTCGGCTGGCCGAGACGACGGAGCTCACGACTGGGTCACCGGCCGCGCGACGGGCGCCGCGACAACGGCGGTCGAGGGCCGAGGCCGCAGGAGGCGGAACGAACGCAGCGCCGCCAGCCAGCAGCCCCCGAGGATGGCCGCCCCCGTCGCCACGTGCAGCGTCGTCGGGGTGACCGCCTTCGTCGTCAGCACCGTCGCCGCTCCGAGCGCGATCTGGAAGAGGACGAGACCGAGGAGGGCGGAAGCGAGCCGGGCGAAGCGAGGGTCGCCGGCGCGGCGCGCACGCAGGAACAGGCGAGCCACGGCCACGAGGACGACGAGCCCACCCACGCGGTGCGCAAAGTGCACGAGAACGGGCACGCTCGATACGGGGGGAAGGAGCCGGCCGAAGGCGAGGGGAAAATCCGGGATGGCCAGGCCGGCGCCGATGTGGCGCATCACCGCCCCGATCAGGAGCTGCAGGTACACGATCACGGCGGCGGCGAGCGCCGCGCCGCGCAGGCCCCGGACGTCGGCCGCGCCGGACGGCGCGGCCAGCCACTCGCGCGACGTGGAGTACGCGAGCGCGATGACGATGCAGAAAAAGGTCTGCGCCAGGCAGGCGTGGGCCACGGAGACGGGCGTCGGGAGCAGGAAGATGACGGTGAGCCCGCCCAGCACGCCCTGGGCGACCACCGCCGCCAGCGCCGCCCAGGCCAGGCGGCGCACGCCCGGCCGCGATTCGGACCGGGCCGTCCACACGGCGAGGACGAGGGTGAGGAAGCCGACGACGCTGGCCGCCATGCGGTGGCCGTGCTCGTAGAAGACACCGCCGACCATGGGCGGCATCAGCATTCCGTAGGAGAGCGGCCAGTCCGGCACCGACAAGCCCGAGCCGGTGCTGGTGACGAGGCCGCCGACGAAGATGAGGACCAGGGTCGCCGAGGCAGTGGCGACCGCGAAGCGGTGCCGCCCGCGATCGAAGCGGGGGGCGTCCCGGAGGGTCGTCGAGGTCGAGACGGCTCCGGAACGCCCCGACACGTCAGCTCTTGTAGGTGAAGTCGGCCTTGGCCTTGTCGCCGTCCTTGACCGTGACCTTCTGGGTCTGGTTCTTCAGCTTCTCGTGCCAGGCCTCGATCTCGTACTCGCCAGGGGGGAGGCCCTTGATCTCGTAGGTCCCGTCTTCCTTGGTGACCGCGAAGAACGGATGGTTGAGCACCGCGATGTAGGACCGCATCCACGGGTGTACGTCGCAGCCCACCGGGATCGGAACCTCCGGCTTGTCGAAGGTCTTGGTGGACTCCATGCCCTGCCGGGGCTGGCCGACGTTGAACTCCTGGTTGACGGTCGGGTGGGGATGGATGTTGTGGAGCGTGTCGTCGCTGTTGCGGATCTTGAGAGGCTGTCCGACCTGCACCGTGATGATGTGCGGGTGGTACATGCAGCCCTTCTGGTCGAGCAGCACCGGCTCCGTGGGAGCGGGATAGCTGCCCGAGACGCCGCTCTTGACGTAGACCAGGACGTCCTTCAGGCCGCCGCCGCTCGCGTCGACGGTCTGGCGCTCCAGGCCCTGCGGGTGCATCGCCTGGCACTTCGGATCCGCGGAGGTCTTGATCTTCTCAGGGGCAGGGGCAGTGCCCTCGAAGCTGATCTTCCCCGAGATGGAGGCGGTCCCGGTGGCGGCGCCGCCGGCGCCCGAAGCGGCCGGCGCGGCCGCGGTCGCGGCCGGTCCGGGAGGAGGTACCGCCTCTTCCTTGGCTCCGCCGCCGCAGGCGAGGAGGGGAAGGCCGATGAGGGCGAGCACGGCAAGAGACGATCGAATGGACATCGCGTGATTGCTCCTCGATAGAGGTTTGGTTGTCAGTGCATGGGCCCGGCGATCCCGGGGGACGTCGGCCTAGTCTTGCGTCCCCCCCGGGGGCTTGTCAACGGCATCGGGCACTTCGGGGCCGGCGAAGCCGAAGCGCACGATCGAGCGGTCGCGGAGCGCGACCACCAGACCCGAGCCGACGAGGATCGGGGGCGCCGCCAGCTCCGAGGGTGTCTTCAGGTCTCCGAGGCGACGGCCGGTGCGCGCGTCGAAGCCCACGACGAAGCTCTCCTTGGGCCTGGTTCCGTAGCAGGCGACGAGCGCCGCCCCCTGCGCCAGGAGGGGCGCGGAGAGCGGGCGGGAAGGGAGCGGGGCCAGCCAGACGAGGTTGCCCCCTCCGCGCTTCAGCGCGTACAGCACGTCCTCGTGGGTCGCGAAGAGGACCTTGTCCTCGAAGATCGCCGGCACCGCCTGCACCTCGGCGCCGATCTTCCACGTCCAGCGCTTGTGGCCGTCGGTGAGCCGCAGGGCCAGCAAGCGGCGGTCGCCGGTTCCGGCCATCAGCCGCTGGCCGACCTCGTCCACCACCGGGGCCGACCGCAGGGCACCCTTGCTCGAGAACGCCCACACCTGCTTGCCGGTCGCGGCCTCGCGACAGCGCAACGTGCCGTCCTGCTCGGGAACGAAGACCCACTTGCCCCAGGCGACTGGAGGCGCGCTCACCCGGGGCGCCGGATCGGCGGTCCATCGCACGCGGCCGCTGGCCGCGTCGAGCGCCACGAGCCCCTCGCCGCCCACGAACACGGCGTCCTCGCCGAGGCCGGCGGGAAGGGCGCCCGCGACGTGGGTCTCGGCCTTCCACCGGGCCGACCCGCTCCCCGGTGCCATTCCCCACAGCGTGCCATCGGGCTCGCGCACCACGAGCAGGCCCTGGCGGGCGGACAGGGTGCCCGGCCGGTCCGGCACGGTCCACCTTACGTTTCCCGTCCCGCCGTCGAGGCCGCGCACGGCGCCATCGACGGTGGCGACGAAGACGCGGGCGCCGTCGGTGGCGATTGGCGGCCGTGCGGGCGGTCCTTCGAGCGCGTCGCCGATCTGCGCCGTCCACTCGGTGGTGACGGGAAAGATCGCCGGCTCGGGGCGCGGGCGGCGATGATGGAAGAGGCACGCTGAAAGCGCAGACGCGACGATGAGGAGGAAGGAGATCCTGCGCAAGAGCCGGACTATACCACCGCCACAAATCATGCCGCGGGGGTCGGGGGGCGCAGCGCCCCAGTTAGAAGAGCGAAGCGCCGGATTGCTGCGCGCCTCCGCTGCGCGGAGCCGCGCCAGCGCGTCCTCGCTGCGCTCGGACGGCATTCCGGCGCGAGCGGACGACACAGCGATATAATCCGCGGGCATCATGACCGACAGCGTGGCGCCGACCCCTCGCGACACCGTCGCCATCCTCGATTTCGGCTCCCAGTACACCCAGCTCATCGCGCGGCGCCTGCGCGAGCTGCAGGTCTACTCGGAGATCCTGCCCCCGGGCACGCGCGCGTCGGAGCTGCGCCGCCGATCGCTGCGCGGCATCGTGCTTTCGGGCGGCCCCGACAGCGTGTACGCCAAGGGAGCGCCCCGGTGCGACCCGCGCATCTTCGACCTGCACGTTCCGGTCCTCGGCATCTGCTACGGCATGCAGCTCATGAGCCACGTCCTGGGGGGCGAGGTGAAGCCCGCCGGGCGCCGCGAGTACGGCCACGCGTCGTTCGACAGCCACGACGGCTCGCCGCTGCTGCGCGGGTTCGACGTGCCCGCCCGCGTCTGGATGAGCCACGGGGACTCGATCCTCCAGCCCCCCGCCGGCTTCAAGGTCACCGGCTCCAGCAGCACCAACCCGGTGGCCGCGATCGAGAACCGTGAGCGCGCGCTCTTCGGCATCCTCTTCCATCCCGAGGTCAACCACACCGAGCACGGCCTCACCGTGCTCGCCAACTTCCTCGACATCTGCGGCTGCAAGCGGGACTGGAACGCGGCGTCGTTCGTCGAGGAGGCGGTGGAGAAGATCCGGGCCACCGTGGGGGAGGACGGGCGCGTGATCTGCGCGCTCTCGGGCGGCGTCGACTCCGCGGTGACGGCGCTGCTCGTCCACCGGGCCATCGGCGACCGGCTGACGTGCGTGTTCGTCGACAACGGGCTGCTGCGCAAGGACGAGGCCGTCCAGGTCCGGAAGCGGTTCGCCGAGCGCCTCCGTCTGAAGGTCGTCTTCGTGGACGCGTCCCGCCGCTTCCTCACCAGGCTGAAGGGGGTCAGCGACCCCGAGCGCAAGCGCAAGATCATCGGCCGGGAGTTCATCGAGGTGTTTCGCGCGGCCTCGCGCAAGGCGGGGCGCGCGCGGTTCCTGGCCCAGGGCACGCTCTACCCCGACGTGATCGAGTCGACCTCGGTGCGCGGCCCGTCGGTGGTGATCAAGAGCCACCACAACGTGGGGGGGCTCCCGCGCAAGCTCGGCTTCAAGCTCATCGAGCCGCTGCGGGAGCTCTTCAAGGACGAGGTGCGGCTCGTCGGGCTGCGCCTCGGCCTCGACGAGGAGTTCGTCTACCGGCAGCCGTTCCCCGGCCCCGGCCTCGCCGTGCGGTGCCTCGGGCCCGTCAGCCGCGACCGGCTCGAGATGCTCCGCGAGGCCGACGACATCGTGGCGAGCGAGGTCAAGGCCGCCGGACTCTACCGCTCGCTGTGGCAGTCGTTCGCCGTGCTGCTGCCCGTGCGGTCGGTGGGGGTGATGGGCGACGACCGCACCTACCAGTACGCGGTGGCGATCCGGGCGGTGGAGTCGGCGGACGGCATGACCGCCGATTGGGCGCGGCTGCCCCACGACCTCCTCGCCCGCGTGTCGAGCCGCATCGTCAACGAAGTGCGCGGGATCAACCGCGTGGTCTTCGACATCTCCAGCAAGCCCCCCTCCACGATCGAGTGGGAGTGAGGCCTTCGGCGCCACGACGTGGGGGGTCTGGGGGGACGAGTGAGTCCCCCCGGCTCGAGAGCGAGCGCGGATTCATTCCGCGCGAGCGTCAAGACGCCGCAGAGAACACGCGGAGGCCGCAGAGGGGAAAATAAACGGACCCGCACGGCGCGAACCGATGTCAGAATGAACTCTTGCGACTGACTGACGATGGCGTTTGACCACATTCCTGTCCTCTGCGGTCTCTGCGTACCCTCTGCGGCCTCTGCGTGGAAAGGCTAGATGGCCGGCACGCCCGAGTTCGTCCACCTTCATCTGCACTCCGAGTACAGCCTTCTCGACGGGGCCTGCCACATCGACGAGCTGGTCGAGCAGGCGTCCACGGGCGGGATGAAGGCCATGGCCCTCACCGACCACGGCAACATGTTCGGGGCGGTGGCGTTCCACGACGCCTGCGTGGCCCGCGGCGTCAAGCCCATCCTGGGCTGCGAGATCTACGTCGCGACCGGGAGCCGGCACGACAAATCGGCGGCGGGGATCCAGGAAGCCTACAACCACATGACGCTGCTCGCCGCCGACGACGCGGGCTATCACAACCTGGTGAAGCTGGTCTCCATCGGCTACATGGAGGGGTTCTATCACCGCCCGCGCATCGACAAGGAGCTGCTCGCGCGGCACGCCGAGGGCCTCATCGGCCTCTCGGGCTGCCTGAGCGGCGAGATCGCGATGCACCTGCGGGCGGGAGCGGACGCGGCGGCGCTGCAGTCGGTGGGGGAGTTCGCGGACCTGTTCGGACCGGACCGGTTCTACCTCGAGCTGATGGACCACGGGCTAGAGGAGCAGCGGCGGGTGAATCAGGGACTCCTCCGGTTGCACCAGCGCACGGGCCTTCCGCTCGTCGCCACCAACGACACCCACTACCTTCGCAAGGAGGACCACCAGGCCCACGACGTCCTTCTCGCGATCGGCTCGGGCAAGAAGGTCAGCGACACCGACCGGCTGCGGTTCGACTCCGAGGAGTTCTACCTGAAAACGGCGGAAGAGATGGCGCGGGTCTTCCCCGACCGGCCCGACGCGCTGGCCAACACGCTGAAGATCGCCGAGATGTGCTCGTTCCAGCTCAAGGCCGCCGCCTCGCTGCCGGCCTTCGACGTGCCGTCCGGCTTCACCGCCGACGGTTATTTCGAGAAGGTCGCGCGCGACGGCTTCTCCGACCGGAGACGTACGCTCGAGGCGCTGGCCGCCGCGGGCCGGTTGAGCCATCCCCTCGCCACGTACGAAGAGCGGCTCGACAAGGAGATCGGCGTCATCCGGCGGGTGGGCTTCGCCGGATACTTCCTGATCGTCTGGGACTTCATCCGCTACGCGCGCGAGCAGGGCATCCCGGTGGGGCCGGGACGGGGCTCGGCGGCGGGCAGCCTGGTCGCGTACGCGCTCCGCATCACGGACCTCGATCCCATGGAGCACGGCCTCATCTTCGAGCGCTTCCTCAACGAGGAGCGCATCAGCCCTCCCGACATCGACATCGACTTCTGCGAGAACCGCCGGGGCGAGGTGATCGAGTACGTCACCCGCAAGTACGGCCGCGAGAACGTGGCCCAGATCATCACGTTCGGGACGATGAAGGCGAAGGCGGTGGTGCGCGACGTCGGCCGCGTCCTCGACATGAGCTACGCGGAGGTCGACCGCATCGCGAAGATGATCCCTTTCGACCTCAAGATGACCCTGGACAAGGCGCTCGAGGAGTCGCCGCCGCTCAAGGAGGCCTACCAGAAGGACGCGCGGGTCAAGGAGCTCGTCGACATCTCCCGCCGGCTCGAAGGCACGACCCGCCACGCCTCCACCCATGCCGCGGGGGTCGTGATCGCGCCCCGGCCGCTGACCGAGTTCGTGCCCCTGGCCTCGTTCAAGGGGAACACGAACGAGGTCACGACGCAGTACGACATGCACGGCGTCGAGCGCATCGGCCTGCTGAAGATGGACTTCCTCGGCCTGCGCACGCTGACGCTCATCGACAACTGCGTGAAGATGATCGGGGCCCAGACCGGCGCGCGCATCGAGCCGGACAAGATCCCCCTCGACGACGCGAAGACCTACGAGATGTTCACCGCGGGCCGGACGAGCGGCCTGTTCCAGTTCGAGTCGGACGGCATGCGCGACATCCTGCGCCGGTTCCGGCCCGACCGCCTCGAGCACCTCACGGCCCTGAATGCGCTGTACCGCCCGGGGCCGATGCAGATGATCGACGAGTTCATCAAGCGCCGGCACGGCCAGACCAAGGTCACCTACGAGCATCCGACGCTGGAGCCGATCCTGGCCGCGACCTACGGCGTCATGGTCTATCAGGAGCAGGTGATGCAGATCGCGTCGGCGATGGCCGGCTTCACGCTCGGCGAGGCCGACATCCTGCGCAAGGCCATGGGGAAGAAGAAGGCCGACGTCATGGCCACCCAGATGGAGAAGTTCCTGGACGGCGGCACGCGCCGGGGCGTGCCGGCCCGCACGGCGAAGAAGATCTGGGACCACATGGAGCAGTTCGCCGGCTACGGCTTCGTCAAGTCCCACTCCGCCGCCTACGCCTGGCTCGCCTACCAGACCGCCTACTTCAAGGCCAACTACCCGGCGTACTTCATGGCCGCCCTCCTCACCTCCGAGCGCGCCAACACCGACAAGATGGTGCAGTACATCGGGGAGTGCCGGGACCTGGGCATCCGTGTCCTACCCCCCGACGTGAATCAATCGGACATGTTTTTCACCGTCATTGAGCAAGGGGGCGCTGCGGCGCGCCCCCTTGAAACCCCCGCGCGCTCCGGCGAAATGAATTCGCCTCCGCGCGCAGCTGTTGCTGGAAGCGGTGCTAGCGGCGCACCCCCCGCTCCGCTCGCGGCTGAAGCTTGTGGCATCCGCTTTGGGCTGGCGGCGATCAAGAACGTGGGGGAGGGCGCGGTGGAGGCGGTGCTGACGGCGAGGCGGCAGGGGGGACGCTTCACCGCGCTCTTCGACTTCTGCGAGCGGGTGGATCTGCGCGCCGTCAACCGCCGGGTGGTGGAGAGCTTCATCAAGAGCGGGTCGTTCGACTCGCTGGACCCCCGCCGCGCCTCGCTCTTTTCCGCCATCGACTACGCGATGGATGCGGGACAGAAGCTGCAGCGGGACCGCGAGCAGGGCCAGTCGAGCCTGCTCGGCATGCTGGTTGGTCCCGAGACGCACGCCGCCGGCGGGGCCGAGCGCATCCGCGGCGTGCCGGACTGGGGCGAAGGTGAGCGCCTGGGATACGAGAAGGAGTCGCTGGGCTTCTTCATCACCGGCCACCCCCTCGAGCGCTATCGCCTCGAGCTGCAACAGTGGGCCACGGCCACCACGGGCCGCCTGGCCGAGCTGGCCGACCGCGAGGTGAGCGTGGGCGGCATCATCGCCGCCCTGCGTCTCATCAAGACGAAGAAGGGTGACCGCATGGCCTCGTTCATCCTCGAGGACCTGGAGGGCGGGGCCGAGGCGCTCGTTTTCCCCGACACGTACAAGAAGGTCGCGGGCCGGCTGGCCGAGGACCAGGTGGTGCTCGTCAAGGGGAGAGCCGAGATGCCCGAGGAGGGCAAGCCGCGCCTGCTCGTGACCGACGTGCTTCCGCTCGAGCAGGCCAAGCTCTCCGAGGCTCGCTACGTTACGATCCGGATCCCGATGCTGCAGTGGGACCGGACAAAGGGCGAGCGGCTGCGGGAGATCCTGGGCGCCCACAAGGGCGACTGCCCGGTCACGCTGGAGATCGTGCGCCTCGACGAGTTCGCCGTTGCGGTGTCGCCCAGCTCCCTCTACCGCGTGCGGCCCGACGCCACGCTGCGCGACGAGGTCGAAGCGCTGCTCGGGCCGGGCGCCCTGGTGCTGGCCCGCACCAACGGCCTGGACCGAGATCATGCCTGAGGACTACGAGGCGCCGCTCCTCGAGCTCGAGAAGAAGATCGAGGACCTGGCGAGCCAGCCGGCCGTGCCGGGTGTCGAGAACGAGCTGCAGCGTCTCCGCCGCGAGCTGGACGCCAAGCGGCGGCAGGTCTTCGCCGCGCTCACGCCGTGGCAGAAGACGCTCGTGGCGCGCCACCCTGCCCGTCCCTATACCCTGGACTACATCAACGCGCTGTTCACGGAGTTCGCCGAGCTGCACGGCGACCGGCGCTTCGCCGACGATCCCGCGCTCGTCTGCGGCTTCGCCTTCTACAAGGAGCGGCCGGTGGCGGTCATCGGCCACCAGAAGGGCCGGGACACGAAGCAGAAGATCTACCGGAACTTCGGGATGCCCAAGCCCGAGGGCTATCGCAAGGCGCTCCGGATCATGAAGCTGGCGGAGAAGTTCGCGCGGCCCATCATCACGTTCGTGGACACTCCCGGCGCGTATCCCGGCCTCGACGCCGAGGAGCGCGGCCAGGCCGAGGCCATCGCCTACAACCTGCGGGAGATGGCTTCGCTGAAGGTGCCCGTCGTCGTGAACGTCACCGGAGAAGGCGGCAGCGGCGGCGCGCTCGCGATCGCCGTCGGCGACCGCGTCAACATGCTCGAGCACGCGGTGTACTCGGTCATCACGCCCGAGGGCTGCGCCGCCATCCTCTGGCGCGACGCTGCCCGCGCCCCCGAGGCCGCCGAGGCGATGAAGATCACGGCTTCCGATCTCGCTTCTTTCGGCCTCGTGGACGCCGTGGTGCCCGAGCCGGCCGGGGGCGCCCAGACCGATCCGGAATCGCTCTTCCGCTCCCTCGACGAGGTCATCGAAGGCCAGTTGCGCGAGCTGTCGGCGCTTCCTCCCGAGGCGCTCGTGGCCGCTCGTTACGAGAAGTTCCGGCGCATGGGCCACCTCGGGGGGGAGTTCCTCGAGACGACGTGAGGGATCCGCAGGGGGCGCAGAGGATGCCGAGACTGCAGAGCGGCTCGATGCCGGTGGACCCGGAGCGGCTACGCCGACAATTTCCAGACCTGACGGCCGGGGACATCCAGGCCTACGAAGCGGTGACCCGCCGCATCCTCGCCGAGCCGTCCCCCGATCGGCGCGCGCGCCTCACGCGCGACACGCTTGCGCGGGGAAGGCAGGCGCGCGACAAGCGGGCGGCCGGGGCGGCCCTCTCCGAGGCCGAGGCGCTCGACCTCCGCTACCTCCAGGCGGTCGCCAAGATGCAGGCCAGCGTCGTCAAGGGCTAACGGGTCCAAAGCCCGGGGCGCTAAAATGACCTGATGCCCGCGCCTCGAACCGTCCGCCACATCCGCTTGGCCCTTCTCGTCCTCGTGCTGGTCGTGGGCGTCAGCGTCACGTTCACCTTCTTCCGCTCCCGATCCGCCGTGACCCCCACGCCGGCGCCGTCGGCGCCCCCGGAAGGACCGACGTCGGCCCGCGCCGAACGCTTCGAGTACAAGAGCTTCAAGGGTGATAAGGAAGGCTGGTTCCTGCGCGCCCTGAACATGGTGGGCCAGGAGCAGGAGGACGTGCGGCTGCGGGGGGTGGACCTCACGTTCACCTACATGGCCAAGGGCCAGCCCGGAAAGGGCCGCATCGTCTCCGACGAGGCCCTCATCAACCCGTCGCAGCAGAAGGGCAATTTCCAGGGGCACGTCATCGTCACCACCGAGGAGGGCTTCGAGCTGCACACGGAGAGCCTGGTGTACCGCGGCGACAAGCAGCTGGCGAAGACCGAAGCGCCCGTGGAGTTCAAGCGCAAGGACGTCTCCGGGACGTCGACCGGAATGACGTACGACGCGGGGGCGGGCCGGCTGGAGCTGCTCGCCGACGTGACGCTGCGGATACAGGACGAGGGCAATCCGGCCACCGACATCAAGGCGGCCCACGCGCTGCTCGTGCGCCCGGAGGGCACCATGCGCTTCGACGGGGCCGTCCGGCTCACGCAAGCCGGCGACGTCCTCACCGCGGACCGCTTCGAGGTCGACTTCGGCAGCGACCAGACGATCTACCGCGCCCGTGCCATCGAGAACGTCGTCCTCGACTCGACGAGCGGGAACGTCCCCGGTACGGCGCCCGTACCCGGCGGCCAGGGGCCGCGCCACCTGACCTGCCGCAAGCTCGACCTGTGGCTGCGCCCCGACCGTTCATTGGAGCAGGCGGTAGCGGCGCCCGACGCCGACCTCACGATGCGACCCGGACCCAAGGACCCGCCGGAGAAGCGCCGTCTGCAGGCCCGCGCGCTGACCTTCCGCTTCGACGAGCAGGGCCACCTGTACGAGCTCGAGGGCCAGAAGGACAGCTCCTTCGACACCGCTCCCATCCCCCCCGCCAAGGGCGTTCCGCGCCGGCTGCGGTGCCAGAGCTTTCTCGCCCGGGTGTACCCCGCGACGGGCGACATCAAGGACATCGAGTTCCGGCGGGAGGTCGTGTTCGAGCAGGCGCCGCAGAAAGCCACCGCGGAGAACGCGTCCTACGACGGCGCCTCGGGAGTGCTCACGCTCCGCCAGGGGCCCGAGATGGTCGATGACGAGCAGGGCAGCCGGTTGCGCGCCGGAGCGATCGACATGAACACCCGCACGAACGACTTCATCGCGCGCCGCGACGTACATCACGTCCTGCGCCGCAAGGGCGGCGGCCAGGGCCTCCTCATGGGCGGCGCCGAGCCGGCCCTCGTCACGTCGACGCTCATGGAGTACACGGACTCGACCCATACCGCGCGCTACCAGCAGAGCGCCCTGCTCCGCTCCGGCAAGGACGAGATCCGTGCGCCCGAGATCCGCTTGCAGCAGATCGGGCCGGAGGGGAAGTGGCGCCTGGAGGCGTCGGGCGGGGTCGTCTCCTTCCTCCACCCGAATCGCGACTCCGCGAAGGCCCCCCAGGCGAAGGACGCCCCGAAGGGCGCCGCGGAGAAGGCGCGCGAGACGTCGACGGTCGAGGGGCGGGCGAAGGAGATGACGTACATGGAGGAGGGGCAGAAGGCGGTCTACAGGGGAGACGTGTCGATCCGGCAGGGAGACATCGCGACCCGCAGCCCGGAGGCGACGCTGAACTTCACGAGCGACGGATCGAGCATCCAGACCCTGGTGGCCGGGGAGCCGGTGGAGGTCAAGCAGGGCGATCGGCACGCCTCGGGGGCGCGCGGGACCTACACGCCGCAGACCGAGACGATGATCCTGGTGGGCCCCAAGGTGACGCTCAAGGATCCGACCCAGCAGGTCGAGGGGCGATCGCTCACCTTCCACGTGGGTGACGATCGGGTCCTGGTGGACGGCCAGGAGCAGGTCCGCACGCTGAGCATCATCCGGAACCGCAAGGAGCCGCCCAAGCCTTGAGTGCCGCGCCCACGCCGGCCGACGAGCCCCAGCCGTCCGCGCCGCCACGGACGGTCCTGCAGGCGCGAGGCCTGACCAAGTCCTACGGGCGGCGGGTCGTCGTCCACCACGTCAACCTGGAGATCCACACCGGCGAGGTGGTGGGCCTGCTCGGTCCCAACGGCGCCGGCAAGACCACGACGTTCTACATGGTGGTGGGCCTCACCCGCCCCGACGATGGCCAGGTATTCCTGGGCGAAGAGGACATCACCCACCTCCCGATGTACCTGAGGGCCCGGGCCGGGATCGGCTATCTGCCCCAGGAGGCCAGCGTCTTCCGCAAGCTGACCGCCGACGAGAACGTGATGGCGATCCTGGAGACGCTGGGCGTGCCCCCGGCCGAGCAGCGGGCGCGCACGCGCGGGCTGCTCGAGGAGCTGGGCATCCTGAACCTCGCCCGGCAGCCGGCCTACACGCTGTCCGGAGGCGAGCGGCGCCGCCTGGAGATCTGCCGCGCCCTCGCCACGTCCCCCTCCTTCATCCTGCTCGACGAGCCCTTCGCGGGCATCGATCCCCTCGCGGTGCTCGACATCCAGAAGATCATCGCCCACCTCAAGGACCGCGGAATCGGCATCCTGATCACCGACCACAACGTGCGCGAGACCTTGAAAATCACCCATCGGGCCTATATTCTCAGGGAGGGCCAGGTCTTCCGTGCCGGGACGCCCGGCGATCTGGCTTCGGACGAAGAGGTCCGGCGCGTGTACCTCGGCGAGGCGTTCCAGCTCGACGGCCGCGACCGGACGAGCTGACCTCGGGCCCGATCAACGACCATGAGCAGAGCGACGACCGGCGCCTTACGCCGTACCTGCTTCCTCTGGAAGCGCTAGCGTGGCCTTCCAGCAGAAGCTAGGCCTCTCGCAGCGCCTCTCGCAGAGGCTCATCCTCACGCCGTCCCTCCAGCAGGCGATCAAGCTGCTGCCCCTGACGACACTCGAGCTGGCCGAGGTGCTGGAGCAGGAGGTCATGGAGAATCCGCTGCTGGAGGAGGTGCCCGCGCAGGAGACCGCCCCGGACGAGATCGCCAACGAGGAGGCCAAGGAGGAGCAGGAGCGCACCGACCCCTTGAAGGACATCGACGTCGAGAAGTTCTTCGAGGACTACCTCGACGACGGCGACCGGCGGCGCACGCGGCCCTCCGAGGTGCCCGAGCTGCCCCCGATCGAGAACACGCTCACCGAGCAGCCCGATCTCTACGACCATCTGAGCTGGCAGCTGCACATGTCGGTCTCCGACGAGCTGCTGCTGGAGATCGGCGACGCCATCATCCAGAACGTCGACGAGGACGGGATGCTGCGGGCCTCGGTCTCCGAGATCGCCAACCTGGGTCCCTACCCGCTGGACGAGGTCGAGAAGGCCCTCTGTGTGGTGCAGAACCTCGATCCCCCCGGCGTCGCCACCCGCGACCTCACGGAGTGCCTGCGGCTGCAGCTGCGGCAGCTGGGGCTCGAGAACTCGCCGACCGACGTGATCGTCCGGGACTACATGAAACAGCTCCAGGGGCACCAGTACCCCGAGATCGGGCGTCAGATGGGCATGAGCCCCGACGAGGTCTCCCACCATCTGGAGATCATCCGGCGGCTGGATCCCAAGCCGGGACTCAAGTACAGCCCCGACAGCTCCACCTACGTCATCCCCGACGTGTTCGTGGTCAAGGAGGGGGACGAGTACAAGATCATCCTGAACGACGACGGGCTGCCCAAGCTGCGCATCAGCCCCACGTACCGCCGGATGCTCGAGATCAAGGACGCGGGCTCCGAGGAGACCCGCAACTACGTGAAGGAGAAGCTGCGCAGCGCCCTGTGGCTGCTGAAGAGCGTGGACCAGCGGCAGCGCACGATCTACAAGGTGTCCGAGTCCATCGTCCGCCACCAGCGCGCGTTCCTCGACCACGGCATCACGCAACTGAAGCCCCTCGTCCTGCGCGACGTGGCCACCGACATCGGCATGCACGAATCGACCGTCTCCCGCGTGGTGGCCAACAAGTACATGCACACCCCGCGCGGCGTCTACGAGCTGCGCTTCTTCTTCCACAGCGGCATCACGTCCACGATGGGCGAGGCCATCAGCTCCGTCAGCATCAAGGACAAGATCAAGAAGATGATCGACGGAGAGGACCCCTCCCGTCCCCTCTCCGACTCGCGCATCGCGGAGCTGCTGGGCGGCGACGGGCTGCCCCTCGCCCGCCGTACGGTGGCCAAGTACAGGGAGGAACTGCGGATCCCACCCTCCAACCTTCGCAAGTCGGTCCACTGACCAGTCGCGCGGCCCTCCCCGCGTAGGAGGTGGCTGAATGCAGGTCGAGTACACCGGCCGTCAGACGGAGGTCCCCGCGCCGATCAGGGCCCTGGCCGAGCGCAAGCTGAAGAAGCTGTCGCGCGTCCTCCGCGGCATCACGCACGTCCACGTGATCCTCGGCGTCGACAAGCACCGGCACCTCGCCGAGGTGAGCGTGCGCTCGCCCCGGCGGAGCCTGGCCGCCCGCGACGAGACGGGCGATCTTGGAGTCTCCCTCGCCACCGTCCTCGACAAGCTGATCCGACAGGCCAAGCGCCACAACGGCAAGCGGCAGCAGCGCAAGCGCCGCCTTCCCGCCCGCGCCGCCGCGCGCTCCGAGGCCTGAGGGGGTGACGAGGCGCGCGCGCCCGGCGGCGGGGCCCGCGGTCGCGGTGCGCGAGTTGCTCCAGCACGGAGGTGAGGAGCTGGCGCTACGGCTGGTGGCGGGGCGCGCGGGACTCGACCGCACCATCCACCTGTCGCGGGTCCAGCGGCCGGGTCTCGCCCTGACGGGCTTCACGGGCTACCTGCGCTACGGGCGGGTGCAGATCATCGGCGGCAGCGAGATCAGCTACCTCCGCACGCTGGCTCCCCGCCCGCGGGCCTCGATCCTCGCCCGCCTCGCGCGCCGGCGCGTGACCTGCTTCGTCGTGACCAGGGGCCTCGCCCCGCCGCCCGAGCTGCGCTCCGAGGCGGAGGCCCGCGGGGTGCCCGTGCTCGCCACCGCCCTCGACTCCACGCGCTTCATCAAGCAGCTCAGCGCGTTCCTCGACGAGCGGCTCGCCGAGCGTGTCCAGCTCCACTCGGTGCTCATGGACGTCTTCGGCCTCGGCGTCCTCATCGTGGGGGAGAGCGGCATCGGGAAGTCGGAATGCGCCCTCGACCTCATCGACCGCGGCCACCGCCTGGTTTCGGACGACGTCGTGGAGATCAAGCGCATGGCGGATTCCCTGATGGGTGCGTCTCCCGACCTCACGCGCTACCACATGGAGCTGCGCGGTCTGGGGGTGATCAACATCAAGGACCTCTACGGCGTCTCCTCCGTCCGCTTGTCGAAGAAGGTGGAGCTCGTCGTGAGCCTGGAGCGCTGGGAGACCGGGCGCGAGTACGACCGCCTCGGCCTGCGGGAGGAGCGCTACCGGGTCCTGGGCGCGGACCTGCCCCTCGTACGGATGCCGGTCGCCCCGGGGCGCAACCTCGCCATACTGGTCGAGGTGGCGGCGCGCAACCAGCTCCTCAAGACCCGGGGTTATGATGCCGCGCGCCGTTTCGCGGAGCAGGTGGACGAGATGATCGCGGCCGAAGGGCCGGAGGCGCGCGTGCGCAAGGTGGCGCTGGCCCCGCGCCGGGCCGGCCGCCGCAAGCGGGGGCATGCCTAACAAGCGAAGCCGCCGCGGCGCCGCTCGGAGGGCTTCCCCGGAGGCGCGGCTCCTGATCATCACCGGCCTCTCCGGCTCGGGGAAGACGCACGTGGCCCGGGCCCTGGAGGACATCGGCTGGTTCTGCGTCGACAACCTGCCCTCCGCGCTGATCCCGCGCTTTGCGGAGCTGATCCGCGGATCGGAAGAGCTACGGCGATCCGCGCTCGTGGTCGACATGCGGGAGCGGGAGTTCCTGAAGCAGTTCCCCCACGTCTTCCGCCGGCTTCGCGGCCGCGGAGGGCTCGCCGTGAGCGTGCTGTTCCTGGAAGCGGACGAGAAGGTCCTCGTGCGCCGGTTCAGCGAGACCCGCCGCCCTCACCCGCTGGCCATCAACCAGCCTGCCATCGAGGGGATCCGGGAGGAGCGCGAGGCGCTGAAGCCCATCCGCAAGATGGCCGACCTCATCCTCGACACGTCGGACTACACGGTCCACCAGCTCCGGGAGTACATCCGCGAGCACTACGACGTGCGGCACGAAGCGGCGCCCCTCGTCCTCTCCGTGATGTCGTTCGGCTACAAGTACGGCGTGCCCTCGGAGGCGGACCTGGTGTTCGACGTCCGCTTCCTCCCCAACCCCAACTTCGTGCGCTCGCTGAAGGCGCTCACCGGCAACGACAAGGCGGTGATCCGCTACATGCGCCGCCAGAAGGACACCGGGGTCTTCCTCGACAAGATGAAGAGCTTTCTCTCCTATGTCGTTCCGCGCTACATCAGGGAGGGCAAGAGCTACCTGACGATCGGCATCGGCTGCACGGGAGGCCGGCACCGGTCGGTGATGATCGCCAATGCGCTGGCCGAAGCGCTCGGGGGCCAGGGCTACCCGGTGCGCGTCCGCCACCGGGATTTGCGACAGTGAGTCGAGCGGATTGGAAGTTGCCTTTCCACGCAGAGGCCGCAGAGGATCCGCAGAGACCGCAGAGTATGGGAAATGAAATGACGCGCGTTCTCTGCGGCCTCTGCGTTGTAGCGCCGGTCGGAGCGGAAAGATGATTGGAATCGTGGTCGTGACGCACGGGGCGCTGGCGGGGGAGCTCGTCAACGCCGCCCGCACCATCGTGGGCGACATCCCGCGCATCGCCGCGGTGTCGATCGGCTGGAGCGACGACGTCAGCGCGGCGCGCGAAGCGATCGCGCGCGCCCTGGAGGACGTGGGCGGAGAGCAATCGCTGATCCTCACCGACATGTTCGGGGGCACCCCGACCAACGTGAGCCTGCCCTTCCTCTCGCCCCAGGTCGAGATCGTGACCGGCGTGAACCTGCCCATGCTGATCAAGGTCACCTCGTTGCGGGACGGATCGCTGGCGGAGGTGGCGCGCCTCGTGCGCCAGCAGGGCAAGGACGCGATCTACGTGGCGAGCGAGGTGCTGGAGAAGAAGCCGTCGTGACCGCACGCGAGGTGCGCATCCGCAATGCCCTCGGGCTCCATGCCCGGGCCGCGGCGCGCTTCGTGCACACGGCGAGCCGGTTCCGCTCGCGCGTCACCGTCACCCGCAACGGGAAGGCCATGGACGGCAAGTCGATCCTCGGCATCCTGCTCCTGGCCGCGTCGCAGGGCTCGCTGCTCCACGTGTCCGCGGAAGGCGAGGACGAGGCCGCCGCCGTCGACGCCCTCGCCTCGCTCGTGGACAGCGGCTTCGGGGAGGAAGCGTAGTTGGAGTTGAAGGGCATCGGGGTGTCGCCGGGGGTGGCGGTGGGGCCGGCCCTCGTGGTGGAGCGCGAGGCCGTGCCCGTCTTCCGGCTGCTGCTCGCGCCCGAGGCCGTGGAGGGCGAGGTGCAGCGCCTGAGCCGGGCCGTCGAGGCGTCGCAGAAGCAGCTCCTCGGCATCAAGGAGCGGCTGGCGCGCGAGGTGGGAGGAAGCCACGCGTACATATTCGACGCCCACCTGCTGATGCTCGAGGACCCGCTGCTGCTCGACCGGGCGGTGACCGTCATCCGCGAGGACCACGTCAACTCCGAGTGGGCGCTGCGCACGGTCGCCGAGCAGCTCCACGCGCTTTTCGACGAGTTCACCGACGCCTACCTGCGCGAGCGCAGCACCGACCTCGACGACGTCCTCGGCCGCATCCAGATCAACCTCGGCGGCGCGACGGACGCCCCCTCGCTCTCGCGCCTGCCGGGCAGCTTCGTGCTGGTGACGGAAGACCTCACGCCCTCCGAGGCGGCGGAGCTGGACTGGGAGCGGGTCCTGGCCGTGACCATGGACGCGGGCTCGCCGACGCACCACACCGCGATCCTGGCCCGGTCCTTCGGGATCCCGGCCGTGGCGGGCCTGCAGGATGCGGTCCGGCGCGTCCCCCCCGGATCGCTGGTCGTCGTCGACGGGACGGGCGGCCGGCTGGTCGTGGAGCCGACCGCGCCCACCCTCGAGGGATTCCGCGCCGTGCAGGAGCGGCACAAGATCGAGGAGGAGCGGCTGCAGGCCACCAGCACGCTCCCCGCGGTCACGCGAGACGGCATCCGGGTGAGGCTCCAGGCCAACGCCGAGTTCCCGGACGAGGCGGACACCGCCCTGCTCTACGGCGCCGAGGGCATCGGCCTCTTCCGCTCCGAGTATCTGCTCGGGCGCTCGCGGGAGTGGCCGCCCGAGGCGCGGCAGCTCGAGGTCTACCGCCGGCTCGTCGAGCTGATGCG